>CAXUAZ010000126.1:0-11134 GCA_964249195.1 uncultured Chthoniobacterales bacterium
GTCGCTTGATCACGAATTCTCTAACTCCGACAGCTTGCTATGACCGTCGGTAGATTGGCTCGACGAGGGGAAGTGTGCCCCGTCAAGCAATTCCACCGACGGTCACAGACCGCCGCTACAACCGGAACTTGACCGCATATGCTTCTAACGACCCACGGAAGGCGAGACCAGAGCAGGCTCCGGAGGCGCGAAGTTGACCGGGGGCACGAGCGCCCATCGCTTTTGCAATCGGCAGACCAGCAGGAAAGTCCAGTACCGCCAAAGCACTTTCCAGGGAGGCCGCGAATTGCCCGCCACGATGGCGTTGATCGCCCGGGCCAACTCCAGGGGCGGGCTGCGATCCATGAACACGGAGAAGCTCGCGTTATCGTAGAAGGCCAGCACGAGATTCTCGAAGACGCCAAAGTGCGCCCGCAAATTATACGTGTACCACCATTGCGCCCACCGCGACAATGGCGCCCGCTGGCCGTGCGCCTTGATGACGGCCCTCGCGGCCGATCTCGCGGAAAGCAACGCCATGAAAACGCCCGTGGAAAACATGGGATCGAGAAATCCGGCGGCATCCCCCACAAGGAGAAGCCGGCGCGAGGCGAAACGGCGCGCGCGATAGCTGTAGTCGCTGGTGACGTGGAACTTGGAAACGGGCTCCGCTCCAGCCATGAGGCTCTGGAGTTTCGAAGACTGGCCGACGATCTGGTCGAAGAGCGCCTCGGCGTCACCGCCCGCCGCGCGCAACCGCTCCACCCCGGTGACGAGGCCGATAGACGTGCGCCGTTCATCCAACGGGATCAGCCAAAACCATCCGTCGCCATGGCGGACGATCACGATGTTCCCGCCTTCCGGGCCATCGGCGCGCCGGACGCCTTCGAAGTGCGCGTAAACGGCGACTTTCTTGGGCAGGATCGGCTCGGTGCGTTCGAGTTTGAGCGGCTTGTGGAAATGGTTGTCGCGCCCGCTGGCGTCGATGATCCACGAGCAGCGGACGGTGCGGCTGCCATCGGGGCCTTCGAGCGTGGCTTCGTGGCCGGCAGCGGTCTCAGAAGCGGCGGTGACGCGGGTTTCCTGCCGCACGTCGCAGCCCAGGCCGGCGGCGTGGTCGAGCAGGAGGTGATCGAAGCGCGAGCGCTCCACCTGGTAGGTGTAGTCCATCCCGGGGGCAAAGCCCGCCGCGAACACCACGCGCTTGGGCGGCGCGCTCTCGTTGCTCAGGTGGAACTCCGCTCCGTACTTTCGTTTAAAACCGGCTGCTTCCACGGCGGGCCAGACGCCGGTTTGCCGCAAAATCGCGTTGCCCGCGGGCAAAAGCGACTCGCCGATGTGGAAGCGCGGGAAGCGCTCCTTCTCGGCGATCAGCACCCGGAGACCGGCCAGGGAAAGGTAAGCGCCCGCCGTGCTTCCAGACGGTCCGCCGCCGACAATCAGAACGTCATACTCCGCGTGCGCCATGGGCAGGGTATGCTTGCCCGTCCGGGCGAAATGTCAAAGGGAAGCGGCAAACGAGTTGCCCGCAAAGCGTCTTGCTCCGCGGCGCGTGGGTCGTTACGCTCGCCGAAAACACGAGTTCTGCCGATGCAAGAGCCCCCCTCCTCTCCCCAAGACAGCCGCCGGCCTCGTTTTAAAACCCGGGCGCCGCAGCCCGAAGCGAACGTCTTCGAAGAAAGCCGCGCTCACGAACCGCCGGAGGTCGACAACCGGCTCTCGATGCCGTCTAATCAGCCGTCTCCCGCCGAGGTCCGCGTCGAGAAGACGCCGGTCAGCGCAGAGCCCCAGCGGGACGTTCTCCAGATCGAGTCCCCGGTCGCCCAGGCGGCCAAGAAAGACGACGTGCCGCCGATCCCGCCTTTGGAGATGCCCTCGTGGGTTCGGCCGGCGCCGGCTCCTCGTCGCACGCATGGAGTTTTGTGGATTGTTCTGGGAGGGACCGTGATCTCGGCCGCCGCGTTCGTCGCCGGGTACGCCGTGCACGATTTTTTCCCCCCTGAGGCGATGACCATGCAGGGCGCCGTCGCCGGCCCGGTTCGCGCCTTGAAGGTTGATCGGCTCAACCCGGAGTCCCAGGCGGCCCTCGATGGCGCGTTTAGCATGATGAAGGGGGATAAGCCCCAGGAGGCGCGCGCGCTGTTCGAGGAGCTTCTCAAGAAACATCCGGGCTGGCCGCGGCTCGCCCTCGAGCAGGCGCGCGCCGCGTTCTACCAGCACGATGGAATTGGCGCCAAGGGGATCCTCGACATGGCCGAAAAGGCGGGGCAGATCGGTCCCGCGGATGCGCTGTTCATGGAGGGTTTGCTCCAAATGTCGGCCTCGAATTTTGCGAATGCCAGCCAGACTTTCGATCAGGCGACTTCCTGCGATCCGACGCGGGAAGATTTTTATTACTTTTGGGGAGAAAGTCTCCGGCGCCAGGGCAAGCCCGCGGAAGCCGCCGCGCGCTTGCGCAGCGCGTTGCTGCGAAATCAGCACGAAGCGATGGACGGCTTTTACCGGATGAAAATGTGGCTGTCCGAGATCCAGGCCGGCATCGATGTCTCCAGCGGGTCAGCCGCTGAGGTCGATGCGCAGTTAGCCAGTCCTTATCCCTCCGGTTACGCGCTGGCCGCCGCGGCGGCGCGAGCGCTTCGGGCGGAAAATTTCCCCTCGACGGCGGACGCGCTGCGCCGGGCGTCGAGGACCCTGGATCCTCTCGTTTTTCAACTATTGCTGCAGGATTCGCTCTTTACCTTGGCGAGTTTTCGGCCAGAGCTGGCGGAATTTTATGGTCATGGCGCCCCGGCAGCGGGTCACTGAGGCGGAATTAGTTTTTCCAGACCACGCGGCCGGTCATGGCGCGCGAGAGCGTCAACTCGTCCGCCGCTTCCAATCCACCGCCTGCCGGCAGGCCCTGGGCGATGCGGGTGACGGCCACTCCCGGCAATTCGCGGAGCAACCCGGCGAGGTATTGCGCGGTGGCTTCGCCCTCCACATCCGCGCTCAAGGCCAGGATCACCTCAGCCTGGGGAGCGGCCTTCACCCGTTCCAGGAGGCGATCGATGGTGAGATCCTCCGGGCTCACGTGGTCGAGGGGCGCGAGACGGCCGCCGAGGGCGTGGTAACGGCCCCGGAACACGCCCGTGCGTTCCAGCGGCACGATGTCGGTCGCCTGTTCCACAACGCAGAGCGGACCGCCGGCGCGGGTGTCGTCGCGGCAGATTTCGCAGCGGGTCTCCGTCGTGAAAAACCCACACTCAACGCAGGGTCGCACCTGCGCCGCGGTCTCGAGCATGGAAGCCGCGATCTCCTTGCCGCGCGCTCCGCCAGAAGCGCCGCCGACGAGCCAAAGCGCCATCCGCTCGGCGCTGCGCGGCCCCACGCCGGGAAGGCGTTTGAGCTGCACCACTAGACGCTGAAGGGGCTCCGGATAATCGATGCGCCGCATGAGCAAGGGTGCTTACAGCGAGTTGAGCAACCGCGCCGTTTCCCAATCCGTCGTCGACTTGCTCTGCTTCAATCCCTTGATGCGGTGCAAATAGAAATCGAGCGGTCCATCCGGCCCCGTCGTGACCGCGCGGGCTTGAGAGAACTTCTCCAGCGCGTCGTCGAGCCGTTTCTCGCGGTAGAAGATCACGCCGGTCCAGAAGAGGTCGCGGCGCGCCATGTCTTCGGGAGATAAATCACGCGGCTCGCCAAGGATTTCGTACACTTCGATCCAATGCTCGCCGATCCGGCGCCGCAGGAGCTCCAGCGGCCGCGCCTCCACCGCTGCCTCGGCGAGCGCATACGTCCTGGCGCCGACTAAAATCGTCGACCCGTAAATCAAGTTTGCCGCGCAAAGCCGTCGCGCGAAGGCGACCTCTTCGCCGGCGACGCTGAACCCGCCCAGACGCCGCGAACCGAAGCGGCCCGCGGCCATCTCCCCGCTGTTGACGCCGATCCGAAGGTCGCAGGTCAGACCATCGCGCTCCTTTCCGAGGCGTTCGTTTAGGACGCGCACATCGCGCGCGAGATCAAGGGCGGCCACACAGGCGGCGCCGGCATGCCCGGCGAGCGGCGACGGCGCGCCGAAGATCGCCCGGACGCCCTCGCCGTCACACGCAATCAGACACCCGCCGCGGCCAACGAACGCCTCGGCCGCGGCCGAGAGATACTGGTTGCACAACGCCACGTACTCCGCCGGCGGCAAAGCCTCCATGAGCTGCTGATGATTGAAAATTTCGCAGGTCGCCACGGTCAGTTCCTGCGCCTGACCCTCGGGATCAAGCGCCGTCTTGCTGTCGACGAGGGAGTGCGTCTGTTCGAGCGACACCCTCGCGCCAAAGGCCGCGTCGACGAGTTGCTGCCGTTTGCCGGCCTCGCTGCGGGAGTAAATGTAGCCGCCGACGAAAGCCAGCACGACAGCCACTGCGGGCAGCACCGGCGAGAAGTAGCCGCCAAAGAGAGCCACGAGAGCCGCGAAGGTCCAGATCTCGGCAAACGCGCCAGCCGCCAGCGCGATCTTGCGGAGCGGACGGTTGACGTCGATTGTCGTCCAGGTTATGCCGTAAGCCAGGACGATCGAAACCGCGAGTTGCCAGAAGGCATGTGACGCCGGCGCATCGCTCAAGCCGAACCCCCGAGCCAATCCGGCGTCCATGGGCCGGATCGCCCCAAAACCTTGCAGGAGCGCCAGCGCAAGGCTCACCTGCGTTCCGATGAAGAGGGTGAATTTAGCGGCGCGTGACACGGGGAAAGCGCCCACTTTAGTCGCGAATCGCCCACAGTAAATAACAGAACCGGCGCCTTTATCCCGCGGAACGAGCGAGCAGTTTCTCCAATTCACCCGCCGGGTCCGCGACAAACGCGGCGTCGATCGGGAGACGATCGACCCGCGCGCCGGGAAGCTCGTATTTTGCCTCGCGCGACAGTTGTTCAATGATCGTGAGCAACCCACGCGCTCCCGTGCCCTCCGCCGCGGCGCGGTCCGCGATGACCCGCAGGGCGGCATCGTCAAAAACGGCCTCGATCCCATAGGCCGCGAACGCCCGCTCGCACTGCCGCACGACGCTTCCCTCGCTGCGCCGCAGGATCTCGAACAGATCGTCCGCCGTCAGTTCGTCGCACGCCACGCGCACCGGCAGCCGGCCGATGAATTCCGGTTCCAGTCCGTACTCGATAAAGTCCCGCGTCGTGGCCTGGTTGAGCAGACTGGCGGAAGACGACGGCGCCGTTGCCTCGGCCTTGGAAAACCCGATCTGCGCCTGCCGCATCCGCCGCGCGACCTGCTCCCTCAGCCGTTCAAAGGCCCCGCTGACAATGAACAGAATATGCCGCGTATTGATCGTCTCCCGCTTCGGTTTCCCTCCGCGCCGCTGGCTCTCGAAGGCCGACTGGATCTGCGCCTGCATGTCCATCGGATTGCGCACCAGCACCTCGGTCTCCTCCATCAACTTAAGGAGCGTCGTCTGCACTCCGCGCCCGCTGACGTCGCGCCCGCCCGCCGATCCCGAAGCGGCGGCAATCTTGTCGATCTCGTCGATGTAGATGATGCCGTATTGGGCCAGGTTCAGGTCGCCGTCGGCCTTGGCGATCAGGTCGCGCACGAGGTCTTCAACATCCCCGCCGACGTACCCCGTCTCGCTGAATTTGGTGGCGTCGGCCTTCACAAACGGCACGCCGATCAGATCGGCCACGTGCTTAACGAGATAAGTCTTGCCGACACCGGTGGGCCCGAGGAGCACGACGTTCTGCTTGGCGTATTCGAGCTCCGTCGCGTTTCGTTCGTCCTCCCCGCTCAACTGGCGGACGTAGTTCACATGATGATAGTGATCGCACACCGCAATCGAAAGGACCTTCTTGGCGGCATCCTGCCCGATGACAAACCGGTCGAGGTGCGCCTTGATGTCGCGCGGATGGTATTTGAAGTGGAAGACATCCGATGGTTCCGCGGTTTTCTCCGGCGCGTAGGAGTTGCCCGCGTCCTCCGTTTCGACGGAGGTGAACGTGCTGAAAGAAACCCGGTCGCCGAAGCTGCTTTTCAAGAACTCGCCGAGTTTGTGCTGGAGTTCCTCCGGCGTGGGAAACGGCTGTTCGGCGCCGGAGTCGGGAGTTTCTGAGTCTGCCATGCGCCCGTATCATAGCACCGGGAACGAAGATCGAACAGACGATCAGCCAGGATTCACGGGCGATTGAAGACTCGGCTGACTCTTGAGCCTTGAACCTTGAACCTTTTCCCCTTCAAGACTACCTCTGATTGCGCCTTCTTTCATGACCAACTACCCAACCGCGCGGCAGCGAAAGATCCTGTGGATCGCCATCACCGCGGTTTCCCTGGCCGCCGTCTGCGCCATCGCCATTTGGGTGGTGATCCTGGTTTCCCAGGTAATCGGCTTCCTGCAGCCGGTGTTGATCCCCATGGCCGTCGCGGCGGTGCTGGCCTTCCTGCTCGATCCCATCGTGCGGATGCTCTGCGCGCGCACCCGCCTGCCGCGGGCCGGCGCGGTGACCGTCGTTTTCGCGGTGGCGGGGCTGCTCCTGGCGCTCCTGTTTGTTTCGCTCGTGCCTCCGCTCTACCGGCAGACCGTCGCGCTCGTGAGCGACATGCCTTCTTACACGGTCAAGGCCCAGAAACGCCTTAGCGCGGTGCTCGATGGAGCGCAAAAAGAACTGGATAAGCTCGACCGGATGCTGCCGACGATTCCCAAGCCGTCGCCCGCCGCTTCGCCTAACGGAGACGAACCGGCGCCCTCGCCTGCCGCCGAATCGCCTGCGCCCGAAGACGCCGCCACGCCCATTCGCGATTACGTCCAGCAGCGCTTGCCCGATCTCGCCAAGAAAATCCCGCTCATCCTGGACAGCGCCTGGCATCTGGCCTTGAGCAGCATCGGCAGTTTCGGGCTGCTGCTCAACGCCATCATCATCCCCGTTTACCTGTTTTTCTTTCTGGTCGAGAGCCGGAACATCGCGCGGCGTTGGAGCGAATATCTCCCGCTTCAAGACTCTCCGCTAAAGCAGGAAATTGTCAGCGTGATGCTGGAGATCAACGGCTATCTCGTCGCCTTTTTTCGCGGTCAACTTATCGTCAGCACAATCGATGGATTGCTCATCGGCGCGTCGCTTTACTTCTTCGTCCATCTCGACTTCTCGTTCTTCGTGGGATTGCTCGTAGTGATATTAACCTTCATTCCTTATGTGGGAATCGTTCTTTGTTACGTGCCCGCCACGTTGATTGCGCTCGTGCAATACGGTGACTGGCAACATCCGTTGATGGTGGTGGCGATCATGTTTACAGTGCAGACGCTGGATGGTTTTCTCATTGCGCCGAAGATCGTCGGTGACTCGGTGGGATTGCATCCGTTGACGGTCATTATCTCGATCTTCGGCTGGTCGCTGCTGCTCCAGGGGCCAATCGGCGCCATCCTCGCCGTCCCGCTGACGGCCTCGCTCAAAGTGTTCTTGCGGCGGTACGTGTGGGAGCGCGCGGACCGCGAACACCAACGCCGCCTCATCCCCTTGCAAGCCGCCGAAGCCGGCGGCCACGACCTCGCCGAAAAGCCGGATCCATGAAACCGCGGCGCGAGATGCTGCTGGCAGTCGCCGGAGGCGTGCTCGGCGCGGCACTGCTTGGCGCGACGTTTTACTTCCTCCTGCGGCAATCAGCGGCGGCCGGAGGGATTGAGGGCGTGATCGTGGCCCGACGTCTGGAGGCAGCGCCCGAGACGCAAATCACGGTTGGCGCCGGCGGCGTGCGGCGGAGGGATCTTCCGGGCGTCTGCCACTTTGAAGTGCGCGCGGTGAATGGTGACAACCGGCTTTACACGATCACCGTTGATCCGACGACCTACGCCTCCCGCCACGTTGGCGACCGATTCTATTTCGTGCGACCTCAGGCGACGCCGTGATCCAACTCGATCCCGACCGGGCAGTGATCTGAATCCGCCACCGTCGGTCGGATAAATGCCGAACGCAGATGTGGCCGCAATGATCTGGACGCGAGGAAATAGTCGATCCGCCATCCCACATTGCGCTCCCGCGCGCCGCTCATCTGGCTCCACCAGGTGTAGTGTCCCGGCCCCTTCTCGAACTCGCGAAACGTGTCGAAGAAGCCGGCGCGAATAAACGCGCGGAAACCCTTGCGCTCCTCAGGCGTAAACCCGTGATTTTTGACGTTCTGCTTTGGGCGAGCGAGGTCGATCTCCTCGTGGGCGACATTGAGGTCGCCGCAAAACACGACCGGCTTTTCGGCCTGCAGTTTTTTAAGGTAACGCACAAACGCCCGGTCCCATCGTTGCCGATACGGCAGGCGCAGGAGTTCCCGGCCCGAGTTGGGCACGTAAACATTGACGAGAAAGAATCGTTCGTACTCCGCCGTGATTACTCGCCCTTCACGGTCATGCACCGCCATGCCAAGGCCCAGCCGCACTGAGATTGGCTTCGGCTTGGTGAAGATCGCCGTGCCGGAATATCCTTTTTTCTCCGCGGCGTTCCAGAAGGCGTTGTAATCCGAATGCCACAACGGATCGAGCACCTGCGTCTCTTCCGCTCGCGTTTCCTGCAAGCACAGAATGTCCGGCTGCTCATCCTCTAGAAACCGGAGAAAGCCTTTTTTCAACACCGCCCGGATGCCGTTTACATTCCACGAGATAATTTTCAACGGATTCGGGGGTTGGTCCCTCCTTTACTGGCTTCTAACGCCTGCCTCGCGCAAAGGTCGCAACGCCGCAAAGGGAGAGAACACAAACGATTTTTGTCTCTGCCTTTCCGTCCATCGCGTCCATCGCGTCCATGCAGAGGCTACACTTGGTCCTTTAGACGCTCGCTGTGACGACGAAGCTCGTCGATCTGCTTGGAAGCCTCCGCTTTGGAAAGCTTCGCCGCTTCGTCGAACTCCACCTTGGCCTCGCTCGCGAGCGTCTTGAGATAAGACAACTGCGCGCCGGTTGCGGGTTCGTCGCCGGTCGTCCAGGTATCAGGATCCTTGATTGTGTTGGATTGATCGGGGGCGCTGTCAGCTTGAGTGCTCATGATCTATCCATACGAACGCCAGCCCGCTCATGGACTGCTCCGGCGCCCTCCCGCTAACAAACAAAAGCCGCCCGGACTCAACCCGGGCGGCTTTTGCAAAGCCTTACTTCGCGGAGGAAGGCACAAGGCGAACGGTCGCCAACTGCGCGTTGCCCTCGAGGCTCACCGTGGAGACCTCGAACGACGGCGGCAGATCCAGCGCGGTTGGTTTGGAAGACGGCGCGAGGCGCAACATGACCGAATTGGAATTCGGCTCAAGCCGGAGCGATCCGATCTCGAACGATGGCGTGAAGTCCATCGCCGCAATCGTGAACGTCGCGAGCATCTGCACGGCGGTGGAGGTCTGCTGCGAAGAAGTGATCTCGATCGCGCCCTCGTTGCCGGTGCCGAGTTTCACGTTCTCCACCTGCAGCTTCGGCTGCGGCGTGGCCGTCGGCGTGGATTGGCCGAGGGGCTTGAGCAGGATCGACTTGATGTGCGAGCTTTCGTCAAGGTCCACCGCCTCGATCTGGAACGAGATTCCAGCGGCGAGAGGATTCTCGGCGGCCTGGCTCGCGATGAGGTGCAGGGAAACGATGTTGGAGAGCGAACGCAACTGCACCGCGCCCAGCTTGAAGAAGGGCGTGAGTTGCAGGGACGTGATCTCGAAACCGAGAGTGATTTGAGCGGAGGCGCGGCCCCCGGAGGGCAGCACGGCGGCGGTGGATTCTTTTTGGTTCATGACAGGTTCTGACGGACGGGTCGGTGCGGGTAGGTTGGGCGCCGCGGCCGCCTTCTCGGGCGGCTTGTCGGCGATGGCTGACACCGCCGGATCAACGGCGGGAGAAATGACGCTTGGAGCAGGCGGCGCCGGAGCAACCGCCGGCGTTTCCTTCTCGACCTCGGGCTCGGGAGAGGGCGCTTGATCCTTCGGAGGCTCCGTTGGCTCGGGCGCCTTCGCGGGCGGCTCTTCCGTCCGCTGCGGCAGCGGCGCCGGAGTCTCTGATTTCGACGGGACGAGAATCTCGGACGCGGCGAGCTCTCCGAGCTTCGCGCCGGGTTTCGAATCGGAGGACGGGACCAGCATCGCGGGAGCGTCGCTTGCCGTCGGCGGGGCTTCTGCTTCCACGATCGGTTTCACCGCCGCCGGCTCCGGGATATCCGCTTCGATCTTGGTCGGCGCCCGCTCGGCGGCGGGCTTCTCTTCCGCCGCAGGAGGCTGATCGGTCTCAGTCTTGGAGACTTCGGGCGTGATCGGCGTATCGATCACCGTCTCGGCCGATTCTTCGGGGGCCGTCGAGGCGCCGCCGCCAGTGGGAAGGAAGATCCGCGGCCGGCCCAGAAGCCGGGTTTTCCAGGAGCTGGGCGCCGTCGCGGGCGACTTCTCTAGCTCTGGGGTGACCTGGGATGCCTCCGGGGACGACGGGATTAAAATGAGGCCGGCCGTTTCCGGCGCTGCTTCCACGGGTTTTTCGGCGGCCGGTTTGTCGGCCGTTCCCGCCGGCGGGATGGCGATCAGATCGGCGCTGCTGGGCGGGGGTTCCGAGGGCGTGGGGGCAGGCATGTCTTTGTTCGAACCCTCCGGGATTTCCGGCTTGACGGCAGTCGCTTCCTTCGGATCGGGGGTCACCGATGATAGCGGCTTGGAGGGCTTGTCAACGAAAATGAGGTCCGCCGCCGGGGTGCTGATCACCGAACTCAGCGCAATGGGAGGCTTTGCCGGCGCGGGCTCCGAGGCAGCGGGAGAGGGGGTCATGATCAGGTCCGCGCTGGCCGGGCGGCCGGGTTCGAGAATCGGGGCGGGGACGGGGCGATCCGCGGCTGAAGCGCGTTTGCTAAAGTTCAACGGCGGCAGGATCGGCGGCACGTCACCCGCGGGCAATTTCTCCGGCGTGCCGAAAAGCGGCGATAACGACGGAGTCACGCGCGCCGCGGGGACTTCGATCTTGGGCGGCTCGACCTTGGCGAGGTCCACCGCCGGTTTACTGGCCGGCAAAGCGGTCAACGATGCGGTCGGGGCCCCGGTTGGGGCCGGGAGCTTCGTCAGCGCGATGGTCACAGGGGCGGCAGCCGGCGTCGCCGACTTGCCGAGGCAACGCTGCTCGAGGAGCTTTGCCGCGTCCTTAGACAGGACGAGCGTGTCGTGGCGGAGGAGGTCGTATAGGTTGAGCCCCTCGGGCGG
>CAXUAZ010000126.1:11144-11857 GCA_964249195.1 uncultured Chthoniobacterales bacterium
AACGTGCTCGTCAGGTCAGCGCTCGTCGGCAGGGTCAACGGCTCCGGCGCGGGCGGAGCTCCTGACGGCGGCGCGGCGCTTTCCACGAGGCTGGTCAAACGAATCGGGTTTCCCGCCTCCGGGCCAACCGGGGGCGGATCCACGGGCTGGATTGGTTTCGCGCGAGGCACTCCGGCGCTCGTGCGAACGGTTGCCGTTTCCGTGCCGAAGTCCGGGGCAACTTCCGGTGCCGCTTCTTCATCGACGTCTGGTTCTTCGGCCGGTTCGGATTGAATCTTTCCCAGGAACCATTTCAGAAAAATCGTGTTCAGCACGAGCACGGCAAACCCGCCGCCGAGCAACATCGGAGTGCTGATCTGATTAAGCGATGCGATCATAATGTTCGGTTATCGTTTCGCGCCTAGGCAGGGGTGTCTCCCGGCGGCCGCTTGCTTCCTCCGTAGTGCAGGCCGGGCCGCCGTTTTTCTGCTTTGATGGCCAATGCCCGCCGAATGACGTAAGCCCATGATCCAACAAGGTAGATGGGAACCAGCAACAAGGCGAACAGCCTAATGATTCCCTCCTGCGGACTCTGCGCGGGCTCTTCCGCTTCGCCCGGCGATTGCTCGATGACAGGCGACGCGCTGGGCTCGGGCGGGACGACCGTCGGCACAGGGGTGGGGATGGAAGTCGGTGCGACAGTCGCCGTGGGGCGCGGCGAAGCGGTTGGGGAC
>CAXUAZ010000127.1:0-11668 GCA_964249195.1 uncultured Chthoniobacterales bacterium
CTCATCAGCCTCGCGCGCTCGCTGCCGACCATCTGGCGCGGATTGACCGCCGGCCTGCGCGACGTGAGCCTGAGCCGCGCGGACCCGACGCCGACCGCCGGCGCCCGCACCGACCGCGACCTCCCCTTGAGTTTCGTGGCCATCGGGCTGATCGCCCTCATGGCGGTTATCAGCCTCACCCCGTCGTTGCAGATGAACTTCCTCGGCGCGGTGCTGATCGTCATTTTCGGCTTCCTGTTCGTGACCGTGTCTTCGCGGCTGACGGGCGAGATCGGCTCGTCGTCAAACCCTATCTCGGGCATGACCGTGGCCACGCTGCTCTTCACCTGCCTCATCTTCCTGCTCATCGGTTGGACGGGCAATACCTACTACGTCACGGCGCTTTCCGTTGGGGCGATCGTCTGCATTGCGGCGTCCAACGGCGGGACGACCTCGCAGGATTTGAAAACCGGCTTCCTCCTCGGCGCAACGCCGCGCCACCAACAAGTGGCAATCCTCTTCGGCGCCTTCGCCTCGGCGCTGGCGCTCGGGCCCATCCTGCTCGCGCTCAACGATAACGCCACGGTCTATGCCCCCGCCCCTTCGAGCCTGGTGGCAGACGCCCGGCATCTCGGCCCGCCCGAGAAACTCGTGGGTCCGCAAGGCCGGCAGGACCCGCACGCGTATCGTTCCTGGCAGAAGCCCGACGACGTCGGCGGGCCCGCGGGCAAATACCTCGTCGACGACGCGGGCAAGGCCGTCTGGCTGATCGATCCCGGCATCAACGGCAAGATCAAGACGCGGCCCGACGGCTCCACGGTGACCAAGTTTAACGCCCCCAAGGCGGTGCTGGTCTCCTACATCATCAAGGGCATCCTCAACCACAATCTGCCCTGGGCGCTGGTGCTGTTGGGGGTCATGATCGCCGTGGTGCTGGAGATGTCGGGCATTCCGTCGCTCGCGTTTGCGGTGGGGGTGTATCTGCCGATTTCGTCGTCCACGCCGATCTTCGTGGGAGGCATGATCCGCTGGCTGGTGGACGTCCGCCAGCGCCGGCATCTGCGCCTGCGCGAGGTGACGATGAGCGAGGAACAACTCGTCGCCGAAAGCGAGAAGAGCCCCGGCGTTTTGATGGCGTCCGGGTACATCGCCGGCGGGGCGATCGCGGGGATCATCATCGCGATTTTGGCTTCGCCCCTGGAGTGGCTGGACACCGCCATTGCGAACTGGGCCAAGGCCAACAACCCGGTCTTCAACGGCCCATGGGCCGACACGTTGACTATGATCCCCTTTGCGGCGTTGTGCGTGGTGCTTTACCTCGTGGGCCGCGAGCGGTTGTTCAACGGCAAGCGGGTGGTATCTTGATGGCGTGATGTTAGATTGGACACAATGTGATGCCGTGGAGCAAAGCGCTGACAAAGTTAGCGGAGCCTGGCTCTTCAAAGGCACCCGCCTCCCAGTAAAGGCGCTCTTCGAGAACCTGGAAGCAGGGGCGACCATAGATGAATTTCTAGAGTTGTTCCCCGGGGTGACTCACAAACAAGTCCAAGCGGTGCTGGAGTTCGCGGAACAAAGCCGGGGCGAAAAGCGTAAGGCAAGTCTCCACCCCGGCGCATGGAAAGTGGCGGATGACTTTGACGCCGCCTTGCCGAGTAGTTTCTGATTGGGCAAGGACGCGTGACACTCGCTATTTTGTCCACCGCCGCACCCAGTCGTTGACCGTCTGATTCCAGAGCTGGCTGTTCTGCGGCTTGAGCACCCAGTGACCCTCGTCCGGGAAATACAACATCTCCGATGGCACGCCGCGCCGCTGCAACGTCGTAAACAGATCGAACCCCTGCGACGCGTCCAACCGATAATCGAGCTGCCCGTGGATCACCAGCGTCGGCGTCTTGAACTTGTCCGCCGACAGATGCGGGGACCAACGGCGATAGCCTTCCCGGTTTTCCCACGGCACGCCGCCCATCTCCCACTCCGGGAACCACAGCTCCTCCGTCGTCCCATAAGCCGACTCCGTGTTGTAAACCCCGTCGTGGGTCACGATGGCCTTGAAACGCTCCGTGTGACCGAGAATCCAGTTAGCCATGTACCCGCCGTAACTGGCTCCTAACGCCGCCTCCCGCTCCTTATCCACAAATGGGTACGTCGCCTCCACGTAGTCGAGGCCCTTCATCAAATCGTCAAAGGGCTTGCCGCCCCAGTCCCCGATCACCCCTTCGGTAAACGCCTGCCCGTACCCGGTCGACCCATGCGGATTGACCATCACCACGACGTACCCGTCCGCCGCAAACAGCTCGGGATTCCAACGGAACGACCACGAGTCGCCCCACATCCCTTCCGGCCCGCCGTGGATCAAAAACTTGACCGGATATTTCTTGCCCGGATCAAAACCGGGCGGCTTGACCAGGAACCCTTGCACCTCCGCATTCTCCGCGCCGCGGAAGGTGAACGATTCGAGCGGCGCCAGGTCCAATTCGGCGAGGGCGCCGTCGTTGAGGTGAGTGATCGCTTGTGCCCCGTGGATGTCGCCGCCCCAATCGCCCACTTCGATGCTGGCGATTTCGCCCGGCGCCCGAATGGATGCGCGCGAAAAATACAACCGCCGACCGTCCGCCGAGATGGCAAGGTCATCGGCGTGCAGGCGCGCGAGTTCCACCGGATGCCCCGGCTGTGAGAGCCCAATCGCATAAATCGGAGATTGCCCGTGATCCTCGACCGTGAAAAAGATCGCGCGCGAGTCCCTGGCCCACACGAAGTTCTCGACCCAACGATCAAGCCCTTGGGTCGGCTCTTTTATCTCTCCACTAGCCTGGTCGCAGGTCACCAACGCAAACCGGTCGCTCTCGTAGCCATTGCGCGCCTGCGAACGCCACGCGAGATATTTGCCATCCGGCGAATACAGCGGGTTCGAGTCGCTGCCCGGACTGGTCGAAACCTTGCGCGGCGTTCCCCCCGTGATGGGCACGACGAAGATGTCGTTATTGGTGCTAATGCCTTCTAACGCCTCCACGTTGCTCGCGTACGCGACTTCCCGGCCGTCGGGCGAAACGGCGTAATCATCCTGGCCGTCAAGCGCGAAAGGCGGCACGTCGTGATCGCCGGGAGTGAGGTCGATGGGCTCCGGATCGACTCCAACAGACACCGCAAAAAGGTGGCTGCGTTTGCCGTCCGCAAACGCTTTCCAATGGCGATAGAAGAGGTGGTCGAAGATCTGCGCCTTCACCTTGCTCTTCTTGCGTTCCTCGTCGCGCGCCTTGTTCGCGGCGTCGTCTTTGCAATCCGGGTAGACGCTCGAGGTGAAAACCACCACATCCCCGCGCGGGCTCCAGAGCCCGCCGTCCGCGCCGGTGGAGAGCTGCGTCAGGGCGTGCGGCGCTCCGGCGAGGGCGCCTTTGCCGGCGTCGAAGGGCGCGAGCCAGATCTGCGGCTCATCGCCGGCCTTGGAAGTGAAGATGATCTGCCGGCCGTCAGGGGAGACGCGCGGGCGGCTCTCGTCGTTGTTGCTCGCGCTGAGCCGGCGGGCGTCTCCGCCAGCGCTGGGGACGATCCACAGGTGAGACGTCTTGGTGTTCGCCGCCAGATCGACGTCCGTGGCAGCGAAGAGGATCCACTTGCCGTCAGGGGTTGGCACAGGTTCGGCCAGGCGCTTGAGCGCCATCATGTCCTCAAAGGTGAACGGACGCTTCGCCTGCGCCGCGGAGGCAACAAGCAGCCCCAAGGCAAGGATAAATGCTAAGAAAAATTTCATGCGATGATGCGCATCATCGCGCGGTCTCCAGAGTACCTCATGCGCAAACAATGCGAAAGTCACCCTGCCACAAAAGCGCCCGGATGTCAATGTAAATCTGTCACGTTTATGCTGATGGGTCACTTTGGCAACCACCGGGCGAACCACGACGCCGCTTCCTCCCGCACCTCGGCGTTGGCTTCGGTGTTAAACACGTGACCTTCCGCCGGGAAATACGCCGTTTTCCAATGCCGCGCGTGTTGCCTGACGGCCGCTTCCAGCGGCACGGCGTACTTCGGGACCGGCACCCGGCGGTCCTGCAACCCGTGGATCATGAGCGTCGGCGGCAGGCGGCCGATGCGGTTCGTCTGGTTGTTCCAGATGCCCCCCGCGTGCTCGACGATTGCCCCCACGCGAGGATCATCCGACGCCACGGCCACGGTCAGGAACGCGCCAAGGGAGTACCCGAAGATCCCGATGGGCGCCTTGCCGCCGTGCTGGGCGTAGGCCCAAGCCACGCCTTGGCGAACGGTCCGCAGCCATTCCTCGAATTGTGGCTGCATGTTGCGGTCCAGGCCGAACATCGTCCCCGTGCGGTTGAAGTAATGCAGCACATAGGCTTCATCGCCGTCCCTGGCCAATCGCTTGGCGACGCGGTGCATCTCCGGGCCATCCATGTAGATGCCCCCCGCCCCGTACAGGATGAGAACCGCCGCGCGGCCGTGTCCGGAAGGAGGGGCAAAGCGGTCCACCACGATCGTCCTGCCTCCGCTGATGAACCCGAGCTGGGTTGAAGTCACCTTGATCCCCGCCCCCGACGCGCCTGAGGCCCATGCAAGCGGCAGGGCGGCGGCGATTAGAAGGCGGACGATCTTCTTAAAATGCATCATCGATGGAAATTCTTGGGAGCGGCTGTCCTAGCGTTGGCGGGCGCGGGATGCAACTCTCTGACGCCTTCGCAGTTCACGAGTTCGACGCCCCACTTTGATCCGGCCGAATATTTCACGGGCCGGACCTCGTCGCGGGGCGTTTTCGAGAACCGCGCGGGCGAACCGGCGCGGCGCTTCACCAGCACGGCGAGCGGCCGCTGGGAAGGCGGCGCGCTGACGATCGACCAGACCTTCGTGTACGAGGACGGCCAAACCCAGCAGCGCCACTGGCGCATCCACCGGCTGGACGCCCACCGCTTTGAAGCGACCGCCAACGACGTGGTCGGCGTTGCGTGCGGGGAAGCCTACGGCAACGCGTTCCGCTGGGAGTACACCGTTGCGTTGCGCCCGGGCAACCCGCTGATGAACGTGCGCCTGACCCAATGGATGTATCTGGAGCCCGACGGGCGCACGATGCTCAATCGCGCGACGATCAAGAAGTTTGGAGTCGAACTCGCGCAGGTCACGGAGTACTTTGCGAAATCGATGTGAGAACTGCCAGTTTCGTCGCGATCATTGAAGCGCTCAATCACGCCGGCGTTCCTTATCTTGTGGTGGGCGGAATGGCTGTGATCATCCATGGCTATGGTCGAAGCACGAGAGACGTCGACCTTGTGATTCGACTCGATGAGCGATCAGTCACCGATGCGTTCAACGCGCTGGCGAGCATCGGCTATCTGCCTCGCGTGCCGATCACCGCCGCCGAATTTGCCCGTGAAGACAAGCGTCTGGAGTGGATGCGAGACAAAGGGATGGTGGTCTTGAATTTTTTCAGCGACTCGCACAAAGAGACGATGCTCGATGTCTTCATTACGGAGCCCTTTGACTTCGAGGCTGAACATCACAATGCTCACGTTGAAGAGATTGCTCCCGGAGTGCGGGCAAGTTTCCTGCGTCTGACTTCACTCTTGCAGATGAAGCGAGCCGCAGGTCGCCCGCAAGATCTCGCTGACGTCGACGAGTTGACTTTAGGAAGGCCCGAACTTCGATGACACCGGAACAGGAAGCCGAGATCGACTGGAGCCTTTGTACTTGGGAGGGCAGCCGCATCCAGCAGCACAACGAGTTTCGCGCTCTCTCCGCGCAAGAGAAACTCAGGCAAATGGACGAACTCTGTCGCCTTACCGACTTCCTGCTGGAGCAGGGCCGCCATGCGCGAGCGAAGACCGCCGCCGCGGGAGGCAATGCTTCCGACGGGTGAATCGAGTGCGCTGGCGATGAATGAGGGTCGACTACTTCGCCAATACTGCTCACCCTACTCCACGGTAACGCTCTTGGCCAGATTGCGCGGCTTGTCCACATCGCGCCCGAGGTGGACCGCCGTGTGGTAGGCGAGCAGTTGCAACGGGATCACCGTCAGGATCGGGGACAGGTAATCGGCGCAGCGCGGGATATAAATGATGTCATCCGCAATCTTGTTGAGCTCCTTGCGCCCCTCCGTCGCAATCGCCACCACCGGGCCACGGCGCGCTTTCACCTGCTCGATGCTGTTGACGTTGCTGTCGAACATCGCGTCGTCCGGCGCGATGAAGATGCTCGGCAGATCCGGCTCCACCAACGCGATAAACCCGTGCTTGAGTTCCGCGCTCGGATGGCCCTCCGATTGAATATACGTGATCTCCTTCATCTTTAACGCACCTTCCAGCGCCACCGGGTAATTGTACTGCCGGCCCATGAAGAGCATCCCTTTTGCCCCGGCGTATTTGGCGGCCACGTCGCGAATGTGATCGCTCTGCTCCAGCACCCGTTCGATCTGCTCGGGCAGCGCCTGGATCTCCTTGATGATCTTCAACCCCTCGCTGCTCGACAAATGCCGGATGCGCCCAAGCATCAGCGCCAGCAGGGTGAAAATCGTGACCTGCGAAGTAAACGATTTCGTCGCCGCGACCCCGATCTCCGGCCCCGCGTGCATGTAAATGCCGGCGCCGCATTCGCGCGCGATCGTGCTCGCGACGTTGTTGCAAATGCCCAGCGTGCGGTGCCCCTTGCGCAGGCTCTCGCGGACCGCCGCCAGCGTGTCGATCGTCTCCCCGCTCTGGCTGACGGCAAACACCAGCGTGTCCTTATCCATCGGCATGTTGCGATAGCGGAACTCGCTGGCAAACTCCACCTCGCACGGCAGGTGCGCGAGCCATTCGATGAGGTATTCGCCCACCAACCCCGCGTTGTACGCCGTGCCGCAACCGGTGACGATCACCCGGTCGATGTCGCGCAGCTCCTGCGGCGTCATGTTCAAGCCGCCCAGGCGCGCACTGGCGTCTTCGATGGAGAGACGGCCCCGCAGGGCGTCGCGCACGGCGTGGGGTTGCTCGAAGATCTCCTTGAGCATGTAATGCGGGTAATCGCCCAGCTTCACGTCGTCGCTCGTGAAGTCGACCTTGGTCACCTCGTAGCTGCCCGTGATCCCGCCCTCCAACGTGCTGATCTCAAAACAATCGCGCTCCAGCACGGCGACGTCGTAATCCTTGAGGTAGATCGCCTCCTGGGTGTGCGCGACGATGGCTTGCGGATCGCTGCACAGGAAATTTTCACCCTTCCCTAAGCCGACCGCGAGCGGACTGCCCCGCCGCGCGCCGATGACGACATCGGGCACGTCGAGGTGAAGGACCGCGATGCCGTACGTGCCGATCACCTGCTTAAGCGCGCCGCGGACGGCTTCGAGCAGGCGCGGCTTGGTGTGGGCGCCTCCGGCGTCGTCGTAGAGCTTGCCGATGAGGTGCGCGAGGATCTCGGTGTCGGTCTGTGATTTGAACGTATGCCCGGCGTCGACGAGCGGCGCGCGGAGGATCTGGTAGTTCTCGAGGACGCCGTTGTGGACGAGCGCGAGGCGGCCGGATTGATCGAAGTGCGGGTGGGCGTTTTCGTCGGTGGGGCGGCCGTGGGTGGCCCAACGCGTGTGGCTGATGCCGACCATGCCGAGCGCGGGGTTTTCCTTGAGGAGATCGGCGAGGGCCTGGATGCGGCCGGCGCGTTTGCGGGTTTGGAGATGGGCGCCGTCGATGGTGGTGATGCCGGCGGAGTCATAGCCGCGGTATTCGAGGCGGCGAAGCCCATCGAGGAGGATGGGTGACGCAGGAGACCGACCAATGTAACCAACGATGCCGCACATAACCGGCCAGTTGTAGGGCCGCGGGGCGGCGATTGCAAGGGTGGGCGAAGGATGAAGGATGAAGGATGAAGGATGAAGGATGAAGGATGAAGGATGAAGGATGAAGGCGGACCCTGAAGCGGAGTTTCCTTCTGCCTTCAGCCTTCTGCCTTCTGCCTTTGCAGTTGCCGGAACCCCCGCCCGCTCGCAAGGTACCCACTCTCATGCGACTCACCTTTTCCCAGACCGCGTCCCCCAGCGCCGAACTCACCATCCATCTCCTCACCAAAGAAGAGCGCGTCCACACCGCGGCGCCTTCCACCGAGGCGGAGTTCTCCGGCGCGCCCAACTCGCTCCTGCTCTTCCACACCGAGAAACTGCTGTACGTCGGGCTCGGAGAACTCGCCAAGGTCAAAGGTCAGACCGTTCGCTCGGCGGCCGGCGCGGCCGTCAAGCACGCCCAGGCGCGCGGGAAATCCGCCGCGACCCTCGTGCTCGGCGCGTGGTCGCAATTCACCCAGGAAGCCGTCGAGGGCGCGGTGCTCGGCGCCTACCGTTTTGAAACCTTCAAAACCCCCGACCCCGAAAAACCCGCGAAGAAGCTGGAGACCCTCACGATCGTCACCGAAGACCAAGCCGCCGGGGAGCGCGGCCGCCTCCTGGCCGAAGCCACCAACTACGCCCGCGAAATCGCCAACCAGCCGGGCAACCTCTTCTACCCCGAATCCCTCGCCGAAGCCGCGCGCCAGCTCGCCGCGGACAGCGACGGCGCCCTGGATGTCAACGTCCTGGACGAAACCGCCCTGCGCGAAGGCGGCTTCGGCGGTTTGCTGGCGGTCGGCGCCGGCAGTTCGCGACCGCCGCGGCTGGTGACGCTGCGTTACCGCGGCGGCAAAGAAGGCGAGGCGCCCGTGGCGATCGTCGGCAAGTCGATCACGTTCGACAGCGGCGGGCTTTCCATCAAACCAGCCGACCACATGGAAGAAATGGTCTGGGACAAGTGCGGCGGGATGGCGGTGATCGGCGCGATGCACGCCATCGCGGCGTTGCGACCGGCCCGAAACATCGTCGCGGTGTTTGCCAGCGCCGAGAATCTCACCGGGCCGGACGCCTATCGCCCCGGCGACATCCTGACCGTGTACGATGGCAAACACATCGAGATCAACAACACCGACGCCGAGGGGCGGGTGGTCCTGGCGGATGCGATCGGGTACGCCCGCAAGGAGTTCGCGCCGTCTGCGATCATCGATCTGGCGACGCTGACCGGCGCCTGCATCGTGGCGCTGGGCGAAACGACGGCCGGTCTCTGGAGCACGTCGGACATCCTGCGCGACGCCCTGCTGACCGCGGGTGAGAAGGCGGGGGAACGTTATTGGCCCATGCCGCTCCTGCCCGAGCATCAGGAGCGGATCAAGAGCGAGGTGGCGCTGATCAAAAACAGCAGTGGCCGTCCCGGCGGCGCGTGTACGGCGGCGGCGTTCCTCCAAACATTCGCCGAGGAGACGCCATGGGCGCACATCGACCTGGCCGGCCCATCCGCCACGACCAAAGACAATGTGGACATGGCACGCGGCGCCACCGGTTTCGCCGTGCGCACACTGGTGGAGTTGGTCACCGGCGATCCCGTGACGCTATAGGGCTGCGCGTTTCGGGGCGAGAGGAGATGAGTTTACGGCCGCGTCCAGTTGTAGCGGCGGTCTACGCAAGCTGTCGGACTTAGCTTAAAAAACGCTCAAACACCTCAATGGTTGACTACTCAAAAAATTTTAGAACAAACGGTGAGGCTATTTTGCAGCTTTTTCGCGCAAAAACAGCCGATTTTCAGAGGTTTGTAGCTAAGTCCGACAGCTTGCAACGACCGTCGGTAGATGGTTTGCGAGGACGGCGTCTATCCCGCAGAGGGATTCACCGACGGTCATAGACCGCCGCTACATCATTGGAGCAGACACGTCTTAAAAGATCGCCCAAACGCCTCCCGTTGATTCCAAGCACGGCGGCAAGCCGATGCTTGTCACGCTAAAGTCCCACAACATCCCGAGCGAGGCCGTGGAGCTGGCAAGATGAGACGGTTGCTGAGCGATGCGAAGGCGAAGTTCTGGAAGTAAATCAACCTTCCGCATGGGCCTCCCATTCGAAAGTTTTAAGGTGCCCGTCTGGTCCGAAGGTTATTGAACCAGTCCGCGGTGGGACGAGCGGATGAAACGGGATCAGAGCCTTACCCATCATCTCGCCAAAATTTAGGAGGTATACCCAATTTTCACCCTTCTCGGAAATCGACTTGGCTTTGGGTTCGCCGTACTGGGCCAGCACTTGCGCCTTCGTCATCCAATGGAAGGGGGAACTTCAACTCGATCCTCCTCCGAGTGTGCCGAGGCGGGTTTTGTGGATGGGGCCGACGTGTCTCCAGCGCAGCCCCCAAATAGGGCAACAAGGGCAAATGATATGAGTTCAATTCGTTTCATTGTTACGGGAGTAAACTTGTGGGGCTGGCGAGGTCTTCAGTGTCATTTGCCCATCGATGAGTGCGGCCATGACATTTGTTGTCCTTTGGCTCTCTTTGATGATCCAACGCCACAAAGTTGCCCTCATTAATTTTGCGATCGACCATCGAAATACCACGTACCCTGAGAGCGCCGGGGCTTTCTTGACGATTGCGGCAGGAACTACGGTAAACTGCTTGGCTTGCTCAATGGCTTCTTGAGGCAATCGGCGGCAATATCGCTATAGACCGGAAAAAGCTCGTGGCCTTGCGGATGTTTATGATCTTAGAGTTCTCCTGGACAGCTATCTCGCCACGCTTTTTGCACTGACGATGGGCTCCGTCCCGCTCCACTTTGAATTTCAGGCGGAGCGCACCGTGCGGCCATCCATCAGGGACGCCACGGAGCGGCGGTCTCACAAGTCCTGAAAGGTTCAAGGTTCAAAGCACAGAAAACGCGAATCCCGGCTCTTGTGAGCCTTGAATCTTGAACCTTCGCTCCCCGTTCCGGAGGGCGCCCCTCCAATGACGTTCCTCTCCGTCTAAATGAACAGGATCGCTCCTAGGCGGTCATGGAATGGCGAGCGCGAAGCACAAACAAAAGCCCGCCAATCCCCGCAAACATCAGGGCATAGGCAGACGGCTCAGGCGCCGGCGTGGTCACGGTAAGAGTCACGTTATCGACGCCATCGTAGTTTGGTCCGCCATTGGAGATCTGCACCCCGATGTCGTTACCGGCATCGGCGTCCTGTGCGGTGTAGGAAAGAGTGATCTGCGTAAATGCCAACTGGTTGGTCACGCCCACCGACGTTGTCGCAAGGAGACCATTGGCATCGAGGGTGTAGGGAGTGCTGGGGTCCGTGGCGACCTGAGAAAAAAGCGTCACGGCCAAAGTGTCCGTAGAAGCTCCCAAGGTTCCGCCGTTGGTGTTACGCGCGTACAATGTCAGCGTGTAGATATCACCGCTCACGATTGGACGGGACGTGACTAAATTGAAGATAGCCGTATTCGGCTGTTGAAACGCGCCTCGGGCGCCCTGCTGCGTGATATCGGCCCCCGCGTCCACGCCAGAATCCGTAGCGGCAACGCCGGTGGTGGTCGCCCAGTAAGGGATGACGGCGCTGGCGTTGGTGGCACCGGCAAAATCAATTTTCCCGGCCGCCGGAGTCTCGAAGCTGCCGTTGTTGGTGGTCGGATCGATCAAGGTCGTCGTCGTCTGGGCATGGGCGGTGACGCCCCGAAGAGCGGCCGCAGCAAAAAAAACAAGGAGGGATGTTTTATTCATTGACTGGGAGGTGGAATGAGTGGTTTTGGAAAGGGTCCGAGATGACGGACTCTATTAAGCGACGAGAGTTTTAGCAAAAATCGCCTTACAGGTCAATAAAAAAAATAAACTGTGTGGTGTTGCATTCAAAGCAGGACAAAAGCGTGCGATCAAAGCAGGACAGGCTTTGGCGCAGGGGAAT
>CAXUAZ010000128.1:0-11659 GCA_964249195.1 uncultured Chthoniobacterales bacterium
CTGCCGGGTTGGAGACGCCCGAGCCTTCGTTGAACACCGCATCGCCCAGCTTCAGGCGCAACGCATCCAGCCGCGCCTTGGCTTTCTCGCTGTCGGGCGAGTTGGGCTGCTGGCGGATGACGTCATTATAGTACACAATCGCCGCGCGATAGAGTTTCTGCCGATCGTAGTACTGCGCGATCTGGAGCGAGCCGCCCGTCAACTGCGCCGCGAGCGAATTCAAGTTTTCCTTGGCCTGCGCGGCTTTCTCGTTGTTCGGATACGCCGCCAGGAAATCCTCAAAACCCTCGCGCGCCCGTTGCGACGCCACCTTGTCGTAGCTGCCCTGGCGGCTCACCTGCATGTAGCAAAAGCCGATCTGGTACTGGGCGTCGGCGGCGGCCGGGGCAGTGGGATACTTGTCGACGACCACCTGGTAAGACGCGATCGCGGTCTTGTAATCGAATTGCTTCTCGTGCGCCTGGCCGATGTTGAACTGCGCGAGGGGCGCCAGCCGGCTGAACGGCGCGTTGACGATGATGATCCCGTACGCGGCGATGGCCTTGTCCATCGAAGGCAGGGTGGGCAGGCCGAGCACCTTTTGGCGGTTGCCGTCGAGCCAGAGCGTCCCGATGCGAAACTCGCCTTCGAGCGCGGCGTTGAAGTCGGCGCTCTTGGGGTAATTCTTGATGAGCTTCTCGTAGGCTTTGGTGGCGCCGGTGATGTCGCCGGTCTTCTCGAGCAGGGCGCCGAGCTTGTATTGCGCGCTGGAAGCCACGAGCGCCTTCGGAAAACGGGAAACGGTCTTGCGGTAACCAGAGATGGCCGTGCCGATCGAGCCCGCGTTTTCTTTGGCGAGCGCGGCGTCGAACTGCGCCTGGGCATCCTTCTCGTTGGGGACCTCTTGGGCGCCGGGCGCCACATAGGACGTTCCTTCTCCCTGGCGGACGACGATCGGGGCCGGACTCCGCTGAGGGAGGGCGACGCAGCCGAGAGCCAGCAAGGCGGCGAATAAGCGGGTTTTCTTCATAGGACGACGAGCGCCCCCGAGGCTAAAGGAAAATGGAGGCAGGTCAAGCGCCGGCAACGCGCGCCGTCTCACTCGCCGGCGCCGAGTTTTTCCAATCGCACTCGTCCGCACCCGGCGGAGACCAGATCCAGCGCCGCGGCGGCCCGCGGGCTCAGATCGATGATGCGCCCGCGGGCATACGGGCCCCGATCGGTGATCTGAACGACCACGTTGCGGCCGTTGCGGAGGTTAATGACCCGGATGCGCGAGCCGAAGGGCAGCGTGCGATGGGCGGCAACCAACTCCCCGTTCGCCCAGAGCCGGCCGCTGGCGGTGCGGGCCTGATGGCTGGAACGCGCCGGCGCGTGCCAGGAAGCGATCCCCACCTGGGGATTTGCGGGCGTGGGACCAATCGAGACGGTTTGCCAGGCGGGGCGAGCCAGGGCGGCGGAGGGAATAAGGATGGTCAAGGCCAGGGCCAGCGGCGAAGCTAGGGCCATGCGCGCATCGGGGGAACGCTGATTCATGGCCGGAGATTTGCCGCACGAGCCGGATGGCGCAAGCCATTTAAAACGACCCGCCGAGGTGATCCGCCTCGGAACGTGCTCCTGGAACTTTGAAGACTGGCGCGATGTGTTCTACCCAGACGGACTCGAGGGGCCCGCCGTGCGCGACGAGCAGAGGCCGCTCTTGTAAGGGGCTGGCACGTCGCAAGCTTCCAAAGGGCGGGCATGCGGATGTTGCTGCCATCGATTCTATTGAGTTTGCCCCTTGCCAGCGGCGCCTTCGCGCAGGTGGATCTGCGCTCGGTCGCCGGGCGGCCCGATCTGTGGCCGCATGACGTCCTTATTAAGGCGGCCATGCCGGGGCAAGCGAAGAACGCTCCGGCCATCCCGGCGGGGACGGCGATGAAGGTCGTCGGCCTGGAGGGGCCGCTCATCGATCTCGATTACCAGGGCGGCTTGTATGTGGCGCCCGTCGCCCAGACGGACTTCCTCGAACGCGCCGCCATCAACGCCGCGGGTCATCCCGCGCCGCCGCCTGTTCGCGCCACGCCGCCGCCCCCGCCAGTCGAGGCGCCGCCGAGGCCGGTGGCGAAGAAAGCTCCTGCGCAAAACGCGCTGGGAATAAAGCTCGCGCCCGACCTGCTGATGTTCGATCGCACGGTAAACGTCGACCGCCTGATCCCCGGTGGCGGCGACGCCGTGGCGCACGGGTATATATTATTGCAATTCGGCGGCGGCCGGCGTTGGGCGACCGCGCTCAAGGACCTTATTTCTGCCCTCCGGGCCGCCCGCGATCACGGGGCCGACTTCGGCACGGTGCTGGTGCCGCTGCCGGGAAGCACCGTGCAGAGTTCCATCGTCCTTTATCGCGAGAACTCGTTCAACGGTCCCATCGTCGACGCGCGCAAGGCCGAAACCGTCAACGACCTTTGGACGAAGTACGGCCACGAAGGAACCTTCGCGCTGGCCCTGGTGGGTCCCGACGGCGCAACGGTCGCCAAAACGGTCCCGAAAGAAAAAAGCGTGGAAAACTTCGGCGGCGTGATGGGGGCGCTAAACCGCCTCGCGACCCGGTAGCCGTTCAAGGCTGGGCGGCGGCTTCAATCGCGTCCCACTCGTCTTTGGACAACTTCAAATCGGCGGCGGCCGTGTTCTCCTCAAGATGTTCAACCGAGGAGGTCCCGGGGATCGGCAGGATGACCGGCGAGCGATGCAGCAGCCACGCGAGGTCGCCGGCGGCGACGGGGAACCACGGGATGAACCTAAGGTTGTGCTCTTCGCAGAATTTTCAAGGTCGCCTCGCTCTTGCGGTTGCCGATGTTGTATTCGTTTTGCACGCTGACGATGGGGAGGATCTTCATCGCGTTCTCGATCTCGTCCGGCGTGACCTCCGAGATAAAGGTCGATGCAATCGATCCGGAGACGGCGCAGGCTCAACTCGACGCATTGGTGCTCAACGCAGCGCAGAATTTTGGACAGAATTAACAGAATTTAACAGAATTGGGGAAGGGCAGCGGCCGCAGATGTTTTCACCGTCCATTGCGTCCATTGCGTCCATTCTGTCCCACAACCAACCCCCGCGGTCCCGACGAATAACCATTGTCATGAGAGCGATTTGGAAGGGTTCCATCAGTTTTGGACTGGTCAACATCCCGGTGTCCTTGTTCCCGGCCACCCGGACCGAGGACCTCAAGTTCCACATGCTCCGCAAGACGGACCTGAGCCCGATCAACTTCCGCCGCGTCGCCCAAGCGGACGGCAAGGAAGTCAGTTGGGAAGAAATCGTCAAAGGGTACGAGTACGAAAAGGGCAAGTTCGTCATCCTCAAGGACGAAGATTTCAAAAGGGTGGACGTCGAAGCGACGCAGTCGGTGGACATCATCGATTTCGTCGAATTGGCCGAGGTCAACCCGATGCATTTCAACAAGCCGTACTACATGGAGGCCGGCCGCGGCGCGGACAAACCCTACGCGCTGCTGCGCGACGCCTTGATCCAGAGCGGCAAGGTGGGCATTGCGAAGGTGGTCATCCGCACCCGCCAACACCTCGCCTCCGTGAAGCCGCAGGGCAAAATCCTGGTGCTCGAGTTGATGCACTTCGCGGATGAACTCGTCTCCGCCGACGCCCTCAAGACTCCCGACGCCGACCGCGGCGCAAAGGAGATGACCATGGCCAAAGCGCTCATCGACAGCATGACCCACCCGTGGGACCCCGAGCGTTATGGCGACGATTACAAGAACGCGATGCTCAAGTTGATCGACGAAAAGATCGCCGCCGGCGGCCAGGATGTGCCCTTCAAGGCGGCCAAGAGCAAGCCGGCAACCAACGTCATCGATCTCGTAAGCGTGCTGCAAAAGAGCCTCGACGAAGCCGCCGCCGGGTCGCCGGCCGCGGCCCCGGCCGGGGGCAAGAAGTCGAAGGCAGCCGCCGCCCTCAAGGAAACGGCCGCCGCCGCGAAGAAGGCGACGCGAAAGAAAGCCGCGTGAAGCCGTCTCTCAAAGAGTACCAGCGCAAGCGCGACTTCAAGCAAACCGAGGAGCCGCCGCCCGAATCGTCGAAGCTCCCCGCGCCAAGGCCCGCGAACATCCTCCTTGAAGGCCAGTCGTTCGTCATCCAAAAGCACGACGCCACCCGGCTTCACTACGATCTCCGGCTGGAGATGGACGGCGTCCTGAAATCATGGGCGGTGCCAAAGGGCATGCCGACCGGGCAGGGCGAAAAACATCTCGCCGTCGAAGTGGAAGATCACCCGATGGACTACGCCGACTTCGAAGGCATCATCCCGGCCGGCAATTACGGGGGCGGCACGGTGATGGTATGGGATTACGGCCACTACGAACTCATGGGCGGCGAGCCGCTTACCGCGCTGAAAGAGGGCAAGCTCCATTTCCTTCTTCACGGCAAAAAGCTCAACGGTGAATGGACCCTCGTGCGTACCCGGCGCGACGAAACCAAGCCGCAATGGCTCGTGCTCAAGACCGGCTCCGATCTCGAGCCGATTCCCGCCAAAAAACTGGACGCCTCCGCCAAAACTGGCCGCACCATGGACGAAATCGCCATCGGCAAAGGCGGCATCGCCGACGTGTGGGAAAGCGACCGCATCGGCGCCACCCCGGCGGCCCGCGAGCACGCGCGGCGCAAGAAGAAGGCCGATCTCCCGGCGCCAGAGGGCGTCGAGGTGATGAAACCGGTGCTTGTCGAAGCCGTGCCCTCCGACGCGAGCCAATGGCTTTACGAGATGAAGTTCGACGGTTACCGCGGGTTGGCCCTCAAGCGCGGCGCGGACGTCGACCTTATTTCCGCCACCGGCAAACCGCTCAAATTCCCGGAGATCGCCGCGTCGATCGGCGCCTTGGCGTGCGGCACAGCCGTGCTGGATGGGGAAATCGTCGCGTTGGACGAGCAGGGCCGCCCGTCATTCCAACTGCTGCAGAATGCCCGCGACGGCGGCGGCTCGGCGCCGATCTGTTATTATGCGTTCGACCTGCTGCAGCTCGAAGGCCAAATCCTGCGCAACCGGCCGCTCGTGGAACGCAAGGCAGCGCTCTCGAAGTTGCTGGCGGATTCCCCATCGGACGCGGCCGTCCGACTCTCGGCCAACCTGGAGGGCGACCCGGCCGAACTCCTCGCCGCGATCCGCCGGCTCGGGCTGGAGGGCGTGGTGGCCAAGCTGCGGGCGTCGAAGTACGTGCCCGGGAGCCGCAAGAGAGAGTGGTGGCAGAAGATCAAGGTAATCAACGAGCAGGAATTTGTCATCGGCGGGTGCACGCCGCCGGAGGGCAGCCGGCATCATTTTGGGTCGGTGCTGCTGGGGTACTACGAGGGCGGCAAGCTGCAGTTTGCGGCGAAGGCGGGCTCGGGTTTCACGGCGAAATCGCTCGGTGAATTCTACGATCTTTTTCAACCGTTGCGCCGCAAGGATTGTCCGTTTGTGAATCTGCCGGCGCTCCGGGAAGGCCGTTGGGGCCAAGGGCTCACGGCGGCGAAGATGAGGCAATGCACGTGGCTCGAGCCGAAGCTGGTTTGTCAGATTCGCTTTAGCGAATGGACTGCAGACGGCGGCCTGCGCCATCCGGTGTTCCTCGGCTTGCGCGAGGATAAAGCGGCGAAGGATGTCGTGCGGGAGACGCCGCAGGGCGGCACGGGGTAGTCGCGCATCGGTTTTTTCCCGGTTGACTATTCGTGCCGCACAGATTTGTCGCGAATCTCAGCGAACGCGCGTTCGTATTGTTTGAAAACCGCGTTAATATAGTATTCAAGCCAGGGGCTGAGGTCTTCGCTTTCCTGATACCAATGCTCCTGCGCCAGAAACAGGGCGCGGAAATACTCGCTGCGACTGTCGAGCACGACCTGGTCGAGAGGATAGAATCTGGCGAAGTGATATCCAAAACGCTCCAGCAGATAGGTGGAAAGCAAACGCGCGAGGCGCCCATTGCCATCTTGAAACGGATGAATGGCCAGGAAATCCACCAGGAACTCGGCCGTGGCAATGAGCTTGGAATGCCCGGCGTAGCGATCCGCGGAGTGGAAGGCTCCATTGATTCGTTCGCATAACGCCGTCAAAAACTCCTCTGCTTTGGCGGGAGGCAGCGTCGTCACGTCGTAATGCCGTTTCTCATCGTCCGCGATGATCACCGGCTTCTTTTTAAATTGCCCGGCGATCTCCGTCCGGCTTTTGGAAAACATGCGTTGGTGCAGTTCCAACAAGAATTCGACCGAAAGAATAGGAAGCCGTGGTTCGTTGAGGGCCCATTGATAGGCCAAGGCAATGTCACGTTCGGCTTGCATCCGCAGATCCAACTCCTCCGTTTGCTGCCCTTGCGTTTTCGTCACGGCGTGAAAAAGAGCAGGCACTTGGTCCGCATGGATGCCCTCATTCTCGATGCGGCTGCTTGCGTGCACGCTATGGATGATGCTCCACATGGCATCGGGATCGTTGATGCTCCACGCAGCAAGCCTTTGCGAACTCCAGCCCGCCGTCTGGCCAAGCTCGATGCGCGCCTGGCCAAGAATTTCCAGCCGTCCGAGCAACCAAACCGGCAAATTGAAGCGGTCACGCGGTCTTTTGGGAAACGGCTGCTCAGGATTGATCACCGCACGGCAGATTAGTCTATGAGGGAATTGTCGGCAGCGGATATTTTCTGCGCTGCTCAGACTGGAATGATGAGCGCGAGCGAAATTGGACGCTCCGCCCCATCAGGAGCCTTTAATGAGAGGCGTGAAGTCGCTCCAGTTTTCGATGCGGAACCCCCGGATGTCGCGCACTACTTTTGGAAACCACGATAAGCCTTTCAAAGCCAATAAGGCCGCAAAGAGCTTCGCCATGTCATCCTTGTCCGTCACATACACGCTGCCTTGCACTCGCTCGAAACCGAACTGGGAAAGCGTCGCGCCGATTTCACTGTAGGCAGCGGAAATCCCACGCGGGTGATGTTCGGCCGCATCTGCCACCACGAGGTCGAAGGCGATGGCGAACATCGTTTACTGCGCCTCCGGGTCTTCGAGCGCTTGAGTTGCCGGGTAGTCCAACTCTTCGCCGGTCGCGAGCACGCGCACGCGGACCTTGTGGCCGTCTTGTTTGCACAGCACGAGATAAGCGGGACCCTCGTCTCCAAAGGTGCGATGCGTCCCAACCAGATCATCGACCGTGCGAGCAAGGGTGTTCACAAACCGATCTTATGCTGCAAGGATGAAGTTGTAAAATGATGGCTGGCCGTTCCTCAGGCTCAACTGCAACTGTTTCGGCGGGTGGGCGCGGGCCCAAGAGTGCAAACAGAATTTGTGAGGGAGCAGCGCGTGCGGCCACAAGGGGTTTGGGCACGAGGAGTGCGCGGCGGTCAGCGGCTTGTGGCGCGCGCGAACTGGGCTAACTCGCGCTCCAACCGAGACGACGGCGGCTCGGCTTGCGTGATTGCTTGCTTGAGGATGGCCAGGATTGCGGGGCGTTCGTTTGCCGTCGCTCCCGCGCACAGGCGGCCCGCGAGTTCGGGGGCGGAGGCGAGGAGCTCCGGGTGCGCCATCGCCATTCGCCGGGCGGCAGGCGTTTTGCCTTCACGCGTGAGGCGGTCGAAGATCAGGACGGCGGCTTCGCCTCGGCGTCGCAGCGTCAGCGGGAAATCCCCGCCCGGCGCGCGGCGTTCATCCTCCAATTGCCCGGCGACTTGCAACCAATCCACCAGCGGCCCCAGGTCCGCGGTTTCGGAGATCCGGTAGGCCTCCCGCAGATCCCGGCGGGCGGCGGCAAGGTCGCCGCCTTCTAATTCAAGCTGTGCGAGGGTGAGGCGTCCCTCGGCGGAGACTTTCGTTCCGGCGCGGCGATACCAGGCAACGGCGCGGGGTTTGTCGCTCAGGTCGAGGAATTGGCGGGCGAGGCGTTCGCCGATGTTGGCGCGCACCGGGGCGGCGGCGTTGAGTTCTTCCGCCAGTGCGTCGACTTGCGACGATTGCCCGTTCTTCCACAACGCCCGCACCCAGGCCAGCGCATACTGCTCGTTCTGCGGCAGGCGGCGGGAGAGACGCTCGATTAACGGAATGGCGAGGTCGGCATGGCCGCCATCAACCAGCGCGGCTTGCGCGGCAAACGCGGTCGGTTCCCAGTGAGAGTCGGTGTCCGTCAGGGTTTTCACTGTTTCGGTGAGGCGTCCGGTTTGGTTGGTTGCCAGATACAGATTTACCAAGTGGGCGCCTGCCGCCGGGCTCCCGCGCCCGGCGGCCCAGTCGGTTTTCAGTTCGTTTTCCAGCCAGACGTCGAGGCCGCGACGGCGCGCCTGTTCGTAACGGGCGTCCTCCCATTGCGCCAGCAAGGCGGGGTCATCGCCCGCAAGCCGGCGCAGCCGCCCGATCTCGCGTGGAAATCCGGCGCCGTCCGTAAACGTCAAGAGCCCGCTCCCGGCCGCGAATCGCATCGCCGGATCGGTGGCGCGCCGCAGCGCGATTTTGAAGAGTTCCCGGGCGGTGTCCGGGTTTTTCCCGACGGCGATTGCCCCCGCCAAGGCCGCCGCCGGATCGCGCGCGGCTTCGATCGCGCCGGCTCGATCCCCCTCGGCCAGGCACGCGACGATCAGGCGGGCGCCCGCGTCCACGTGCGACGGATCGCCCGTGCGCGAGGCGCATTCTTGCAGGAGCCGTTTCTCCTCGGGGTGATTTCCGCGCGCCGCCTCCAGGCTCGCAAGCACGAGACGGCACGACAACCCGGAGTCGGACGGCAGCAGAGATTGCAGCACCGCCGCCGCTTCGTCGAGGCGCCCAGCCGCGCGCTCTCGCCGGGCAAGCGCAAGGCCGATGGGAATCGCGCGAGGGTTGGCCTGCAGTTGGCGCGCGAGGAGCCGCCGGGCGCCTTCGGGATCTCCATCGCGGTCGAGCTCCGTCGCCAGGCGCGTTGTGAGGTCGGCCGGCGGCAACCCCGGGCTTTCGTCGAGGAGGCGCTGGAGGGTGCGTTGGGTGGCGACGGTGTCGCCGGCGGCGGCGTATGCTTCGAGCAACTCGCGCCCGTGCTCGGGATCGGTAGGTTCCACGCGGACCAGATACTCGTGCACGCGGGCGGCGAGCGAGGGTTGCGCGAGGGTGCTTAGGCCGCTAGCCATGGTGTGGGCAAGATTCGGGTCGGGCTTGGTGCGCAGGAAATCGTCGAGCAACTCGGAGGCTTGCGACGGCCCGGGCGCGTGGACGATTTCGTCGAAGGCCAGTTGGGCGCGGATCTCGCCCAGGACGTTGCGGCATTCGGGATCCTGCCATTGGAACGGGCTCGTCTCGGCCAGGGCGCGCCGCCACAGGTGCGTCGCGGCGGCGTCGAGGCCCCAGGTCACCAACTGCCCGCCGTTCGCCAGGAGATACGTCAGACGGCGGGCGTCGACCGAGCCGCCGGCGCCCTCCGCGCTCAGCATTCGCAGCGAAATGACTTCGTCGAGCGCGGCATCGGTCTCCGGGCGGTCGCCCGTGAGCGCGTGGAGAAGCGCCCGGGTGAGCGCGGCTTGCGCGGGGCCGCCGCTCGCCGCGTTGCGCCGCAGCAATCCTTCGGCAAACGAGGCGCGCTCCGCTTCCGGCAGGAGCTGCCAGTATTCATAGACAGCGCTGAAATATTGATCGCCGCCGGCCCCCAGCGAATCGGCGCCGGGACCATCGATCGCCCGGCGCAGGATCGCGTGTGCGTCGTCAACGCGCCCGAGCAGGAGGTTCCAGCCGGCGACTTCCATCGCGTAGTTGGCGCGGTTGACGGACGACTCTTCAAACACCCGCGTGCCCAGCGCGACCGCCTCGGCGTAACGCTGCCGGCCGGCAAACGCGATGCTTGCCGCCTTCCAGCGCACTTCGCGCGAACAGCCCGCCGGGAAAAGGGTGTCGAGCAGCCCCGGCGCGGGTTCGCCGCCGTCGATGAGGAATTGCGTGAGACCGGTCAGCAGGCGGTCGGCGCGGCCGGCGTCCGCCTTGGCGGGATCGTCGCCCCAGGTCCAGCGGGCGACTGGCCCGGCATCGCCGATGCGCAGGCTGAGGCGGATGAATAACTCCTCGACCGCTTCGTTGCCCGGTCGCTCCTGGACCCACCGGGCAAGCAAGGCGGCCGTCTCCGGTTTCGCGCCCGCGTAGTAGAAGGCCCAGAGGGATTCGTTGCGCGCGCCGGCGGCGGCGGCTTTCTGCCAGCGCGCGATCCAGGCGAGGCGCTCGGCGTCGGGAAGCGCCCGGGCGAGCTCGCGGATCGCCGCGAGCCGGATGGGATGGCGGTCGAGTTTTGAGGGGGCCTTCGAGTCGGCTGGCGTCTGAGGGGGCGCTTCGGGTTTCTCGGGCTCCGCGCCGGCGAGGACCCGTTCAAAGGATTTCCGCGCCCCGGGGAGGTCGCCGGCGGCGGCGTCGAGTTGGCCAAGACGGTACATGCGCTTAAGATCGGAGGCGTCGAAGGCGGCGAGTTGATGCAGGATCGCCCGGGCGCCGCCGACGGTTTCAAAGAAATCGGCGGCTCGGCCCAGCACGCCGGCGTCACGAGGAAAACGGGCGACGATTCCCTCCCAGGTTTTTGCGGCGGCGTTCTCGTTGAGATTCGCCGATTCGAGGGACGCGAGCTTCTCGGCGGCCTCGCTCTTGTCGCTCCCGCTCATGGCGACGAGATGACGCTGGTGCGCGATGGCGGCATCCTCGTCGCCCAAGGCCTCCGCGGCGTCGACGAGCGCGCTCAGCGTCTCCGCGGGATCGGGCGAGGAGTACAAGGCCCGGCCGAGCAGCGCATACGCTTCCTTGCCCTGGCCTTGGGCGCGGCGAAGCTCCGCCAGGGCGGTCAGCGTGAAGAAATCCTGCGGTTGCGCGGCGAGCTGCTCCGCATAATGCGCGGCCAGCGCGGCGGTGAAGCCATGCCGGGCACAAAAGTCGGCGAGTTGGCGGAAGGCGTCGCGCCTCTCCGCGAGGGTGGGCGCCGCGTCGACGGCCGCCTGCAAGATGTCTCGCGCGCGAGGGAACTCGCCCAGCCGCTCCATCGCGGCCAGGAGCGGGCGGCGGATTTCCGCGCGTTGGGGCGGGGTCGTGGCGGGAAGGGCGTAGGCGCGCTCCCAGGTGGTCTTCGCATCGTACCAACGCTCCGCGCGTTGCTGGGCCAGCGCGAGATCGGTGAGCGCGTCCAACGATCCCGGATTCGCCGCGGCCAGCTCCTGGTAGACGCCGAGGGCGCGGTCGAGATCGCCGTCTTCGATTTGCAGGTCGGCGAGCGCCTTTTGCCAACGAGCCTTGTGCGACGGGTCGATCGTCAGCATTTTCCGAATGCGCCGCGCAGATTCCGCACGGTCGCCGTTCTCGGCGGCAAGGCTGACGAGAAGTTCGTGCGCCGGGATGCTCGCGGGGTCCAACGCCGCGGCGCGTTCGGCGGCAGCGGCGGCTTCCCGGCCGGCGTGCATCCAGGAATGCCAGCGCGCGAGCCGCAGGAAATTATCGGGTGTGGGGTGATCACGCGCCGCCTGGTCGAGGCGGGCGATTTGCTGGTTCAAGGCGTGGTTTATCGACCGGCCGTGCCCAAGCCCGCGCCCGGGTTCTTGCACAGCGACGTTGAGAAGGCCAAAGAGGCGGCGATCCACCTCGACCTGGGCGGGCCCCGGCGGGGTCAGGTCGAAGGTGCGCCGCATGGCATCGGCCGCGCCCGCCTGATCTCCTTCGGCCGCCAGCGCTTCGGCGATCGCCAGGTGCGGCG
>CAXUAZ010000129.1:0-5043 GCA_964249195.1 uncultured Chthoniobacterales bacterium
GGTCCGCCTATATCAGAACGGCTACCGCATCGCGGCGCAGGCCGCCGACCTGCACGCCGGTTCCAACGACATCCGCTTCCCCAATCTCCACGCCGCCGACGACCTCACCGCCTACGAGGTCGAGCTCGTGCCGGAGCGGGACACCCGGCTGGAAAATAACCGCGCCGGCACGACTGTCGCGCTGTCTGGCAAGCCGCGCGCGCTGCTTGTCAGCGGGGACGAGACCCGCGCCCCGCTCGCCGCTGCCCTGCGCGAGGCCAAGATCGACGTCGACAGCCGCGGCGTTGCCGGCCTGCCCAAGACGCTGGCCGAGTTGCAACGCTTCGATCTCTTCCTGCTCAGCGACGTCGCCGCTCTGAATCTCACCCGCGACCAGATGGAACTCTACCGCACGTGGGTGCAGGACTTCGGCGGGGGCTTCCTCATGATCGGCGGGGAAAACAGCTTCGGCGTCGGCGGTTATTTCCGCACGCCCATCGAACAGATGCTGCCCGTCCGCACCGAGCACGACGACCGGCAGGACACCCCATCCGTCGCCCTTTACGTGGTGCTCGACCGCTCCGGCTCCATGACCGAAGCCGTCGCCGGCCAGACCAAGATCGCGCTCGCGGACCAAGGAGCCGTGCTCGCGCTGGAGGTCTTGCAACCGCGCGACCTCTTCGGCCTGAGCGCGGTGGATGTGCAGGTCAACTCCATCGTGCCCCTGGGGCGTCCGGAGAACAAGCCGGCGCTCGAGCAGAAGATCCTCTCCATCACGGCCGGGGGTGGGGGCATCTATATCTACACCTCGCTCGTCGACGCCTTCCGCGTGATGAAAGAGGCCAACGCCAAGATCAAGCACGTCATCCTCTTCTCCGACGCGGCCGACGCCGAGGAAAAAGCCGCTGGCGAAATGCCCGACGGCACTCCCGGCGCCGGCAACTCGCTAGACCTCGTCACCGCCATGCTGGCGGAGAAAATCACGACCTCCGTCGTCGGCCTCGGCACGGAGAAGGACAAAGACACCGCGTTTCTGCGCCTGCTCGCCGAACGCGGCAACGGACGTTTTTACCTCACGAACGACGCCCTGACCCTCCCGCAAATCTTCAGTGCGGAGACGATGAAGGTGGCGCAATCCAGCCTGGTGGAGGAGCCGTTCAACGCGGCCCCGCGCGTGCCTTCGCCGTTGACGGCCGGCATCGATTGGGCCGCGGCCCCGCCGTTGCTGGGCTACAACGCGACCCGGATCAAACCCACCGCCGAGGTGTTGCTGGCGACCGGTCTCGATGAGCCGCTCCTGGCCACGTGGCGGTACGGGCTCGGCCAGGCCGCGGCGTTCACGAGCGACGCCCAACCGCGCTGGGCCGGCGAATGGCTCGATTGGGCGGGATTCGGCAAGTTCTGGGGCGGCGTCGCCCGCGGCCTCATGCGCCAGGGCGCGGAAGGCGGCGCGCCCTTTCAGGTGCGGGCGACCGAGCTTGGAAACGGCGGCAAGCTGCGGGTCGATCTGGACGCCCTCACGCCCGAGGGCGGTTTTCGCAACGGCCTGGCGGTCAATCTCACCGCGCTCGACCCGACGACCGGCCAGTCGCACGTCACTGCCGCTGAGCAGATTGCACCCGGCGAATACCGCGCCGAGATCGCCCTGCCGCCCGCCTCCGCCGAGACGACGCTGATCTCCGTCAGCGCCCCCGAATGGCTGGAGCGCCCCTACGTCTTCGCGCACACCCGGCCGTACCCGCGCGAGTTCCTGACCACTGGCACGGACGACGCTGCCTTGCGCCAGATCGCCGCCGCCGGCCGGGGCAAATACGATCCAAAACCGACCGACATCTTCTCCCATTCCGCCGCGCAAGGGACGCGCCGGTTGGATTTGACGAACTATTGTCTTGCTCTAGCTCTCATAATGCTGCCAATAGACATCTTCCTGCGGCGCAGAATTTGGAAACGATTTGCCGAACCGGGAGGACTACCCTAAAGGAGAACTGTTTTGGTACTCGAAGTTATTCGTTACGCGATCACCCCAGGGCAGGAAGCTGTCTTTGAAGATGCTTATCGCCGGGCCGCGCCCACGTTGGAAAGCGCGACGCAGTGCCTCGGCTACACGTTGACCCGCGCCACCCGGCAGCGGAACCGGTACATGATGATCATTTATTGGGATTCGCCCGACGGCCATCTCATCGGTTTCCGCGAGAGCCCGCTGTTCAAGGAATTCCAGGACATGATGGCCCCGTTTGCCAGCCAGGTGGAGGAAGCGGGGCATTACCGCAAGACCGGCATCGAGTTAACCAAGAAACAGCTCGTGCGGATCTCCGGCCCGCCGCGTTGAGGTCGGTTAGTGCGTTTGCAGGAAACGGTGGACGCTCTCGGCCAGCTTCTGCCCGATGCCCTCGACGGCGGCGATGCGTTCCACGTCGGCCTTGCGCAAGCGCTCCACCGAACCGAACGCCCGCAATAAGAGCCCTTTGCGGTTCTCGCTCACGCCCGGACAATCATCGAGAATGCTCTCGCCGATGCGCCGTTTCATGAGCAACTGGTGGTAACCGTTGGCAAACCGGTGCGCCTCGTCCCGGATGCGTTGCAACAGCCGCAACGCGCCGGAATCCTCCGGCAATCGCAACGGCAGCGGCCGCCCCGGCCGGTAGATCTCCTCAAACTCTTTCGCCAGCCCGATGATCGGCACCTCGTGCAGCCCGAGCCGTTGCAACTCGGCGCACGCGGAACTCAACTGCCCCTTGCCGCCGTCCACGATGATCAAATCCGGCAGCCGGATGCGAAACGGCGCCTTGCTGGCGGCAGCGGGCGCTTCCAGCGCTTCCGCTTCAAACTCGCGCGCCAGTTCCTCATCGAGCTCTCCGTCGGTCTCGTCCGGGATGTAGCCGGGGCCTTCGATCAGGATGTCGTCCGTCGCGTTCGGCGCCGCTTCTTCCTCGCGCTGCAAACGCCGCAGCGCCTCCACCGGATTCTCCTGGCTGAACTCCGCGACCTCCGGGTTCTGGTCCCGCGCCTCCAATAACACCCGCGCATAACGCCGGCGCACCACCTCGGCCATGCTCGCAAAATCGTTTTGCCCCTTCACCGTCTGGATGCGATAGCGGCGATAATTTGCCTTGTCCGGCACGCCGTTGCGGAAGCTGACCATGCTGGCGACGATGTGCGTCGTGGAAATATTGGAGATGTCGAAGCACTCCATCGTCAACGGCAGGTGCGGGAGGCTCAAGGCATCCCCCAGCGCCCGCAGATCCGCGACCGGGTCGATGCTGGAGGGCAGCGAATGGCGCGTAAACCGCCGGGTCGGCGCCGTGGTGCGGCGCAGATCCTCGATCATGTCGCGCAGCTCGGCGGCTTTCTCGAAGTTCATCTTGGCCGCGGCCTCGCGCATCTCGGCGTCCAGCGAGGCAAGCATCTCGCGGGAACGGCCTTCCAGGAAGTCACACGCCTGAAGCACGCGCGCCTGGTAGTCTTCCCGCGTGATCCGCCCGATGCACGGCGCGGGACACTTCTTAATGACCGGCGCGAGACAGTGTTTGAAGTCGTAGTCGGTCGGCTCGGCCGGGCGGCACGAACGCAGGCCGAACTTATCGCGCATCAGGTTGAGCGTGGCCCGCAGCGCGCCCGAGTGCGCGAACGGCCCGAAGTAACGCGCGCCATCTTCCTTGCGCAGGCGAGTCAGTTGAAAGCGCGGGATCGGATCCTCCGGATGCACGCGCACGAGGAGGAAGCGCTTATCGTCGCGGAACGAGATGTTATAGCGCGGCCGGTATTCCTTGATCAGCTTGCCCTCGAGCAGGAGCGCTTCGGGCTCGCTTTTGACCGAGTGCGTTTCAAAATCCCAGATGCTCTCGAGCAGCGCGCGGGTTTTGAGATCGGCCGTCTGCCGGCGCGAGGGCATGAAATAACTGCCCACGCGCTTGCGCAGATCGCGCGCCTTGCCGACGTAAATGACGCGATTGAGGCGGTCGCGCATCAGGTACACGCCCGGCCGGTGCGGCACGTCGCGCAGCTTGGCGTTGAAATCGGCTTTGACCTTGGGGAGGGCGGCGTCCATCGGGGGTGGCCCCCAACCATACACGCCTGCCGCCGCGCGGAAAAGCCCCGGGCGCTTCTGGAAAAAACCATTTTTTTGCAGGCGCGGTAACGTATCGTAACGCCTTGTAAGCTCTCTGCGTCTCGAGGGCGAAGGGTTGGAATTGTCAAAGAACGGGCGCGGAACAGAATTCGGCGCGATCGGGCAACCTTATCGCATCTCAACTTGCATGTCAATGATATTTTATCATGATTGTACAAATCGAGCCGTGTCGAAGCGGTCGCCCGTCCAAAAGCAACCGGGGCGCGACCCCTTGGAGGGATGGGCTCTGTCCCGTCCCACTTTGGATTGCACGCGGCGCGTACCCTGCGGCCATCCACCGGGGACGCCACGGAGGGCATCCCTCCATGACGTCTACGTTTCCAGCTCGGGCGGGCGTTTCGGCTCGCGCAAGTGCACGATGAGATTATAAACAGAGACGAAGGCGGGGAAGAAATTCGACAGGATGCCCACCGAGTCGTTCTTGCCGAAGATGAAGTACGATAAAAGCAGGGCGCTCCCGAGCACCGACAACCACCAGAAGGATAACGGCATCACCACGCGCTTGTACTTGCGGGTGTAATAAAGCTGAACAAACCACCGGCTGGTGAACATCAGCGAGCCGATCAGGCCCACCGTCTTCCATGGGGTCAGCGAGAAGCGGGAGAGCGAGTTGGTGATGTGGGTTAGATGGTCCATGAAAGGCGGCCCCTTCCTATCGGTTCCCGCCGCCCACTACAAGGTGGATCAACGACGCGCCCAGCGCAGCTTCGCGGAGGTGGAACGCGGGTTGTCCCGCCGCTCCTGCGCGCCTGCCCTCGTGACCTCCGACGCAATTTCTGCGTAGAGACCGGTTCGCTCTCCCTCCTTGAAGGCGGCTTTCACCCGCCGGTCTTCCCCGGAATGAAACGTCAGGATCGCCACACGGCCGCCGGGCGCAAGGCAACCCGGCAGCGTTCTCAACATGGCGTCGAGGGCGCCGAATTCATCGTTCAACG
>CAXUAZ010000129.1:5053-5496 GCA_964249195.1 uncultured Chthoniobacterales bacterium
GTCGGGAAGGTGCGGCCGGCCAGCATCCCGGCCAGCGTCTGCGCGCGCGGTTCGTCGGCGTGGTCGGCCAACGCGCGGGCAAGCGCTTCGGGACGCACTCTCGCGAGCCACTCGGAGGCGGTCGGGCCGCGCTGGGGATTCATGCGCATGTCGAGCGGGCCGTCGTGCTTGATGGAAAAGCCTCTGCCCGGCTCGTCAAGTTGCATGGAGGAAACGCCGAGATCGGCCACTATAATATCCGCCCCTTCGGGCTTGCGGACGGCCAGCGACGCGGCGAGCCCGGCGAAGTTGCGGCGTTCCCAGGAAAACGCCTCAGGGCCGAATCCCGCCGCGCGGAGCCGGGCCAGCGTTCGGGCGCCCTCGATTGGGTCGGCGTCGAAGGGGCGCCCCAGCCCCCCCGGGCTGCCGCGCCGCCACCCAGCCGAGCGTGAAGAAGGTCGCCT
>CAXUAZ010000129.1:5506-11427 GCA_964249195.1 uncultured Chthoniobacterales bacterium
AAGAAATCATGGCCGTACATCTCGGCAAAGCCCTGCGCCTGCATCTCCTTGATGTCGGCGCCGGCGGCGAAGGCCTTTTCGCTGCCGGTAAGCACTGCGCAGCCTTGCGACGGGTCGGCGTCGAAGGCGAGCAGATGCCCGCCTTCGATCCGGCGCAGCAACGCCTCGGCGTGCCCGCCGTAGCCCAGGGTGCAATCCACCGCGAAATCCCCCGGCTGCGGCGCCAGCGTTTCTAGGATCTCGGCCAGCAGGATCGGCCGGTGGGCGCCCGCGGGAGTTTTGCCGGAGGCGAGGACTTTTTGCACCGTCTCCGGGAACCGCTCGGGCTGCAGTTCCTTGTACTTTTCGTGGAACGCGCGCGGGTTTTTGCCCCGGTAGCGAGGGCGGCGCCGGTGCGGGGGATCGTTGGGGGCAGGCGCGTCGTCCATGAACGTTTGCTCAATAGCGTGGATTGCCGCATGGTCGCAATCTTCATGAGCTTCCGCCCGCGAGTCCACCTCCTGCCGTTGTGTTTGCTGGCGCTCATTTTCCCCTGCGCTAGCCGGGCGCAAGCGCCCGCGGCGTTAACGGTGGGCGAGATCGTCCGTCGCGCCGTGGTGCGCGATGACGCTTTGCGGGCCGCCCGACTGGGGATGAAATGCGATCAGACGATCAAAATCGAGCGTCTCGACCCCGACGGCAAAGTGACCAGCGTCCACATCGAACGGTCTGTCCATTTCCAGACCAAGGGGATCACGTTCAATACGGATGTTGCTGCGGACGAAAAGAGCGGCGCGGCAGTCGCCAAAAGACAGACTGACCACGTCGAGACCGTCATGAATCTGGGCAAGCTCGCGGGCCGCTTCGAGATGGCGCTGGCGGAGGATGCACTGGTGAAAGGACGGAATTGCTACGTGGTGCGTTATTGGCCCAAGAGCGGGCAAACCAGCGAGACGCGCGAGGAAAAAGTGGTGAACAATCTCAAGGGCCGCTTCTGGATCGCGAAGGACGATTTCAGCATCGTGCAGAGCCTCGGCGTCTTGAGCAGCCCGGTGACGGTGGCGTTGATCGCCTCGGTGAATCGGCTGGACTTTAACTACGAGTCGCAGACGTTGCCTAACGGCGACATCGCGCCTTTGGAGGCCAGCGTGAACATCGCGGTGAAGGCGCCGTTCTACGATTTCCGCGAGAAGAAGACGACCACGCACCAGAACTGGAGGTGAGGAGAACCCTTACTTGCTCAACAGATCCTGCAAAAGCCCATCAATCCGCTCGTCGATCTCCGGCGTCACCTCGTCGCCGAAATCTTCCGACACGTACACAAACCGCGGCACGATCCAGCAGCGGAAGTCGAGCATGAGCGAGTTGGCAAAACCCAGGATCGACATGTACGAACCTTTGCCGCCGGCGGAACAGAGAAAGGCAACCGTCTTGCCGGTGAGCGCGTCCTTGCCCATCAGTTCGACGAAGTTCTTTGCCGCGGCGTTTACGTCGTAGTTGTAGATCGGCACGGCGAAGATCAGGTGCGTCGCCGCCGCCGTGATCGCGCTCAAGCGCCCGACGTTCGGATGACCCCATCCGGCGCCCGACCCAGCGAAGGGCAGGGCGTGGGTCTCATCGTCGAGATCGAGTTGAGCGCAGGCCACGCCGAGGGCTGCGAGTTTGCCGGCGGCGATGCGGGCCAGCTTGCGGGATCGCGATTTCGCGCTGTGACTGGTGGCAACGATCAGGACATTCGGCGCGGCATCGGACATGGCGCCGGGAGAATGCCGCGTCCTGCCGGGAGTGTCAAAGAGACTGCCGCACGAACTCTGCCGTCGATAGGGCTGAAAGGTCCTCGCGCAAAGGTCGCAAAGCCGCAAAGGAAGACCAGAAAGGCTTGAGCCTGGAATCTCCCCCTCCGCGTCTCTGCGCGAACCATGAAGTCGGGAACAACCAGATTAATCTCACGCAGAGGCGCAGAGACGCAGAGGGGGGAATGGGAGTGAATGCAGGGCTGCCTTTTCCCCTTCCACCCCTTTGCGGCTTTGCGTCCTTTGCGCGAGGCACAATCCGTTGGCAAAGCGCTCCAGTTTGCGTCATCGTTTCCTGGAAACCCCGTTACGCCGCTCTCCCTTGCGCCTCCTCGATCGTTACTTGCTCCGCAGCTTCCTGCTGCCGTTCATTTATTGCCTGGTCGGTTTTTTAGCCGTTTGGCTGATCTTCGATCTGAGCAGCAACTCGCAGGATTTCATCGAGAACCGTGTTCCGCCGGGCACGATCTTCCATTTCTACCTGACGCAACTCCCGTCGATCGCCGTGATCACGCTGCCCGTCGGTCTGTTGCTCGCGCTGCTCTACAGCCTGGGCCGCATGTCGCAGTCCAACGAAATCCTCGCCATGCTGAGCGCCGGGGTCAGTCTTGGCCGCATCCTCACGCCCTTCTTCTCGGTGGGCTTGGCCGTGACCGGATTCAGCATCTTCCTCAATTACCAACTCGCGCCGCAGGCCGAAGCCAAAAAAGATCAACTCCTCGCGGAGATGGATGCCGGCGGGAGCAAGCTCGAGAAAAGCGCGTACACGCTCGCTCATTTGTTCCCCAACCGAACCGATCACCGCCTGTGGTTCATCGAGAAAATGCCTAACGATCTCGTGCATCCCCTGCAGGGGGTGCAGATCGAGCAGGAAGGGCCGGCCGGCGCCGTGATCGAAAAGATCTACGCCGGCGCCGCGGATTACGACAGCGCCAAACACACCTGGAATCTCCACGACACCAAGCGCGTCAAATACTCCCCGGACGGCGACGTGGTCACCAAGACCTACGCGCCGAAAAGCGTGATCACCGGCTGGACCGAGACCCCGTGGCGAATCGCCAGCTCGATCCTGCAGCCGGATAAACTTTCCGTGCCCGAGTTGCACCAGTACATCGATCTCAATTCGGATTTCACTCGCGCGCAGTTGGCGCCATTTCGGACGTACCTGACCTACCGCTGGGCGTTGCCGTGGAATTGCCTGGTGGTGGTTTGCGTGGCGGCGCCTTTGGGCATCGTCTACTCGCGCCGCAGCGTGCTGGCGGGGGTGGCGAGTTCCATCTTTATGTTTTTTCTCATTCTATTTATGACGAACCTGTTTCTGGCGTTGGGGCGCGGCGAGCGATTGAGCCCGTTCCTGGCGGCCTGGTCGCCAAACATGGTGTTCATGGGGGTGGGCCTGGTGCTGCTGCGGGTGCGCGCGTTGAACCGCGATCGCCTGCCGCTCACGCCGAGGTTGATGTGGGATTTCCTGACCGCGCGATAGATGCTCCAAGAGTGGCAAATTCAGCATCGCGCGGAGCGTTGCGCGCAGACCGGGCGGGCGTTTGAAGACGGCGAACCGTTCTACACGCTGCTGCTCCCGCGTGAGGGCGGTCTCGAGCGGCAGGATCTTTGCGAGGAAGCCTGGAAGGGACGCGCCGCTGACGCCGAAAAGCCGTTCTGTTTTTGGCGGTCAAAGTTCCAGCTTCCCGCTCCCGCCGCGCCGGACGCGCTGCCGAAGGAGAGCGCGGAAACGCTGCTTCGCGGCTATCTCGACGGCGGCCGGCCCGAACACGCGCGGGCGTGTTACATCCTGGCGCTGATGCTGGAGCGCAAACGCATTCTGCGTCCGATCGAGACCCGCGATGACGATGGCGACAACCGGCTTTTGGTGTACGAGCACATTAAGTCGGGCGACACGTTCGTGGTGCGCGATCCGCGGCTGCGGATGGACCAACTGGCGGAAGTGCAGGCCGAGGTGGCGGCGTTGATGTCGCCGGCGCCAACGACCGCGGAGGAAACTCCGGCTTCAACTGACCGGCAGAATCTCGCGTAACGGGACTTTCTTGCGCTTTGCCAGAGCGACGGCTTTCGCAAAATTCCGCAGCATGGCCTTGCCGCGAATGTCTGACTGCGCGCGCAACTTGGGATCGAGCGGCTTCTTTTCATAATCCCTCAAGATGTACGGCACGCCATTGATGGTGACCGTGCCAATGATGTCTTTGTCGGCTCCCCGATTCCGTTTAAAGACCATGAGCGACGGATCAGAAGGAACTGCGGTTGGCCGTTTTCGAACTCGCCGCTTGGTAGAGGTCCTCGGAGATTTCGCCGGAATTCCAGACTGAGTTTGTCTTTTTGTAGACGACATTGAAGGTATTTTGCCCCCTCGACTTGAGAACGTCAACCGACAGATGAATCCGCGCGGTGAACATCTTTGCTGCCCGGCACAGCTTTGGCGCGTGCGATTTCCCTCTCGGTCATGACGGTTTTACATTATGTTCCAAGGTTCATTTGAGCGCGACGAATTTCCCGAGATGCCGTCTGATTTTCCACTTTTCCTCGCGCCGATGGCGGGCGTGACGGACTCCATCTTTCGCCAGCTCTGCAAGGAGCACGGCGCCGATGTGCTTACGACGGAATTCGTCTCGGCCGACGGCATCCTGCATCGCAACGAACGCACCGCCGACTTCATCGCGTTTGACCCGGCCGTGGAACGTCCGCTCGGCGTCCAGCTTTTCGGCGGCGACGCGGAAAAGCTCGCCGAAGCAGCGCGCGCGGTGATCGATTGGGCACAACCGGATTTTATCGATCTGAATTTCGGTTGCCCGGTCAATAAGGTGGTGGCCAAAAATGGCGGCTCCTCGCTCCTGCGCGATTGTCCGACCCTCGAAAGGGTAGCACGGGCCGTTGTCGGGGCGGCGGCCTCGCAGGCGCCCGTCACCGCGAAGATCCGCATCGGCTGGGATGAGAAAACAATCAACGCCCCTCACGTCGCGCGCCTGCTGGAAAATTGCGGGATCCAGCGTCTCGCCGTGCACGGCCGCACCAAGGCGCAAAGTTATTCCGGGGAGGCGAATTGGGACGTGATCGCCGAAGTGGCGGAGACCGTCGAGATTCCCGTGATCGGCAATGGCGACATCGCCAGCGCCGAGGACGTGCGGCGACGACGGGATTCCACTGGAGTGGCCGGGGTCATGATCGGCCGGGCGGCGATGGGCGCGCCGTGGTTATTCGCGCAGGCGAAGCATTATCTGACGACGGGCGAGATCGCGCCCGCCCCGGCGCTGGAGGAGCGCTGGGCGATGATCCGCCGGCATTGTTCGCTGATGGTCGAGCGGCGTCGGCACGGCGGCGAACGGGCGGCGATGTCATCGATGCGCGCGCGCTTGATGGCGTACACCCGCGGGATGGACGGCGGCCGCGAATTGCGCGAACGCCTCTCCCGCATCGTCTCACTCATCGAACTGGACGACGTCGCCGCGCAGCACATCGAGTCGAATCGCGCCACGTTTCCCTTGTAGGTCAACCGGCCCGGTTCCCACTGCAAATCCGATAGAGGCTCAGACAACAATTACAAGATGACAGAATTCAAAAGTCCGAAACTATCCTGTAAATCCCGTTAATTCTGTCCGAATATCCGGTCCGCTTTAATCGTTGTCCAGAATGGAGATTGTTGCTTTCTTGGCTGATTTGTCCACCAGATAGGCACCAGTTGGGCTATCAACAAGCTTAAGCGTAACAGTGCGCGTACCGTCCTTGAAAGCGTTATCAATCGGCTTGATCTTCACCTTCACGCTGCCGCTGCCAGCCGGGATGATGGCTGAGTCCAATATGTCCTGATAGTCGACGCCATCTGCGGCATTGCCTTTGAGCTTGAAATTCACGGCGAGGGCCTGCGAGAGATCAGCACCTCCCCTTGAAACTAAGAACTTTCCCTTTGTGCCCGCCTCGGAGGCCATTGAACCGCCTTTGACCGCCACCGAAATGGTTGGAGGAACGGTGGTTAGCGGCGGAGTCACCGTGGGCGTCGGTGCAGGCACGGGGGTACGTGTGGGCGTTGGAGTTCGCGTAGGCGTTGGGGTTCGCGTAGGTGTTGGGATCGGCGTAGGCGTTGGGGTCGGCGTAGGCGTTGGGGTCGGCGTGACGGTCGGCGCTGGGGTGATTGTTGGT
>CAXUAZ010000130.1:0-11248 GCA_964249195.1 uncultured Chthoniobacterales bacterium
ACGGTGCACGGCGATCGGTTTGAGCTGGACGGCTGGGGCTTGGCCTGAGCGTCGCTGTGCGATGCGCCCGCACTCCGTCTTCCCGCGCCGCGCGTTTCATCGGCAACTGTTGCGGCGACTGCGCGCGGGCGGTCAGCCGAGGCGTTGACGAGGAAGTCATCGCTCGCCTGGTGAACAAGGCAGGCGGCGAGGCGGCGTTGGATGCCGCGACCGTGCGGGCGGCGGTGGCCGAGTTGATCGACCTGCGCATGGTGTCGGACGCGGAAGACTGTGACGTGGATGGGACGGTTGCGTTAGGACCGCAGCCGATCCTGGGCGAGACGGCCGAGGAGCGGTTCGCGCGCTTGCCGCCGCTGCCGGAATGCCGCCGTGGATGATCGTCAACAGGCTGTAAAGTTGAGCCTTATTCTTCTCCAACCCTCGGTAGCGCACCTTCCGCTGCTTGAACAGATCCTCACCATACGGAAGGCGTGCTCCACGTAGCGCGCAGTTGCGCATTGCAGCGTTCGATTTTCTAGAGCATATAAAGTAAAGCTATAGCCGCTCGACCATCCGAAGTCAGGGACGACACAGAGGTCGTCCCTCCAAATATTTGGAGGGATGGGCTCCGCCCCGTATACTTTTTAATGGCCGTCCCCGTGAGTTGCTGACGGCTACAATTCAATTTAATACGCTCTAGCGCAACTCTTTGCCTCGATCGTCGGGCATTGCCTTGATCCGGCTGCGCTTGAAGGACACTTCGAAACCACCCCGCTAAAGCGCTCGACGATCTTGGGACGCTTTTCCACCCCGGTGTAACTGGCATCGGCAAGGACCTGCTTTTCCCTCTCCACGCGAGAGCACGTGGGTCTATGCAATGTCAGCCACGTTGGCCGAGATCGAAGCGGCCATCACCGCCGAGCTTCAACCTTTGTGGCAAAAAGCCCAGCGGGTGGCCCAACTCATCGGCGAAGGCTGGTTGCCCACTCAACTAAACGCTTCCGCCAGCTAATCAATAGTCCAGATTAATACTTGAACTGGTATGAGAGCCTTGGTCAGATCGTGCGCTTCAAGCAAATGACGGAAGCCCAGCAGGGTCGTTGCGTCAGGCACCGCCTATAGTTCCCAGATCGATTCCGGAAAAGGTGCGCAGCGCATGCCTGTCGTAGAGCGCGTCTTCGAGAGCCCCGTCGGCCAGCGCTTACCATTGCCGGCGGAAGCAGATGCGCAGCATGCGTTCGCAGCCTATTGGCGGACGCCCCTGCCTGCCCGCCCTTGGGATAGAAGGGCTTAATGGGATGCCGTTTTAAACGTGCCGTCCACAAATTTGGCGAAATGGAAACGGATGTAATTGAGCCGTTCTTCCTTTTAGTCAAGTCTCTCACTTCGACGGGCGAAGCAACGTCCATAGCGTCGTCAGGACTGCGCGTGACCACGGCCCGCCCGTAGATGGTAATGTCTTGGGAGGTTCGTTTGGACAGACCAAAACATGGTGTCGTCTTCCCTCGCTTGCCTGCGGGATATCCGGTAATAATCTCGATGTCTCACCACCTTTCAAGACTCGGAAGGAAAATGATATCGTTCGGTTGTAATAAGAGGTCCTTATTTTCTTCTTTCAACTTACAATTAAGGAATACTGTGAGCGTCTTGCTTCCCCGTAGTACGTAAATAACTTTCACGCGTGTCATATACCAGTCGTTTATAGAATGACAGCCAAGAAGTGCATCCGAAACGCTAATCGGCGATTTCAAGGAACATACAAGGCCGTTTTTAAGCACCGGCCCACAGACAGTAATGTGACTGTCTGTCCCCTCAGAATCGTTAGGCGCAGCGCAAATTGCAACTTCAAAAGCAGTGATGCAAAAAAATAGGACACGTGTAACGATGGTCTTTTTTAGTGGAAAGTCCATTGGTTTAAAGCGGCACACAAATTTCACTGTCAGTGTTTGGAACGAAGGATGATGGAGGAGTTGGCCCAGTACCCGTTCCCGATCCTCCGAGTAAGAAATTCCATGTATTCTGAGTGCAGATGATGTTCTGCGTTGATGTTACCTCCAATTCCACATCTATGTCTATGAACCAGTTGGCCCATGCCAAATATATGATGGGATAGCTGAAGAGATCGACCTGGTTTGACAATATTTTATGATCTTGCTTTACCGCAATCAAGTACGTCGAGAACGATACGTTCCATAGCGCTTTTACAATTGCGTTGGTTGACACACCATTCCTATATGTTTCAACATTAATTCCCGGAGTATGCTCCGCTTCTACGGTGACAAGGTCACCGCATTTGGAAAAGTAGCTTGCACCTGGATCAAGAAGTGAGTCCCACACTGGTAAAACAGGCAGAGCACATGTCTCTCCAGAATTGGTCCAAAATCGACTTTTGGATGAAAATCTCACGAACTGCACGATTCCAACTCTCCAAGAACACCGCCCAACTCCACAGCTTGTTTGCCTTGGCCAACCTGGTCATCACCAAGCGCGCCCTGCTGGCTCAAGGTTAGAACAATTCCATCGAAACCAAGCGCAAGAGCGCTGCCTGGACTGGAGTGCGGTCGCTAAAAAGCGCTCCGCAACCGCCCTAAGGCCCGCGTCTATTCGACCTTCTCGCTCTTTGCGACCATCAAAAACGCCGTTGCGCGAAAACCCGCTGCCCATCGTTTATTAATCAGCGTTTCCTTAGAGCTATTCCTGAAAACTCCTCGTGGTCTGCTGAAAGACATAGCTACCGTCGTTGAAAGCGAACGAACATTAAAGCTTGGTAAAAAGGAAGATGGACACGTCGAAGAAGAAGAGATTAAGTCCAGCGATCGGCACATCTTCGTGTTCGACGAATCTCCCGAGTCTGAAACTTTGTTCCCCGAGTTGCAGCATGACGAGTCTGTGATCCTCGACGGCTTAGTAACCAAGGGAAATGAGAAGGAAAACTCGATCGGCTTCGAGTATAACAACCACGTGATCACGTGCTATCCGCGCCAAGGAAGCATGGTCCGCTTCAAGCCGCATCTTTTTCTCCGCTGTCGAATCTACGGAGTCATCGACCGGTCGGACGGCCACGGAGGCATCACCGCGGGCCGTCCCAAAATCACCTTCGATGATCTAACGATCCTCAGCGCGGATGAGCCGGAACTGTTTTAGGTGACGGCCGCGAAATCCGCGCGCGATAGCGCACTTCGTAGCGCCGAGCTAATTGCCTGAGCGGGTTGACCTCTCTCACAGGCTCCGGTGGCTCACCGGATCGCTCCACTGCGAGTAGCCCGTTGCCCCGTTTTCTGCCGGAATTGGCCCGTCCCGGGAGCAAAAGTGCCCGTTCCACGACAAATTGGCTAAATTCGGGGCCAGAACGTGGCCTTTGAATGGGAAAATGCGGCAAAAAGATGGTGCGGAGAGCTCGCGAGCTCCGAATTTCCGCCTCCACGAGGCCCAGCTTGGACGGAACGAGACTGCGCTCTTGACGGACAAAGGTGTTGCACTCTATGAGTAGCGCATGAGCTTCGTTGAACCGACCGCGGAAGACCCCGTGAAAATCATTCTCGGGGACACTCGGGAGGTTTTGAAGGCCATACCGGACCGGACGTTTCAATGCTGCGTCACGTCGCCACCTTATTGGGGTGTCCGAGATTATGGTGTCGAAGGCCAGATCGGTGCAGAACCACTTTTACCAGATTACATTTCCGATCTTGTTGCCGTATTCCGCGAGGTTCGACGCGTGTTAAAGGAAGACGGCACGTTCTGGCTAAACATCGGAAATACTTACACTAGCGGCGGGCGCACATGGCGACAGACTGACGCAAAAAATAAAGGGCGCGCAATGTCCTACCGGCCGGACACGCCGGAGGGGTTGAAGAAGAAAGATTTGATCGGCGTGGCATGGATGCTGGCCATGGCTTGCCAGCTTGACGGCTGGTACCTCCGTAATGACATCATCTGGTATAAGCCGAATTGTCAGCCGGAGAGCGTGAAGGACCGTCTCACGGTCTCGCATGAATACCTGTTCCTCATGACGAAGTCGGAGAAATATCTTTACTCCCAAGAGGCCACAAAAATTCCTAGAAAGGACGGCATCGGCTACAAAAACCTCCGTACGGTCTGGGACATAAACACCGAACCTTTTCCCGAGGCGCACTTTGCCGTCTTTCCGAAGGGCTTGGTGCGTCCTTGCATAGCGGCCGGCTCAAACCCCGGCGATCTTGTGCTCGATCCGTTTTTCGGCTCCGGCACCGTCGGGGAAGTCTGCCGTGAACTCGACCGTAGAGCGGTCGGGATCGAAATGAAGCCGGAATACGTGGAGATTGCGACGAAGCGACTGGCAAAACCTCACCAAATCTCACTCTTCTGCTTGAACGGGGCGGCTAAATTTGAGGGATCGTAAAGGCCCATGTCGCATGCACGGCGCAAGCCGATTTCATCAAATCCTTGACCTGTAGTTTGCGCTCGCCGCCTCCGTCGAAATAAAGATTGTAAAGTGGCAAGCCATTTTCATCCTTCACGTAGCAATAACCCGGCTTGGGACGTTGCTTGCTTTTGGTCCTCATTTCCAAGCGACCTTGCTCGGATCGGAGGAAGAGCGACTTCGGAATCTCAACCAGTTCGTATCGCCAGTTGGGCGCTTTCGATAAGGTTCGCAAGGTCAGGATGCGGTCGTAGTTCCTCAAATGGTGGAGAAACTGAGCCCGAAGGCCGACAAGATCGCCAGGATTGCTGCCCCATCGGCCGCCACCAAGCTCCATAAACTTGGAGATCCAAATCCTGTCGATTTTAATACCACTATCTGCCTGGGTTTTGAGAGAATATGTAGTCCCGGCAATCGTTATGTCGTGCCCCCGATTTCCCTTCGGTGCGAGCTTTGCGTCCACTCCACGTGAGCGGAGAATCTGTTCGAGAACGTATTCAAACTTATCTTTCGAGAATGGTTCTACTGAGAAAGCGTGGTGAATCTTCAGGGCATCGCCAAAGTCTTGAAGCACTTCTTCGCTGACGATGGCGGAGTCGACGCGCTCGTACTGGCCCGGCAGGTCAAAAATGTTGATGACCTTCTCCAACCAGAAAAGCTGGCCCTCCGAAAGGCTTTGGAGGATGCCGCCGAGCTTCCTTATGCGCTCTTGTTTGGCGTCTGCTGGTGCCTGTTCTCCGCTCATCCGAGTAGCTCCCGAGGATGGACGCCGAGGGCTTTGGCGAGCTTTTCGACCGTCTGAAGTGTCACGTTTCTTTCCGCCCGCTCGACGCCGCCCACGTACGTCCGATGAAGGTCGGCCCAGTGCGCAAGTTCATCTTGCGACCAGCCTTTTGCCGCCCGGAGTTCGCGAACGCGTTCTCCGAAAACTTTGTTGAGAGTTGCCGTCGTCTTTGACAAGAAGACGATGAGTAGCAGACCGAGCAGCTTTCAGCGACAGCCTATGAGTAGCAAATTTCTGTTGCAGTTGCCGGAAAATGGTCCAATGAAGATTTGTCTATCGTCCAATGAAAGCCCGCTCTAAGGAACTTCTCGACCGAGCGATTGCGGCGACTGTCGCCGCAATCGAAATTTACAACAAGCCGGACTTTCAATATCGAGAGGAAGCCTTCGCTGTGCTCGCCACTAACGGCTGGGAGCTGCTCCTGAAGGCGAAGTGGCTAGCGAAGAACCACAACAAGCTGCGCTCTCTTTACGTGACTGAGAGGGTGACCACCGCCAAGGGCAACCCGAGCAAGAAACTGCGGATCAAGAAAACCAGGAGCGGCAATCCTTTCACACATTCGATTGATTTCCTCGCAAAGGATTTGGTTCAAAAGAAGTTGTTGGATCAGACTGTTTGGAAAAACATCCAGGCTCTTCTCGAAATCCGAGACTCAGCCGTTCATTTTTACAATCCCGGCGGAGCATTCGCTATGCGGCTTCAGGAAATTGGCTCCGCCAGCCTCAAGAACTTTGTGGCAACAGTTGCAGATTGGTTCGGGCGCGGTCTTGACGAGTTCAATTTCTATCTGATGCCGCTTTCCTTCATGTCCGCGCCTACGAGCGCGGACGCCGTGTTGCTGAATCCGGCGGAAAAGCGATTTCTAAGCTACGTTAACTCGCTAGAGAATGATAACGACAAAGACGAACGGTTTGCCGTTACGGTGAATATTCAAATCAGCTTTATTCGATCCAAGGTGAAGGACGCTTTAGCCGTCGCGGTTGATAACACGGACCCTAAAGCAACTAAAATTCAACTCACCGAGGAAGACATCAGGAGCCGGTATCCGTGGGACTATCGGAAACTCACCGATGAGTGCCGTAAACGTTACACCGGCTTCAAGGAGGATGCCAGCTACCACAAAACGCGACGGACTACATTGGCAAAACCCCAGTTTGGCATGGTGCGACTTCTAGATCCGGGGAACCCCAAAAGCTCCAAAAAGCCATTTTTCAGTCCGAACATCCTTTCGGAATTCGACAGAGTCTATACGAAAAAGTAGTGTGGCTCGCTTTGAAAGCTGCTGGGCTGCCGAAGATCTGCGCCATCGCCGCGAAAGGTTAAGAGTGAGGAAGTTGCTTGCGGAATTTCCCTGCCGCCTGCCGGAGGTGCTGCTGTGCTCCGAGGTGCCAGGAGCGTCGTACAAGCCCACGTTCCACCGCCTCCTTTACGGCGCGGTCCAGTTGCTCCTCGGTGATCGACTTGTCGGTGGCGACATCAAGCAGCGTTCGTTGCGGACTGGTGACGCGGAATCCTGTCCATTCCTGCACGTCCTCTGCCTCCACTGACGCCTTGTGCAGCACTGCCCCGGCGGGAACGGCTTTTCGGAAGGAACGCGGCACCGTGAGGTGAATCCGGGTCGGGAGAACGTCGCTCAGCTGGTGGAGTTCTAGAGCAGTGATGTGGGAGGCCACCGCTTGTGGCCGGTCGGAACGGTCGCGGTTCCAGAGACTCAGGCGGATCAGATCGTCATGCTCGGACGGGGGGATTGCCGGTAGCCGATATAGTCCGTGGTCGACGCGCTCAAATTGCCAGTTTTCGCGTGATAATCGAGATGACGAATCCCATACCCTGCCGCGCCCGCTTGTTTTGCGGTAAAGTATCCGCCCTGGGTCGTGGCTACAGCGTTGAGCGCCCGAAACGCCTGTTGATTGTCTCGGTACGGCATGCGCGAATATCCAAATTATTTGGATAATTATGCACTGGGCACCGTCACTGTCCAGCGGAAGAGCCTCAATTCGTCAGCGAAATCCTACGAAGAGTTTCTGCAATCCGCGATTTAAGTTGCTCCATCTCTGTTTCCGTCAACGATCGCCCTTCAGCCCGTTCTATCAAATGATCCAAGAGGATCTTGCGCTTCTCGCCTCGCCGCCGGGCAGCAAGAGTCTTCCGCGTTAGTGCCCGTTGCACCTTGGAACGACAGTCACCGGTGATCGAACGGTGTGGCCCGCCGATGAGCAGGTCGTAGCGAATCAGTCCCGTCAGATAAGCGGACAGCGAGTTGTAGCCAAGTTCCTGCCAGCGCAAATCCACAATTTCCCAGAGGCGGAATGGCCCGCGAGATCCTGCCGGTGGCGGCGCACGGCGGCGGCATGTTGGCCGGCGAGCGCCGGAAAGCGATCTCCCCCGCCTGGCGCGACTACGTCATGCCCAAAGACGGGCAGATCACCGGGTTGACCGGGCAGGTGTTTGGCCAACGCGTACCGGGAGGGCTTGTTGCGCGACCACACGGCCCTGCTGGATTCCGAACCGCCGACCACGGCGGTGCTGGCCGCCGAGCAGTCGGCGGGACGCGGGCTCGACTTCCTCGATGCCGTGCAGACCGCCCATTACCTGGACGGCCGCCGCGTCGCCGACCTGCCCGTGCTCGAGGAAATCGCCGTTGAAATCGGGCTCGACCGGCCCGCGTTCCAGGCCGCTTACGAAAGCTGCCGCGGGGAAACAACGCGCGCGCACTTCGCCCAAAGCCGGGCGTTGCTGGCCAGGATGGGCGGCGAGGGTTTTCCAACGCTCGTCCTGGAGCGCGACGGCGACCTCGCCGTGCTGGATTACGACCCGTATTTCCGGGACGTGGCCGGTTGGCGGCGAGCCTTGCAAGCACACGCCGGGGAAGCCTTGCTCACATGAACGCCGCCGCCGCTCCGCGCGGACGTTCCCTGCTGCCGATCTTCCTGTTGTCGGCGGCAGGGTTCACGGTCCTGACGACCGAGTTCGTCATCATCGGCCTGTTGCCGCCGATGGCGAGGGATCTGCGCGTGAGCGTCTCGCAGGCGGGTCTGCTGGTGACCCTGTTTGCCGTGACGGTGGGCGTGGTCGGCCCCCTGCTTACCGCCCGGATCGCCCATTTTGAACGCAAGGGGGTCTTTGTTTTCACGCTGCTGCTTTTCGCGTTTTCCAACGGGCTGGCGGCCGGGTCGCCGAACATCGCCGTCATGGCCGCGGCGCGGTTCCTCCCGGCGTTGATGCTGCCGGTCTTCTGGGCGCTGGCGAGCGAGACGGGCATGCGCATCCTGGGGCCCGAGCACACGGGCAAGGCGATCTCCCTGATCAACTTCGGCATCGTGGCGGCGGCGATCTTCGGCATCCCCATCGGCACGTTGATCTCGGACCGGTTCGGCTGGCGCGCGGCCTTCGCGGTGATCGCGGCCCTGGCCTTGACCAAGGCCGTTTTGCTCTACGTCTTTTTGCCCGCCATCCGGGGCAACCAGGAACGCGTGCCCGTCTGGCGGCAGATGCGCATCCTGCGCGAGCCGAAGGTGTCCGGCCACGTCATGCTGTCGCTCCTGGTGTACGGGGGCATGTTCACCGCCTACACTTATCTGGCCGCAATTCTCGAAAAGCTGGGCGGCTTCAGCGGGGCGGCGGTGGGTTGGATCCTGATGGGTTTTGGCGGCGTGGGGCTGCTGGGGAACTTGGCTGGGAGGGCGCTTCGTGGACCGCCATCCCCTGCGCGCTTCGATCTCGTTCTGTGTTCCCCTGGCGATTTGCCTGTTGCTGTTGACGCCGTCGATCAAGTCACCCGTCGGGTTGGCGCTGGTGCTGGCCGCTTGGGGCATCTGTCACGCCGCGCTTTTCACCGTCTCGCACCCCCGGGTGATGAAAGCCACGGAAGGCGCCCCGGCCTTGGGCGCGTCGCTTAACGTCTCTATGACAATTAGGTGGATTTGCTTTCTCTCTGCGTCTCTGCGCCTCTGCGTGAGATAATGCTGGCATTTCAAAGGTTCGCAACCGTTGATGGCGGCGTCCGGATGATAATCACGCAGAGGCGCAGAGACGCCGAGGAAGACTTACCCGAAGACACTGAAATCCCGTTATTTGGATCCGCGATCCAAGGCAAAATGATAAGAAGACATTTAAGCTGAGCAGTAGCCACGTTCCTGCTGTAGCGCGGTCTATGACCGTCGGTAGATTGGTTTGCGGAGAGGACGTTTGCCTGTCAGGACATTCACCGGCGGTCCGGCGCCACGGGATGCGCTTCCAGGTTGCCGACCGCCGCCTTCAACTTCTCTTGCGCGGCGGGGTCCTCGGGCAACGCCCTTGCCTGAAACGCCGGCAATAGCTTGTCCCAGATCGCGTTCAACTCGCCTTGCATGTTGCCGGTGTCGGCGGTGATGGCCACCACCGCGTCTTGGTCGCGCATCACCACGCAGAATTGGCCGCCGGCCCCGTCGCCGCGCACGGCGTTGTGGGTGCAGCGCCAAAACTGGAAGCCGTACCCCTGCTGCCAATCGGAGCCGATCTTCGCATGGTCTTGCTGCTCATTGGGCACTTGCTTGCTCGTCGCCTGCTCGACCCACTGCTTTGGGATCAACTGCCGGCCTTGCCACTCGCCGTTCTGCAAATAAAGCTGGCCGAACTTCGCGATGTCCTCAGTGCGCAGATGCAGCCCGTACCCGCCCAGCGAGTAACCTTCCGGACTGCGATCCCAATCGGGGCGGTCAATCCCCAACGGCTCAAACAAACGCGGCCGGAGATAATCCAGCACAGTCTGCCCGGTCACCTTGCTGACAATGGCCGAGAGCGTGTAAGTGCCCATCGTGTTGTATTGAAAGTGCGTGCCGGGCTTGTGCACGAATGGATGCGCCAGGAACTGCTTCACGGTCGGCGCGCCGTGCGCGGACTTCGGCTCGGTGTCGTGGCCTCCGGTCATGGTGAGCAGGTCGCGCACGGTGAGTGCCTTGAGGTTGGCGGATGGATCGGGCGGGGCCTCGTCGGGGAAGAACTTCAGCACGGGGTCGTCGAGGCCGAGCTTGCCCTCCTCGATGGCCAGGCCCACGGCGGTCGAGGTGAAGCTCTTGCTCAACGACATCAGGATGTGCGGCTTGTCGGCGGCCTCCGGTTTCCACCAGCCTTCGGCAATGACAAAGCCGTGCCGCACGACCATGAAGCTGTGCAGCGTGTCGATCTTTTTGTCGACGGTCTCGACGAAATCGAGCACCGCCTGCGAGGAGACGCCCTGCGCCTCCGGCGTGCTGCGCGGCAGCGAGGCCTCCGCCGCCGGCAGGCGGGGAACGACGAACAGGGCGAACAAGCCGGGGAGCAGGAATTTATCCTTCATGAAGGGGAACTACCTCAAAACGGCCGCGATGCAAAAACGGTCTTTGCCGCCGCCCCCCGCCCATTTCAAAAAACCTGTTTCCCCGCTACCGGAATCCCGTAGAATCCGGCCTGTGAGTTATCAGGTTTTTGCGCGCAAGTACCGGCCCCAGACGTTCGACGACGTCATCGGCCAGGAGCACATCACGCGAACGCTCAAAAACGCCATCGCCCAAAACCGGCTCGCCCACGCTTACCTCCTCGTCGGGCCGCGCGGGATTGGCAAGACTTCCACGGCCCGCATCCTCGCCAAGGCGCTCTGTTGCGTGAAGGCGCCCACCGTCGAGCCGTGCGGCGTGTGCGATTCGTGCAAGGAAATCGCGGCCGGCATCAGCCTGGACGTCCTCGAGATCGACGGCGCAAGCAACAACGGCGTCGAACAGGTCCGCGAACTGCGCGAGAACGTCCGCTACGCGCCGACGCGCGGGAAATACAAGATCTACATCATCGACGAGGTGCACATGCTTTCGTCGGCCGCGTTCAACGCGCTGCTCAAGACGCTCGAAGAGCCGCCCGAGCACGTCAAATTCATCTTCGCGACCACCGAGCCACAGAAGGTGCTCGCCACCATCCTGAGCCGCTGTCAGCGCTTCGACTTGCGCCGCATCCCCGGGCTCATGATCGCCGCCCACCTCCAGAAAATTTCCGGGCTCGAACAGATCGACCTGGCCGCGGACGCCGCCGACGCCATCGCCCGCGGCGCGGACGGCGGCCTGCGCGATGCGGAGTCC
>CAXUAZ010000131.1:0-11207 GCA_964249195.1 uncultured Chthoniobacterales bacterium
TCGAAGGGGCGGGCGCGGCGGGCCTGGCGGCATGCCTGGCGGGCAAACTCCCGGAGCTCGCCGGCAAACGCGTGGCGCTCCCGTTCTGCGGCGGGAACATCGACCCGGCGGTCTTAAGCCGTGTCATCGAGAAAGGCCTCGTGGCAGACGGCCGACTATGCCGATTTTCGGTGGTGATCAGCGACCGGCCGGGCGGCCTCGCGGGGTTGACCCAGCTCATCGCCGACAGCGGCGCGAGCATCAAGGAGATCGTGCACGAGCGGGCGTTCGGCGCGGGCGACGTGTTTGCGGTGAGCGTGGTGTGCACAATCGAGACGCGGGACCGCGCGCATCTCGCCGAGATTTTTGCCCGGCTGGAGACGGAAGGGGCGCCCCATTCGCGCTCGCGGTGACTTTCTGTTCCGACAAACACGCCCAGAGAGGACCGCGCCCGCGAATCTGTGATCGATATGGCCCAGCTTAAAAAATTCGAAGACATCCCGAGCGAAGTTGCCGATGGCGATTACAGCTCGGTCAAACAGACTTTTGCCGACTTCCAATCCCAAGGGGAGGAATACGTGAAGCAGTTCCCCACCAAGTCGGTGTTGTACGCCTTGGGCGCGGGTTTCGTGCTGCGCCTGCTGCCAATCGGCGCGCTGGTGGGGGCGATCGTTCGTCTGGCGATATTTGCATTGCGCCCGGCGTTGTTTATTTACGGGGGGATCGCGCTATACAAGCACTTCCAGGAGTCGAGCGCTTCGTCCGAGAAGTAGCTGGAGGGCGATGCTCCATGGTTTGGCAGATCAGCCCTTGGGCGGGGGCGGCTTCGATTGGTCGTCCTTCGCGATTGTCACTTGCATGCCGTCGACCAACTCCGGGGTCGGGTTGATCACCAACTCATCCGCCTCGGTGACCCCTTTGACGATCTCGATGGTCTTGCCAAAATCTCGGCCAAGCGTGATGTCGCGGTAGATAACCTTGCCATCCTTGATCGTGGCCACGCGGGGGCCTTCCTTGCGGATGTCCACGGCATCGGCGGGCACGATCAGGGCCGGGACGGCCTGCTCCGCCTTGAACTTCACGCTCAGATACATGCCCGGCAGCAAGGCGCCGTTGTCGCTCGGGAGCTGGATCTCCACCCGTTCGGTGCGCGCGGTCGAGTCCAGCGCATCGGCGCTGCGGGTGACCTTGCCCTTGAAGATCCGATTGGGATACTCCGGCAGGCTGATCGCCACGTCCTGGCCCACCTTGACGCTCGGCGCATAAGCCTGCGGCACGAAGATGTAAACGCGCAGAACATCGATCTGCGCCACGGTGAAGATGCTGGGCGCGGTCGTGCCGCCGCCGTTGGAGATTAATGCCCCGTCATTAAGGTAACGCGTCGTCACCACCCCGGTGAACGGCGCGGTGATCTTCGTGAAATTCTGCTGCACGGTCAGGTTCTGCACGGCAGCCTCCGACGCCTTCACGTTGGCGAACGCCTGATGATAATTCGCCTCGGCCTGGTCGTAATCCTGCCGGCTGACCACCTTCTGGTCCACGAGGCGCTTCTGCCGCTCGAAGGTCACCTTCGCGATGTCGGCCGCGGCGCGATTTTGATCGAGCTGAGCGCGGCTTTGGCTGAGCTGCGCCTCGATGTCGGGGGCGTCGATCTCGGCGAGGAGTTGCCCTTCCTGGACGCGGTCGCCGATGTCCGCCAGGCGCGTCTTCAGGTAGCCATTCACCCGCGCGTAAAGCGTGGCCGTGGTGAGAGCTTCCGCGCTGCCCGGCAGGGTGAACTCGAAGGAAGCCGGCGACTTCGTCGGCTTGACCGCCTGGACGATCTTCGCCCCCGCCTGGATGGCCTTTCCGGTCTGCTCGCGCTCTGCGCTTTTGCCGTGCAAATGGTAAACGCCCAGCGCCCCCAGCAGCCCCGCCGCCAGCAAAATCTCGAGCGCGATCAACCAAAAGGCGCCGGACCCGCGCTTCTTGGGGCGCGATTCTTCATCGGGAGAGCGAGGTACGCGGCGGGATTCCATGGTTGATTCGGGCTACGCCTCGCGATGACTTCGCTCCCTCTGCCTTGTGTGGTCGCATCTGTCAACCTGAGGCGCCCGAAGCAGCTACACGGATCGGTTCGTTTGTTACTATGGTTTGCTGCTCCGCCTTCTTGCGGATTTGGCGGAGTTGTGTGAGCTATAGGCGGTATGAGCACGCTTGCTGAGATTGAGGCCGCCATCGAGTCGTTGCCCGAGCCGCAGATCGAGGCACTGGCGGTCTGGCTGCAGCAACGGGATGGCGCCCGGATCCAAATCGAAAAAAAGGATGCTCGACCAGGATCGGTGCGCGACTTCATCGGCAGTTTTAACTCGGGCGCCGCACACGGGGCGGACAATTCACGCATCGACGCGGACCTCGCCGCGGAAGCCGCTGGTGGGCTCTAGAATTACCGCCCGCCTCATGCTGCTCGACACGTCGGGATTGTTCGCGCTCCTGGATGCGTCTGAGTCACGGCATGACAAGGCAAGCGAGGAATTCCGGCGGGCGGCGAGGCCATTTACACACGCCTACGTGCTCGCGGAGCTCGTGCCGCTAGCGCATATAAAGTAAAGCTATAGCCGCTCGACCATCCGAAGTCAGGGACGACACAGAGGTCGTCCCTCCAAATATTTGGAGGGATGGGCTCCGCCCCGTATACTTTTTAATGGCCGTCCCCGTGAGTTGCTGACGGCTACAATTCAATTTAATACGCTCTAGCGCATGTGCGCGGTTTGGATCGTCAACGACTGCTGTACTTTATCTCGACCTTGATCCGTTCGGATGAAGTGGAGGTAATCTGGGCCAGGCGCGATTTGCACGAAGCAGCGCACCGTCTCCTACTCGCCCGCCCGGACAAGAACTACTCGCTGTGTGATGCCGTGAGCTTCACGTTAATGCGTCAGCGGACGGAAACTCGCGCCCTTACGACCGACCATCATTTTGAGCAGGAAGGATTTATCCGCGTGCTTTGAGACCTTTGCGGGACTGGCGCTCTGGTTCATCCTCCGCGAACAATAGCTCGGCGTCCTCGTCGCTGAACGGCTCCAGATCCTTCTTGCGCAAAATGCTGTAGACGATCGGCACGAAGAAAAGCGTCGTCACCGTCGCCACCAATAACCCGCCGATCACCGCGCGCCCGAGCGGCGCGTTTTGCTCGCCGCCTTCGCCCAGGCTCAGGCTCATCGGGATCATGCCCAGGATCATCGCCAGGGCTGTCATCAACACGGGCCGCAACCGGGTCACCCCGGCGATTAACGCCGCATCGTGCGCGCTCTTGCCCTCCTCCATGCGCTGATCGTTCGCAAACGTGATGAGCAAGATCGAATTCGACGTCGCCACGCCGATGCACATGATCGCCCCCATCAGACTCGGCACGCTGAACGGCGTCTCCGTCGCAAAGAGCATCCACAAGATGCCCGAGAACGCGCCGGGGAGTGCGCTGATGATAATCAGCGGGTCCAGCCAGCTCTGGAAATTGACCACCATCAGGAAGTACACCAGCAGCACCGCAAACACGATGCCCAAACCCAGCTTCGTGAAGGCCGTGTTCATGCTCTCGACCTGGCCGCGCACCGCAATGAGCGTCGCCTTCGGCAGCTTCGACTTCGGCGGTTTGTAGGTGTCGTGCTGAAACGGCAGCGAGTTCACCGCCGATTGCCACCACGCCAGCTTGGGCGCGTATTCGTCGACGATCTTATTGATGTCGTCCGATAAACCGCCCAGGTCGCGATCCTGCACGTTGGCGTAGATGTCGTAGGTCGGCTGGATATTGTAATGATTGATGACAATCGGCGCCGTGTCGCGCGCCGTCGTGGCCAGGTTGCTCAGGAGTTGCGGGGTCTGACCCGCCACCGTTACCGGCGTGTTGTTGAGGTCGTTGAGCGAGGAAACGTCGCGCTGGGGCGTCTGCACGGCGACGAGGTAGTTGACGCCGTTTACCGGATTCACCCAGTAGTTGCGCGCGGTCTGCCCGCTGGAGGACAGGGAGATCAATACCGAGTTGGCCGCGTCGCTCTCTGTCAGCCCGAGGGCGCTGGCGCGGCTGCGGTCCACGTTGACGTTGAACTGCGGGGCGTCGATCAACTGGTGGATGTTCACATCCACGGCGCCGCTGATCTTCGCGATCTTCGCGGCGATCTGCCGGGCGACCTCGTAGTTGCCCTTGCTGTCGCGCCCGACCACCTGGACATCGACCGGCGCGGGCAACCCGAAGTTGAGGATCTGGCTGACGATATCCGCCGGCTGAAAATAAAACGTCACGCCGGGAAACTTCCCCGGCAACTCGCGGCGCAACGTGCGCATGATCGTCCAGATCGGGGTCTTGTGCCCTTCCTTGAGCGACACGAGGATTTCGCCGTCGGTCGAGCCGATGGTGGCGCTGTCGCTGTAGGCGAGATTCACCCCGCCGACGGGCAGGCCGATGTTGTCGAGCACCAGCTTCATCTCCTCCTTGGGGACGGCCTGGCGGATTTGATCCTCGACCTTCTGGAACGTGCGCTCGGCCTCCTCGATGCGCGTGCCGGCGGCCGTCCGCACATGGAGCCGGAACTGCCCGGCATCCACCAGCGGGAAGAAATCCCGACCCACAAACGGGATCAGGATCGCCGAGAGGCAAAAGGCCGCGACGAAGAGCCCAATCGTGAGCCCGCGGTTTTCCAACGCCCAGCCCAACATGCCCGCGTAACGATCGCGGAAGTTCTCGAAGTGATGATTGAATCGCTCGTGGACCTTCCAAATCCAGTCCTTCTTCGGCTCTTTGCCGTCTGATTTTTTCTCCTCTCCCCGCTCCGCGCGCGCTTCTTCGCGGTACAGCTCCACCTCGGGCCCGAGGAGGAAATGAACCATCACCGGCACCAGCGTGCGCGACAGGAGGTAGCTGGCCATCATCGCGAAGACGACCGCGAGCGCCAGCGGCACGAAGAGGAATTTCGCCGGGCCCGTCAGGAACACGACCGAGACGAACACGATGCAAATGGAAAGCGTCGCCACGAACGCCGGCGTGGCGATCTGCTGCGCGCCGTCGAGGATCGCGCGGGTGAGCGGTTTGTCGTTGAGCCCGAGGTTGCGGTGGATGTTCTCCAACTCCACCGTCGCGTCGTCCACGAGGATGCCGACCGCGAGACTGAGGCCGCCGAGGGTCATCACATTGAGCGTGTAGCCGAGCGCGTCGAGCAGCATCAGCGACACGAGGATCGAGAGCGGGATGGAGACGGCGATGATCAACGTCGAGCGCCAGCTCCCCAGGAACAGCAGGATCATGAGCGCGGTCAGGCACGCGGCGATCACCGCCTCCTTGATCACGCCGCTGACGGCCGAGGTCACGAACACCGATTGATCGAAAAGCTGCTCCGCCTGGAGCCCCGCGGGAAAGCCCGGCGTGATCTCGAGCAGGCGCGCCTTGATTCTTTTGACGATGTCCACCGTGCTGGCGCCGCCGCTCTTGAGCACGGGCAGGAGCGTGGAACGCCGGCCATCCTGGCGCACGATGTTTTGCTGGACCGCGTACCCGTCGTGGATCTGCGCCACGTCGCGCATGTAAATGGTGGAGCCGTTGATTTGCTTGATGGGCAGATCGTTGAAGGCGTCGATGCCGCCGGGACTGCCGTTGACCTTCACCAGGTATTCACGCGCGTCGACCTTCATCGTGCCCGCGGGCAGGAAGATGTTTTGCAGGTTGAGGGCGTTAATGACGTCGTTGGGCGACAGCCCCTTGGCGTACAACGCGGCCGAGTTGATATCGACCATGATCTGCCGCGCCTTGCCGCCGTAAGGGAGCGGCACGCTGGCGCCCTGCACGGTGGCGAGCTGCTGGCGGACGAAGTTGAGGTTGAAATCGTAGATCTCCTGCTCGGACAGCTTCTGGCTGGAAATGGCGAGCTGAAGCACGGGCACGCTGCTCGCGCTGTAGCGGATGATCAGCGGCGGCGTGATGCCCGGCGGCAGCACGCGCAGGATCGTCTGCTGGATGGACGTGATCTCCGCCACGGCCGACTCGATTTTGACGTTCGGCTGGAAATACACCTTGATGACGCCGACGCCGTTCATGGATTGAGACTCCATGTGCTCGATGCCGTTGACGGTCGTGGTCATCGCGCGCTCGGCGATGAAGACGATGCGTTTTTCCATGTCGTCGGGGGAGATGCCGCCGTAGGACCAGATGACGGAAACGACGGGGATGTTGATCTCCGGGAAGATGTCCGTGGACATCGTCACGTAGGAGATGATCCCCAGCACGGCGATGAGCATCGCCATGACGGTAAAAGTGTAGGGTCGCCGCAGCGCCAGTCTAACGATCCACATAGGTACGGCTGGGAATGTACGAAGCGGCGCGGGCCGGCGGACGCCTTGCGCGGGCGGATGATTGTCAGGAATTAGTCGCGAATCTCGAAACCCACGGAGCGGCCCGGAGGCGCATCCACCTCCGCGACCGCCGTCTCCTTGATGTGCGCCGCGAGGTGGCTCTGGGAGATCGCCTCAAAAAAGGCGGCCAATTCTTCCTCCTCCCCGCTGGCCAGCAACTCCACGCGCCCATCGGCGAGATTGCGCACCCAGCCCGTGACCTCGTAGCTGGCCGCGATCTGTTTGACCGAATAACGAAAGCCGACGCCTTGCACGCGGCCGGTGTAGAAGATTTTGCGATGGGTGTTCATTGAGTTTCCAAGGCGGCCGCCCAGGCGGAATCCTGCGCGTCGATCACCGTGACGGTCGAGCCGCCCGTGACGTCCACCTTCCGAACCCGCGCGCCCGCATTTGCCCCGTGAAATTTAGCCAGGCCATCGCGCGCCGCCGCGGCAAACGTCGCCGCGCCGGACGCATCCCGGCACACGGTGCGCCAGATGTAGCTGTTCGCGCGCGCGTCTCCATACACGGCATAGCGATCCCCCCGCCAGCCACCCGCGGCCGCGATGGCGCGGGGATCGTCGTGCAACCACGCGGCAAAAACTTGCCGGGCGCCGAACTCGCCGAGGACATTGACCCCCAGCGGCGCTTTCCCCAAAACGGGGCCTTCCGGCAGGGCAACGGCGACCGGCGGCTCCGACAGATACCTCTCCGGGTGGAGAATCTCAGCGGTTGAAGAAGGCGGCTGGGCGTATGCAGCGGCAAGCGCCGGCCAACCGCCGGACTCGTAGAGGGTCTGGCAAAAGGCGAGGCCATGCAGGTAAGGGAAAAGGAGCGTCTCGCGCAGGAAGCGAGGCGCCGCGACGAGTTGGGTGACGTCTGTCGAGAGCGCGCCGGCGAGGCTGTCCTTGATCGATGCCGCGCTGAGGTCGCCGAGCATGTATTGATTCATGGCGAGGGTGGCGTCGCCTTCGATGAGGGCGCTGGCGGCAAGGGCGCGATCATCGTTATCCCGATTTTCCAGAGGCAGGCGCCCGAGGTCGAAATGTTGGTCCTGCAAGGCGTGGGTGAGTTCGTGGGCCAGGATCACGCGGTTTTGGGCGTTGGTGAGCGGGTGGCCGCTGAAGGTGAACAACTCACGCGTGTGTTGATCGTAAAACGCGCCGATCTGCTCGCCGAGGAGCGCGAGGTACGTTTTCTCGAGGTCGAGCCCGGGCGGGAGGAGGCCCATCGCGGCCATGGCGACGCCGTTGTCGGCAAATTCTTTTTCGGGGATTTGCTGGAGGAGTTTCTGGCGGAGGATCGCGGGCAATTGTTCGCGGCCGATCTCGCGGTACGTGACGGACCGTTTGAAATCGAGGCCGCGCAGTTTCGCGATCGACGTTTCGATCTCTTTGCGTCCCACGGCTTCGTGCGCGGCGGTCTCGCCCTGGGCGTTGGCGACGAGGCGGGCGTTCTCCGCTTCGAGGAAGGCGAGCCACTTTTGGGTGAAAGGGTCCACTCTCTGCCCGCGACGGCCCACCGACCACCCGGCGATAAAGACGAGCAACAGGATCGCGAACGTGCGCAGCATGAGACGAAACCCTAACACGCGGCGGCGAATTTAACACAGAGGACACCGAGGAAGACACACAGAGAACACGGAGAAAAGACCGGAGGTAAAGGCTTTGCTCTCCCACCCTTTTCCCAAACTCTGTGTTCCTCTGTGTGCCTTCCTCGGTGTCCTCTGTGTTAAAGTCCCGCGCATGCCCCTTTGGAGAACCTCCCGCCGCACGCTCGACCTTACCGAGCGCGCCGCGGTCATGGGCATCCTCAACGTCACCCCCGATTCGTTCTCCGATGGCGGCCGCTTCCTGGACCCCGGCGCCGCCGTCGACCGCGCCCTGGCCATGCTCGCGGAAGGCGCCGCGATCATCGACATCGGCGGCGAATCCACCCGCCCCGGGGCCGCCCCGGTCAGCGAACCCGAAGAAATGGCGCGTGTCTTCCCCGTCATCGAGGCGCTGGTTGCCAAAGCCCCAGACTGCCTGATCTCGATCGACACCTCCAAGGCCGCCGTCGCCAAAGGCGCCCTCGATCGGGGCGCCGCGATCGTGAACGACATCACCGCGCTGCAAGGCGACCCGGCGATGGCCCAGGCCGTCCGCGGCGCCGGCGTGGTGTTGATGCACATGCAAGGGACCCCGCGCACGATGCAGATCGCGCCGCAGTACGAAGACGTGTCGGCCGAAGTGGGCAGCCATCTGGTCCGCGCGATGGAAGCCGCTGCGGAGGGCGGCATCCCGCTCGAGTGCATCGCGCTGGATCCGGGGATCGGCTTCGGCAAGACGGTCGAGCACAATCTTCAACTGTTGCGCGATCTGCCCACGTTCGGGTTTGCCGATCGGCCGGTGGCGCTGGGCGTTTCGCGCAAGGGTTTTTTGAGCAAAATTTCCGGCGCGGAAGATCGGCTGCCCGCCACGCTTGCAATCACGGCGTACGCCCGGCAAAAAGGGGTGCGCATTTTTCGCGTCCACGATGTTGGATCGAATGTAGCGGTCCTGCGCACCGTCGAAGCCCTCCTAGCCCCCTGATCCTTCATCCTTCGCCTTCGCCCTTGGACATTCCCTGGCAAATCTTGCGAGCGCAATGGAACTCGGCCATCGAGATCCTGCTCCTCGCCGCGGCCATCTACTACCTTTACATGCATTTCCGCGGCACCCGCGGCGCGCGCGTGCTGACGGGGGTCGCGCTCTTTTTGGTGACGCTTTTCGTGTTGAGCGAGGCGCTCGACTTGGTGGTGATCCGCTGGCTGATCGGGCGGTACTCGGTGTTCCTGGCGGTGGCGCTGGTGGTCATCTTCCAACCGGAGTTGCGGCGCGCGTTTGCCGAGCTCGGCAGCCGCCCGTTTTTCAGCCTCGGCAAGCAGGACAAACAAACCCTCGACAGCCTGTGCGACTGCGTCTACGAACTGGCCACCTCGCGCTTCGGCGCGCTCATCGCCATCGAACGCGATATCGGGTTGCGCACGTTCGCGGAAAGCGGCGTGGATCTGGATTGCGCGTTTTCGCCGGAACTGCTGCTCACGATTTTCCAACCCAAGACGCCATTGCACGACGGCGGGGTGATCATCCGCGACGACCGCATTGTCTCCGCCGCGTGCATTTTCCCGGTGAGCCAGCGCGAGTCACTCGACCGGTCGTTTGGCCTGCGGCATCGCGCCGGGCTGGGGTTGAGCGAAGAGACGGATGCGATCGCGATCATCGTCAGCGAAGAGACGGGCAGCGTGTCGATGTGCGCGGGCAACCAGATCGAGCGGGGGCTCGCACCGGCGGAGTTGCGGCGCCGCCTCGGCAACCTGCTCCTTTACGAGAAAAACCCATGAAACGCTGGACGCGCGCGGTGTTCCACAATTGGCGGATCAAGCTGGCGTGCCTGGCAGCCGCGACGTTGATCTGGCTGTTCATCAAGCACAACGTCTCCGATGATTCCGGGCGGAATGCTCCGCCGGCGGCGATTGTGCCCAGCGGGTAGGTGTTTTTTACACTTGGCGCGCCGCCGGGAAATCGTACCGTCTCGCCTGCTTATGAAAATCGTCGTCGCTTACTCGGGCGGGTTGGACACCTCCGTTATCCTGTCGTGGCTGCAACAAACCTACGATGCCGAAATGATCGCCTTCTGCGCCGACGTCGGCCAGCAGGAGGAACTCGACGGCCTTGAAGCCAAGGCCCTCGCCACCGGCGCGAGCAGTTGCCAGGTGGACGATCTGCGGGAGGAGTTCGCGCGCGATTTCATCTTCCCCATGGTGCAGGCGGGCGCGCTTTACGAAGGGCAATACTTCCTGGGCACGAGCATCGCCCGGCCCTTGATCGCCAAACGCATGGTCGAGATCGCCCACTCCAACGGCGCCGCGGCCGTCGCCCACGGCGCCACCGGCAAGGGCAATGACCAGGTCCGCTTCGAGCTGACCGCCGCCGCGCTCGCGCCGGAGATCGAGGTCATCGCGCCCTGGCGGCAGGAGCGGTTCCGCCAGGAGTTCCCCGGGCGCGCGGAGATGATCGCCTACGCGGAGAAACACCACATCCCGATCACGGCGAGCGCGAAGAAATCGTACTCGATGGATCGCAACCTCCTGCACATTTCCTTCGAGAGCGGCATCCTCGAAGACCCGTGGTTCGACGCGAGCGCCCCCGAGTCGCGCGACATGTACAAGCTCAGCGTGTCGCCCGAAGACGCCCCGGACCAACCCGAGTACGTCCAACTTCAATTCGAAGCGGGCGATTGCGTCGGGTTGAAAACGCAAGACGACGCTGATTACCGCCCGATGTCGCCCTTGGACATTATGCTGACGCTCAATACCCTCGGCGGCCGCCACGGCGTGGGCCGGGTGGACATGGTGGAAAACCGCTTTGTCGGCATGAAGAGCCGCGGGGTTTACGAAACGCCGGGCGGCGCGATCCTGCATTTCGCGCACCGGCAGATGGAGTCGCTCACGATGGATCGCGAGGTGATGCACCTGCGCGATTCGCTGATCCCCAAGTACAGCACGCTGGTCTACAACGGCTTCTGGTTCGCGCCGGAGCGTGAGGCGCTGCAGGCGCTGGTGACCGAGTCGCAGCGCAACGTCACGGGCGAGGTGCGGGTCAAGCTTTACAAGGGCAACGTGATCGCCGCCGGCCGCCGCAGCCCGGTGAGCCTGTATCATCCGCAGATCGCGACGATGGAAGCCGACCCCACGCAGGCGTATAACCAGTCGGATGCGACCGGCTTCATCGCGCTCAACGCCTTGCGCTTGAAGGTGGCCGCCCGCGTGCACGGGGCGTGACTCCAGTTGTAACGGCGGTCTATGCAAGCTGTCGGACTTGGCGCCGCCGCCATTTTTTGGTAAAAAG
>CAXUAZ010000132.1:0-11193 GCA_964249195.1 uncultured Chthoniobacterales bacterium
CGCCTACTCCGTTCCTCCTCTCCCGCTTTATTCCAATTGACGCTGAACCATTACAGAGTCACGAAGCAGTGGGATCGACGTCAAGAATGCTGTGGCCATTGCGACGAGTTATTTCCACGACCTGTTCCCCCAAGGGACGAAGTCCGTGATGCTCGAAGAGATTGAAGCAAGTGCCGATGGGAAACAGTGGCTGGTCACTTTGGGCTACACCTCCAACACTGTTCGCTCTATTTACGGATTTGATCGCGAATACAAAACTTTCACGATCAACCGCCTCACCGGCGAAGTGGTTTCCGTGAAGATCCGCTCGGTCAAATAGCGGCCTGACGGCGATGAGATCGCTGATCCAGAAGTACCGCCGCAAGGGCGTCCTCCTCGATTCGAATCTTCTTCTCGGCTACCTCGTCGGCAGCCTTGGCCGGGAGCATCTGGCGCCTTGCCGAGCGTTCACGCGGTACTTTGGAGAGGACGACTTTCCGTTGCTCGTTCGCTTCATTTCGCAGTTCAATCAAATCGTTACGACCCCGCATGTCCTGACGGAGGTTTCCAATCTCTCGGGCAGGTTGGAGGGATCGTTGCAACTCAATTTTCGACTGCTGTTACGGACAATTGTGGGAGAAGCAAACGAATGCTTCGATCCTGCCCGGGCGATCTGTGCCCATGCCGGGTTTGGCCGGCTGGGCGTGACTGACGCCGCTATCGCAACGCTTGCGCCAAGGTCCTGTCTCGTCCTCACCGACGACGCCATGCTCGCCGATCTCCTGGGTCGCCAGCGGACCGATGTGATCAACTTCAACCATGTTCGCATGGGAGCGTGGCGGTGATTGTCAGGCTCGCTGTGACCTTGCGCATCGTCATTGCCCCACGGCCCGGTCTTCGCGGAACGGGTGGTAGCTGCCGGCTGCGGCGTCCCAGAGATACACCGACCATAGGCTCGCGCGGTACTTGATCTGCAAATTCTCGCGTACGAATAGCTCGACGCGCGCGCCGGGGTATTCCCATCGGATGTTGCGGCCGCGCGAACGGAATTTCTCCCGGTTGATCACCACCCACATCCGCCGGTGTTTCACGCAGGCGGCCTGCAGTTGGGTGAGCGTGCTGATGACTTCCGCGGCGCCGTTGCGGTCAATCAGGCGGCCGTCCTTCAAATAGACGAAGTCGGCCAGCAGCGGCACGCTCAAGTCGTAGTCGACGCGGCCCGCCTCGATCAACGCCGCGTGCGGGTGCGGCTCGGTCGCGGCGACTACGTCACCGGGGCGTAATTGGCTATTCACATAGCGGAAGGCGCCGGTGGAGTCGGGCAGCAGTTTACAATCATAGGACCCGGCGATTCGCCACGGAGAGAAGGACAGGACAATGGCAATAAAGAGAATCGAACCCAGCAGCGGCGTGATCCAGCCGTGGCGCCGTTCGCCCGCGTTCCCCGCCAGGCGGATCACGGTCTCGAGCAGGGCTTTGGCGGAGTAAAGGCCCAGCACGATCCACAGCGGCAACAGCCAATATTGATAACGCAGGCTGGCCGTGGTGATAAACAACACGCAAAACGCCACGCCGGAAAACAGGATGAAGAAGAGGGCCGTCACCGCGCGCCGGCGTTCGCGGATGGCCAGCGGGAAACCGAGCGCCAGGAGCACGCTCAAGCCCAGGTGCAGCCGGGAGTACGCGAAGAACAACGAGAAGAAGTTCATCGGGTAAAAGAAGTACGGCTTGAGGGACGGCTCGACGTTGGGCGAGACGCCTTCGGTGCGCGTCAGGCAGACGATCTGAAACACCAGGATATCGGCGCCGATGAGCGCCAGCACGCAACCGGCCGCCACGAAGAAGCGCGTCTCGTCGGGCCACGATTTCTTCTCCGCGAACAGGATGTAGCCCACCGCGAGGGGCGCGCAGAGCACGAGGCTGAGTTCCTGGCTAAAGACGGCGGCCAGGAGCGCCGCGAGCATGGCGTAGCGCCAGCGCATTTCCTGGCCAACGACCATCCCGCGGCAGAAACAATAGATCGTCAGCAGCGCGAAGAATTGTTGCTGTTGATAGAAGCGCCCGATGTGGCTGCTGAAGATCGCGTAGGGATGGATGATGAAGAGGATCATCGCGCCGAGGCCGACCCAGCGGTTGCGCAGGAGCTGGGCGCCGATGAGGTAGGTTAACCACGCCGTAGCCACGCCGAACGCGACGCTCGGCAGCCGGATGGCCCACAGGTTTTCGCCGAAGAGGCGGATCGTCGCGCCGGTGAGGTAATGGTAGAGCGGGCTGCGGGTGTAGAAGACCTCCGGGGTGAACCGGGGCACGCCCGTCTCGGCAATGGCAATGCTGGCCTGAACGGACGCGTATTCGTCGTCGTCGAGCGGTTGGAAATCCAGCCGGTAAGCGCGCACGAAAGCGCACAGCAGCAGCAGGCAGATGAGCAGGAACTTCCAGGCGATGGAGTAGGGAAACGCTTCCAGGGCGCCGACGGCGCGGCAGGCGGTCCCCGCGAGGCGATCGGCGGCGGGGCGCGCAAAGCGGGCGGCCGTGACCGCGGTGCAGAGAAGCGCGAGCGCCACGACGCCTGCCCAGGCGCGGCCTTGGTGGAACCAGAGGATTTCGTCCCGTTCCGCCCAGGTCGCCTCGACCAGCAGCGCGGCGAGCAGCACGGTGATGGGCGCGAGCAGCACGACCGAACATTGCCCGAGGAATTTCCCAATCGCCGCCGGCGGAAGCGTGCGCCGACGCCAGAGCGGCCACAACGCGACGAGCAGGGCCGCAGCCGTCACGATGGCAGCAAGGACCGACCACGCGCGCAGCTTAGCCGTGCCGTCGAACATGCCGCCGCGGAAGTTTTTCCTAGGAAGGGACCAGGCCTCGGACGGGCCGCCATCGATGGCGGCAGCGGGGGGGCCGAGGGCGCCGTCGGGAGATTGCGAGCGGCAGGACCAACCCGGATCGGCGGAGCTGAGAGCGCTGGCGCCGGCCCGGGCGTCAAGCGCGAATTGCGGAGCCCAGTTCAGCGGCGTCACCGCGTCGGTGGGCAGGAGGCGGACGGAAATGGCATTCGGGCCAGGGTGGAGCATCCAGCGGATGTCGTAGAGGTTGAAGCTGCCGAGCTGCCGATTGCGGGAGAGCGCCTTGGGCACGAGTTTGGCGGGCGCGTCGGTCGAGGGGGAGAAGTCCTTGCTGATGCGGCTGTGCTCTTTGATCGGGTCGAGTTCGCCCGGGACCATGTCGTCGCTGTTGTTGGCGTTGGGGCGTTCGCGGGTGCGGTTTTCCGTGTCCACAAACGGATGGAAGTCGTTGGTCGTGGGATCGCCGTGCGGCGCGGTCTCGAAGTCTTTGCCGACGAAGAGCGTGCCGACTTCATCCGGGTCGAGCAGCTCGGGTTGGGTAGCGGGGTCGTTGGCCTTTTGCGTGTCGATGATCCATTCGCCGCCGTCGAGGTCGGGGCGGGCGGGCACGTTGAGGCGCTGGCCGTTGATGAAGAGATCGTAGGAGCGGTTGGCGATCAGCCGCAGCCAGGCGTCGGCGGGCGCGGCGAGCAGCGTCCAGGTTTGGTCGAACTGGAGGGAGTCGCCCTTGGCGGCATCCGCCGACCGCAGCCAGGGGGCGGTGAAGGGCGTGGTGAAGATCCCGGGATCAAAAGTGCGCAGCATTTGTCCGCCCGGCCCGGGCACGACTGCGGCGGCGTTCCAAGTGAAGTCCGCATAGGTGCGGCCGACCCAATTGAGCAACGAGCCGTCGGGCGGCACGGGCATCGCTTTCCAGGAGCGGTCGCTGCGCAGGTCGACGCGTTCGCCGGTGCGGGTGAGCACTTCGCCGTCGAGGATCAGGCTGGCGGGCAGGCGGCGCGTTTCCACTTCTACACACAGGGCGTTGGGGCCGGGTTTGAGGAACGGAGTGATGTCGATGTACGTCGGCAACAGATCGTTGCGGTGACCGGTCCATTGGTATTCGCGCGGGAAGTTGAGGCCGAGGAGGGGCAGGACGAAATCGACCTTTTGGCCGTCCTCGCTCAGGCCGTTTTGGAAGGGGCGGGTGGGACGCCAGAGGAATTGGCGCGCGACGGTGTCGCCGTTGACGATGACCTCGTAGGCGTCGCGGGCGGAAATGGCGATCCACGCGTTGCGGGCGGGAGCGGTGAGTTGGAAGGTCTTGCGGAAGCAGCCCGCGTAGTCGCCGCTCGCTTCGGCCGCGATCCAGTTTCCGGACATCGACATCGGCTGGACCGTCACACGATACGGCACGAGCCAGCGGCCAAACCCGTAGCAGAGCAACCCCACGGCGCTGGCAAGCAGTGCGGCGTACACGGCGGCGCGCAGTTTGACGGAGTCGCGGTTCACGGTTGGGGGCGGCCAATGGCGGTGTTGTGCAAGGCGAGCGCTTCGGCGAGGCGCCCTTCCTGAAACGCGGCGGCGGCCAGGTTTTCATTACACGCGGCGAGGACGGGGGCCTTGGTCAAGGTGTTGAAGCGCGCGTACATTTCCATCATGCGGGCGGCGCTCACCCGGACGAGTTCAAACCGCGCCGTGCGCAAGCCGGCTAATTGAACGACGTAGAGCGCCTTCAGATTGCACGGCTCGCGCTCGAGCACGTACTGCACGGTGTCGAGCGCGTGGGCGGCGCTGCCGCTGTTAAGATCATTGATCCCCATGCGCAGGATCGCGCGCAAGGCCTCGCGCCGCATTGGGGTTTCCTCGGCGGTCTCACTGATGAGCCGCTCGTAGCGCTGCCGTGCCTGTGCGACGAAGCCCTGGCGGTCGAGTTGTTGGGCGACGTAGAAGCGGGATTCGGACGTGTCGCGGCCAAGCGCGTTTTCGAGTAGTCCTCGCTGCACGACGAAGTAGGTGTCCTGGCGGATCGCGGGGAGGATTGTTGCCGCCCGGCCGAGCCAGCGCAACGCCGCCGGGCGATCGCCGCGATGGGAGGCGTGGCGCGCCTGCATCATGGCAAAGCCGCTGACCATTGGCGGGGCGAGTGCAAGCGCGATGCCCGCCGTCGCCGCGCTGATGCCCGCAAAGCCGATGGTCCGCGCCACCTGATAGTGCAACTCCCGTCCGCGGCAATAGGAGAGCAACAGCAAGACCACGCCTGCGAGCGCGGCAAACCATCCTTTGCAGACGAATTGGCAAAAGCGGTTGGAGTAGCCGAGCCATTCCGCCAGCTCGCCCACCCGGCCCCATTGCATCATGTAAGGGGACCAGTTTGGCAGGCGGAAGACGCCCACCTGACGCTCGGCGTCCGCGACGACGAGTTGGCTCTTCCAGTTGATGTCCTTGTATTCCTGTTCCGCAAAGATGTCGCCGCCGAGCCACGAGAGGTTCTCGTGTTGGGTGTTCAACCAGCTTGCCTGCGCCGAGATCGCGGGCGTCCACGTCATGACGACGCAGGGGTAGAAGAAAAGCGCCACGAGGAGCAACGTGAGCACGCTGGCTTGCCGCTCGGCAGAGATGCCGCGCCATCGCATCGCGGCGATCACCGTCAACGTGAGAAGGCAGGCCGCCTTGAACAAAAGCGTGGCCCGCGGCGCGACGGTGATAACGGTCAACGCGCTGCCAGCCAGCCGTGCCCCCGGCACGCCAAACCATTGGGTGGCCAGCGACGCCAGCAAGAGCAGGATGCCGCCGACTCCGGCGAGACGGGCAAGCAGGAAGGGCATCGGGCGGATTCCTTCAACGGCCTTCTTTCGCGACCAGCGGCGCCGCTGGTGTTTCGACAACGGCATCTTCCGGGCGCAAGAACTGGAAGCCGTCGGTGATGATCTTCTCGCCCTCCGCAATCCCGGCGGTGAGCTCAATCCATCCATCGACCGTGGCCCCGCAGCGAACCTCCCGGACGGCCTGCCGGTTACCCGTCACCACATGCACGATCCCGCTCCCGGCGGAAAGGGAAGTCACCGCGCCGGCGGGCGCTGCCAGGGTCTGGCGTTGACTGCTGATGCGCGCAAATCCCGTCATGCCCGCCACTGCGGCGGAAGCAGCGCCGGGATCGAGCGTGATCCGCGCGCGGAAAGTGGACGGCCACTCCGGCGCGCCGGTCCCCAGGGCTCGCGTGGGCCGGGTCGCTTCCGGACCGCCGGCGTTGTAACTGACCAGCGGCACCACGCTGCTGACCCGGCCATGGAATGGCTGGCTGCCCAGCGCAGTTAAATTAACCTCCACCGGGTCGCCCGGCTTGACCTGGTTCACCGCCCCCTGGTCGACGCTCGCCTCGAACCAACTCCCCGCCGCGATGACAATCACGGGCCGACCCGCGTCCTGGTTGTATTCGCCCGCGTGCACCAGCACCTGTTGGACGATGCCATCCACCGGCGCGTAGACTTTGAAATCCTGCAAATCACGCTCGCGCTGAGCCAGCGCGTTTTCGGCCTCGTCAACGGCATTGGAGGCGATGATTTCGCTTTGGCTGATGCCTTTGCTGGACATCCCAAGGTTAAACTCCGCCATCTGGAGGTCGCGCTCGGACCCGCCTAAAGTGAGTTGCGCGTCGATGAATTCCTTTTTGGAAATGATGCCTTTGGCTGCCAACTGCCGCGACATATCAATCTTCTGCGAAATGAGCCCGATGTTCTTGCGTGCGGCGGCGGCGTCGATTTCATCCTTGTGCGGGCGTTCCTGCGCCAGCACGTACGCGGAGCCGATCCGCACCCGGGCAAGCTCGGCCTCAGCAGTGGAGATGGAGATCTTTGCCGAGCGCGCTTTGATCTCCGTCTTGGTCGAGTCGATCTCAATGAGCAGATCGCCTTTCTTGACACTCTGCCCCTCGGACACATGCACGGCGAGGATGCGGTCCATCGGGATGATGGGAACGAGAATGGGTTCGCTCATCATCATGCCCTCGCCGAGCGCCGTCCGGGTCATCGGCCGCGACTGGACCAGCGCGGTGCTCACGGGGATCGGCTTGTGGAATCGATGCAACAACGCAGGGTAACCGAGTTTGGAAGGATACATGCGGTTGCTGGGCCGCTTCCATGCGGGCGCGATCACCGCGACCAGGAAAAAAAGGCTGATCAAATTGGTGAAACAAACGAGCGCCGCGAGCCCGCGATGTCGGCGCAGCACCCGCAGGCTCTGTTTCGCCAGCCGAATCCAAGATTGGGTTAGCATCTTAGGATCCTTTCCTCACCGTCGCAATGCGGATCGGCGACCAGGGCGGTGTGTTGACCGCCACGCGAACTCCGCGACGGCCGAGGATTGCTGCCGCCGGGAGATAGCAAGCGCCGAGGCAAAGCACCTCCGCCATGATCTGCACCACGCGCCAAAGCACCACGCTGCCTACGGCGACCGGCAATGGCACAAGCGGCGCGAGCAACGCGGTCATCCCGCCTTCCCGCACGCCCAGCCCGCCGGGACTGAACACCGCGAAGAAACCCACCAACCAGCCGATCGCGTTGATCCCAACTGCTGCTTCCAGCGAGGGCATTGTCGGCGGGTCGAAGGCGCGCAGCAGCGCGTAGAACGTCAGCCCGTTAAGAAAGCAAAGCGCCGCAAACCACGCCAGCGCCGCGAGCAGCATCAAGGGCCGGGGCCGCGCCCGGAAGGCTCGCTTCAACCCGCCCAAAAAACCGAGGGCCTTGCGCGAAATCTTCGCTCCAGGGAAACGCCAGAGCGCGACCGCCCCGGCGATGCCCGAGAGCAACAGTCCCGCCCCCGGCGCGTACGCCGACAACGGCGACATGGGAATCGACCAGCCCGCTGCGATCCTGCCCATGCTCGCACCTCCGCAAAGCGCTGCCAGCCCCCACGCCACGACCGTGACCGCAAGTTCCAGCGGCATGCTCACCGAGGCCGCCGCCGCCGGCACGCCGGCCTTTTGCGCCTGATACACCCGGGAGACAAAGCCCCATACGCTGCCCGGCAGCCAGCGCATCGTCTCGGCCACCAACCACAGGCGCACGCTAGTCTTGAGCGGCAGCGGATGCCCAAGCGCCCGCAGGATCATTCCCCAACCCGCCGCGTTGCAAATGCGGTAGATAATGGTCAAAGAAGCCGCCGCGCTCAGCCACCGCAAGTCGAGCTTGCCTGCCATCTCGCGCACGGAGGCGCCGCTCCCTCGCAGCACGCCTGCAATCGCTATTGCGATGATCGTCGCGACTACCATCTTTGCGACAGCACTGAATCGAACTTTTTGATTCATGGCGGTGATTAAACAGCGGCAGCAGAATAAGTCGGCGCCGCAGATACGGCCGAGCCAGCTCGGAGCAGGTGGTAGGCGGAGTCTCCAACGGCTCGGTAATACAGCGCCTCAGTCTCGTCCGTGATGCGGGTCCAGTCGAAGTGCCATTTCACGAACTCCTGGCCCGCTTGCCCCAGGCGTTGCGCGAGGGCAGGGTCGCCCAACACGCGCAAGACGGTCGCGGCGATCGCCGCCGGATCCTTCTCGGGCACCAGCAGCCCGGTTTCCTCGTGTTTAATGACATCCACGATCCCGCCGACCGCAGACGCAATCACCGGCCGCGCGTTGGATAACGCCTCAATGAGCACCACGCCCAACCCTTCGGTGTCGCCCTTGTCGTCAAAGATGGCAGGATGAACGTAGAGATCGCAGGTCCGGTAAAGTTCGCTTAGGCGTTCTGAGCTGACGAAACCAAGAAACTCCACGTACTCCTCCAGCCCCAACTCACGGCTAAGCGCTTCCCATTCCGCCCGACGGTCGCCGTTGCCAGTAATGACCAAACGCACCACGCGTTCCTTCAAGATAAGAGGCAGCGCGCGCAACAGATACGGCACGCCCTTGCGCTGGATCGCCCGACCGCTGAAGAGGATTGTCGCCGGCTCCCCGGGATTCTTCGCCATTTCGGCCCAAGGCTCGTCGCTTTTCTCGATCGTCTCGATTGTTGGGCCGTAAGGAATGACCACGGCGTCGACGCCCGAAATGGCTTTGATCTCGGCTGCGGTGTGAGAACTATTGCAGCTGCACAGATCCGATTTGCGCAGCAGCCAGCCCAGCGTCTTGCGAATCCACTTCTTCTTGCGCCCAAGCGCCAACTCCGCCCCGTGGCAGGTGGAAATGATCTTCGCGCCGAAGATGCGCTGCGGGATAACTGCAAAGAGCCCGTGCGGAAAGGGCCAATGCACGTGGATCACGTCGAATCGCTCCTTTGCCATCCACGCCGCGACCGACACGATCCCCGCGCAGATGTAGGGAATGGCTAGCAGATTAAAGAGCGGATTATGGAGTTTGTTAGGAGCGCCATGATCATGAGTGAGGAACTCGACGAATGCAGGCGCATACCGAAAGCGCCGCACCGACACGCCGTCGATCGTATGATTGTGTAAGCCGCGCCAGGAGGGCACACCCACCGTCACGGAATGACCGCGAGCGACCAGGAGGTTGACCGAGCGGCGCAACCAAGGCACTTCCGGGTCTTGCTCACTGCGGGGGTAGGTCGAGCCGATCAGGCAGACCTTGAGTTTGCGCTTGCGACCGTGCGCGGCGTTGGAGGATAGCGAATTCATGGTAGGTGTTCCTTTTTTTTGGGGTACCCGGGAATTCAAACCATGTGCTGTTCGATCAAGGCCCTCACCTCCACGGCACGATCGACGGTGAGAGATAGCTGGCCGCTTGAAACCGGCTTTGGGAGGTAGTCGAAGGCACCGAGCTTCATCATTGAGACTGCTCCGCCGAGATTGTCTTCCCCGGAGACGACAATGACCTTGATCTGCGGGTGCAGACGACGCAGGGCGCGCATCGCGTCGATTCCGTTTCCACCGTGCATCCGCATGTCGAGCAGCACCACGGCTACATCTGGACTCACCTTGGTTAACGCATCAACGCCGTTGATTGCTTCGATGATCCGATAGCCTGAGTAATTCAGATGCGAACTGTACATCGCGCGGGCCATAGGGTCGTCGTCAACCAGAAGAACGAGCGGTTTTGCGGAGTCTTCTTCAGCATCCCCCTCTTCCGCAGCATCCACGCACGTCTCGGGCAGCGGAGAACTCGTGACCTCGCTGATGGGGAGTTCGCGATCGCGCTTGGTGCGTCGGCTCACCAGCAACTCGGCGAAGAACCCCAGGCCTGCCAACGGCAACGCTCCTACCATCAGCGCTGCGCCGAGATCGGATGCGGCGTCGGGCAGGAAGTGAGTCGCGGCAGCCAGGAATAGGATGCAACCCGAGACAAACGAAGTGGCGGCCACCCCGCCGAAGACATGCAGCGGCCGCTCACGGAAGTTCTTCAAGAAATAGACTGTGAGCAGATCCATGAAGCCGCGCAGAAAACGCTTTACGCCATACTTGCTTTTGCCGTGCAAGCGGGGGTGATGCTCCACCTCGATCTCCGCGGAATGAAAGCCTTGCAGGCTCGCAAGGCTAGGCATCATGCGGTGCATTTCCCCGTAGAGGGTCAGGCTCTTTGCCGCGTTGGCACGATAGCATTTGAAGCCACAATTGTGGTCGTGCAGGCGCACGCCGATGAGGCGGCTGATCATCGCGTTGAACACGCGGCTGGGCAGAACCTTGTGCCAGGGGTCGTGACGGGTCTTCTTCCAACCGCTCACAACGTCGTAACCCTCGTCCAGTTTGTCGAGAAAGTTACCAATCTCCTTGGGGTCGTCCTGGAGATCGGCGTCCATCGTGAAGATGATTTCGCCGCGCGCCGCTTCAAAGCCGGCGGTCAGCGCATTCGCTTTGCCAACATTGCGGCGGAAGCGGATGCCGCTCACCCGTGAGTCTTCGACGGTAATTTCTTTGATCTTGCTCCAGCTCGCGTCCTCGCTGCCATCGTCGACGAAGATCATCTCAAAGGCATATCCCAGACTGCCCACCTTTTCGGCCACTCGGGAATAGAGTTGGTAAATCGTTTCCTCCTCGTCTTTGACAGGAACGACGAAGCTAAGCAGCGTCTGGCTGATAGCCGATGGGATCAGGATGTCTCTGGATGATTTTGATAGAGCGATGGTTTTCATGGTATTGGTTGGTACACCGTTGAAAATAGCAATGCCCATGCGCCAGCCGCCCGGGGCGGTTCCCGGTTCACGCGTTCAGGGTTTGTCTGTAGATGCGGCCGAATCCGCGGGCGCCATCAGGCCGAAAGGATGCCGTTCCGGATGGCATAACGGACGAGATCAGCCACCGACCCGAGAGCAAGCTTGCGCATGATCGCCGCCCGGTGCGTCTCGACTGTCTTCACGCTAATCACGAGAATCTCCGCGATGTCTTTGTTGGTTTTGTAATGGTTCAGCGTCAATTGGAATAAAGCGGGAGAGGAGGAACGGAGTAG
>CAXUAZ010000133.1:0-10863 GCA_964249195.1 uncultured Chthoniobacterales bacterium
TGGCAAACCAGTACGCCTGATTGCTCTTGTGCTCCCGCTTGCGCCGTTCGCCCCAGCGATAGCCGTGCCAAAACTCGCTGTCGCAAAAGATGGCCACCCGCTTGCTCACCAGCGCAAAGTCGGGCCGGCCAAACACCGCGTACTGCTTGCGATACCGCAGCTCCGCCGCCCACAGCGCCGCCCCGAGCCGCCGCTCAATCGCCGAGCCCGAGGAACGCACGCGCGACATCGTGCGGGAAATTCTTGCGGCGTCCGGCGCGGGTGGCATTCCGCTATATAATGCCGGGTCTGCTTGCTTTCGACGGCGGGATTCATAGGGTCTGACGCATGCTCGAAACCGCCTCCGGCCACTCGCTTCGTCCGCTCGACACGTTCCCCCGCCGTCACTTGGGGTCTGGAGAATCGGAGGTCGCGCGGATGTTGGAAGCGGTCGGCTATTCCTCCCTCGACGCGCTGATCGATGGGGCCGTTCCAGCGAATATCCGGCTCGGGCGCCCGCTCCATTTGCCGGCCGCTCTCTCCGAGAGCGAAGCGCTCTCCGAGCTGGCGGGCATTGCCGCGCACAACGCGCCATTTCGCTCGTACATCGGGCAGGGCTACTACGGGACGCTCACTCCGCCGGTAATCCAGCGGAACATTCTCGAAAATCCCGGTTGGTACACGGCCTACACGCCTTACCAGGCCGAGATCGCCCAGGGTCGCATGGAGGCGCTGCTCAATTTCCAGACGATGATCTGCGATCTCACGGGCCTCCAGATTTCCAACGCTTCTTTATTGGACGAAGGCACCGCCGCGGCCGAGGCGATGCACCTGTGCCTCGCCGCGAAAAGCGCGGACGGCAAACGGCAGTCGTTCTTCGTGGCGTCCGACTGTCACCCGCAGACGATCGGCGTCGTGCGCACGCGGGCGCTGCCGGTCGGGATCGAAATCGTGGTGGGCGATCCGCTGGAGACGACGCTTGACGAAACGTTTTGCGGCGCATTGCTCCAGTATCCGGGGACGGATGGCGTGGTGCATGATTACCGCGAATGGGTCAACCAGGCGCACGCGGCCGGCGCCATGGTGGTTGTCGCCGCGGACCCGCTCGCCTTGTGCCTTCTGAAGCCTCCGGGGGAATGGGGCGCGGATGTCGCGGTCGGCACGACGCAGCGTTTTGGCGTGCCGCTTGGGTACGGTGGCCCGCACGCGGGTTACCTGGCGACGAAAGACGAATACAAGCGGCTCCTGCCGGGCCGGCTCATCGGCGTTTCCCGCGATGCCCACGGCAAACCGGCGTTCCGCCTGGCGCTGCAGACGCGCGAGCAACACATCCGCCGCGACAAGGCGACATCCAATATTTGCACGGCGCAGGTGTTATTGGCGGTCATTGCGTCGATGTATGCGGTGTACCACGGGCCCGAAGGGCTGCGCGACATCGCGAAGCGGGTGCGGCGGCTCACCCGCACGCTGGCTGCTGGGTTGCGTGCGCTGGAGTACGATCTCGGGCCGGCTGACACCGTGTTTTTCGACACGATCACCGTCCGGGCGTCTGCGGCGCAGATCGCGGCCATTCACGCGCGCGCCGAAGCGAAGCGGATCAACTTCCGCCGCATCGACGACACCACGCTCGGCGTGACGCTCGACGAAACGGTCGACCTTGTGGATTTGCAGGATCTCTGGTCCGTTTTCCATGAGGGGGACGCGACCGGCTTCGACCCCGCCCGCGCGTTGGCCGATCACGATTTGCCCGCCTTCGCGCGGCGCGACTCGGCGTTTCTCGAGCACCCGGTGTTCAATCGTTTCCACACCGAGACCGAGATGCTGCGCTACCTGCGCCGGTTGGAATCGCGCGATCTGTCGCTTACCACCAGCATGATCCCGCTGGGAAGCTGCACGATGAAACTCAACGCAACCGCCGAGATGTTTCCGGTCACCTGGCGGGAATTTGGCGCGCTGCATCCCTTTTGCCCGCCCTCACAGGCGGCCGGGTACGCGGCGCTCGCGCAATCGTTGGAGAGATGGTTGGCCGAGATCACGGGGTTCGCCGCCGTGTCGCTTCAACCCAACGCCGGCAGCCAAGGGGAATACGCGGGGTTGCTCGCGATCCATCGTTATCATCAGGCGCGCGGCGAACACGCCCGCGACATCTGTCTCATCCCCACGAGCGCCCACGGCACGAACCCCGCGAGCGCGCACATGGCTGGCCTGAAGGTGGTCACCATTCGTTGCGACGAGGCCGGCAACATCGACCTCGCCAACCTTCGCGCGCAGGCCGACAAACACGCCGCGCAACTCTCCTGCCTGATGATCACCTATCCGTCCACGCACGGGGTGTTTGAGTCGACGATCCGCGAGATATGCACGATCATCCACGAGCGCGGCGGCCAGGTTTACATGGACGGCGCCAACATGAACGCGCAGGTCGGCCTCTGCCGCCCCGGCGACATCGGCGCGGATGTTTGCCACCTCAATTTGCACAAGACGTTCTGCATCCCGCACGGCGGCGGCGGCCCGGGGGTGGGTCCAATCGGGGTAGCTTTTCATTTGGTTCCCTTCCTGCCCGGCGATCCGCGCGATTTGGAATCCGGCGCGGTGTCCGCCGCTCCGCTCGGCAGCGCGAGCATTCTGGTGATCTCCTGGCTGTACATTGCCATGATGGGCCCGGACGGTCTCACCGACGGCGCCAAGCTGGCCATCCTCAACGCCAACTACATCGCGCATCGTCTTGCCGCGCATTACCCGGTCTTGTACCAAGGCAACGAAGGGCTGGTTGCCCACGAATGCATCCTGGACCTGCGCGGCTTCAAATCAACGGCGGGCGTTGAAGTCGAAGACGTGGCCAAGCGCCTGATGGATTACGGATTTCACGCGCCGACGATGAGTTGGCCGGTGCCGGGGACGTTGATGGTCGAACCCACCGAGAGCGAAAGCCTTGCCGAGTTGGACCGTTTCTGTGACGCCATGATCGCGATCCGCGACGAAATCCGCGCGATTGAATCGGGCGCCGCCGACCGCACCGACAACGCCCTCAAGCACGCCCCGCACACGGCGGCGGCGGTGACCGCCGACGACTGGCCGCACGCCTACAGCCGCACCAGCGCGGCGTACCCCGCGCCGTGGACGCGCGAGTTCAAGTTCTGGCCGTCCGTGGGTCGCATCGACAATGTCTACGGCGATCGCAACCTTTTTTGCTCCTGTCCCCCTGTGGAGGCGTATGGGGACGAGAGTTAGAAGAGTTCTTCGACAGATCGATAAATTTCCTCGAACAGGTCGCGTGTGCCGTGTCGGTCTGCCCAAGCGCGAATATAATCAAAATCCAAAGCGCGACCCTGAACGGCGAGCACATCGCGCGCATCTTCGTAGTCCTTCGTGCGACGCGCATTTAACGACCACCGCAACTTTTGAATAAGGACGTCTTCCGCCGTAGGCAGGTGACCGTGGAATCCGGCGGTCTGAACCGCAACCCTGCGCTCGAACCTCGCGAGATCATGAGGATCATCGGAGAGGGTAAAGAGTTCGATGACGAAACCGGAATCTTTCACGGACAGAACATTCCGGCGTTTTCCGGTGACGGCTTCAAACGAAATTTGAGGGTCTGCCTTGATTTCCGAGGGCAGTGAACGAAGAACGCGTTCGAGGTCTTGCGCGCTGGCTTGGATTACAATATCCGCATCATTCGTCGAACGTGGAAAGGCGTAATAATTTCGGGAAAACGAACCGACCACCATAAACGGAACTGCTGCTCTGTGAAGCGCCGCGATGACAGCACCGGCGCCCTCCTCCCCAGTCATTGCCGAGGAATCGCCAGTCGCTGTGCAATCTTCAGGCGCCGCTCGTATTCCGCTTCCGCACCGGCGGCCCCCTTCTGTTGGGCGGCGCCTGCTCGGGAGATGCGACTTGCCATCTCGAACAACCGGGGACCTTCCCACATTCGCGAGAGCGAAGAGGATTTTCGCGCTTCAAACACCCGGCGCCGGTAAATCTCGTCAGCCTCCCGGGCGATCGCGTTCATGGTCTGGCAGTCTATGTCCGCTCAGTGGTCGCCGCAAGCGAGTCATTGAGGACTCCGCCGCGTTTTGTCACTGGCGCGGATGCCGCCGGCCCTCTAGAATATCTGTCCCGCTCGCAAGCCAGCGCGTCCGGGGCGGCGTAACCGCCGTAGAATGAAGGCCAACCACTTTGAATCACATGGATAACACACCGAACGAAGAGCACATTCTGACCACCCGGCAGGGGCACCCAATCTCGAACAATCAGTCATCTCGCACCGTTGGCAGCCGCGGGCCGGCCACGCTGGAGAATTACCAGTTCCTGGAAAAGATCAGCCATTTCGATCGCGAACGCACTCCGGAGCGCGTGGTCCATGCGCGGGGTTTTGTCGCGTACGGCGAGTTTGAGGCGACCGGCCTGATTGGCGACGAGCCGGCGTCGAAATACACGCGCGCGAAGCTTTTCCAAACCGCCGGCAAGAAGACGCCGCTGGTCATCCGGTTCTCGACCGTGATCGGCGGCCGCGATTCGTCCGAGGTGGCTCGCGACCCGCGCGGCTTCGCGGTGAAGTTCTACACCGAGGACGGCAATTGGGATCTCGTCGGCAATAACCTGCCGGTGTTCTTCATTCGCGACGCGATCAAGTTTCCCGACGTGATCCACTCGCTCAAGCCGGACCCGGTGACGTTCCGCCAGGAGGCCAACCGCATTTTTGATTTCATGAGCCAGACGCCTGAGGCGCAGCACATGTTGACGTTCCTTTTCAGCCCGCGCGGCATCCCCAAGAGCTACCGGCATCAGGAAGGCTTCGGCGTGAACACGTACAAGATGGTCAATGCCGACGGGCAGACCGTCATCGTGAAGTATCATTGGCATCCGCACTGTGGCGTCCACAGCTTCGTGGAAAGCGAGGCCAAGAAGGTGCAGGCCGAGGACCTCGGCAGCGCCTCGAAGGATCTATTCGATTCCATCAAGAAGGGCGACTTCCCGAAGTGGGATTTCTTCGTGCAGCTCATGAGCGATGACGAACATCCGGAGCTCGATTGGGACCCGCTCGATGACACCAAGATCTGGCCCGAAGACCAGTTCCCGCTGCGCAAGCTCGGGACGATGACGCTCAACCGCAACGTCGAGAACTTCTTCGCCGAAAACGAGCAGATCGCGATGGGCACCGGCGTGTTGGTCGACGGCTTGGACTTCTCCGACGACAAGATGTTAGTCGGCCGGACGTTCTCCTACTCGGACACCCAGCGCCACCGCGTCGGCACGAACTATCTTCAGCTAAAGGTGAACTCCCCGCAGGGCATCACCCACCCGGTTGCGACCAACCAGCGCGACGGCCAGATGGCGGTGCATGTCGATACCGTCGGGCAGAACCCGCACGTGAACTACGAGCCCTCGATCCACAGGGGGCTCAAGGAGTCCACGCGGCACGACCCCATTCACCAGCCGGAGATTCACGGCAAGCTGACCCGCAGCGTGCTGGAGCGGAGAAACGACTACGCGCAGGCTCGCGGCCGGTACGTCACGATGAACGATTGGGAACGCGACGATCTCGTCCTGAACATGGGCAACCTGCTCGGCCAGTGCGAGCGCGACGTGCAAGAGCGGATGCTCTGGCATTTCTTCCTGGTGCATGACGACTACGGCCGCCGCGTGGGGGAGGCGATCGGCCTAAGCGCGAAGGACGTCAGTCATTTGGCGCCGCTGGCCACGCAAGTGCCAACCGACGCCGAGAAGCAGCGTCTAGCCAAACTCGGCGCCAACGGTGACCATATGGACAAGGCGCCCTACGGCATCCACACCGGCTCGGTGGAGACGCACATCGCTAAAGCGGAGGACCTGTTGGCGATGGCAAGTCAGCCTGATCCGCGTTACACAAAGCAAGATTGAGATTGCGTGGCAGAGATGGCCGGGGTAGAAGAGTAGAGCCTCCCCCCCGGGCGCTGGCTGCTTCGTTGGATGTTCGTGCCCACGAACACGGTTGGGGGAAGTTTTATCCCCCTATGAACACAGCTTCAAAATACCTCACGCGGTTAGTTCTGCTTTGCGCTGCTATGGCGGCGGCGGGAAACCTCCCGACTGTTCGCGCCCAGATCCCCGGTGATCCCGTTGCCCCGCAATGGTCGTCGAGCGCTATTCTAAATTGGGATCCGGCCACCGACCCGGACGCGCCTTATAACCGCAGCACCGTGCCGCTGGCGACCCGCACGGCGAATGCCGCCCTCAACGTCAACCCGCACGCTCAATTCAACGGCGGCGGAGTGATGCCGCTGGTCGCCTTCAATCGTTATCCGGTCAGTTCGGCCCAGGGACCGCGCTCGCTGAATTTCTATCCCCCGCAGTTCTGGCAGTACATCGATAGCTTCGTCTTCTGGGGCGGATCGACCTCGGACGGCGGGCAAATTCTGACCCCCAATGGGCACGTCATCGACGCCGCTCATCGCAATGGCGTGCCCATCTACGGGAAGGTCTTCTTCGGTCCCCAACAATTCGGCGGGAACATCTCGTACGTAAATGCCTTTCTGCAGAAGTCGGGCAATACGTTTCCGGTGGCGGATAAGATGATCCAGGCGGCGCAGTATTTCGGGTTCGACGGTTGGTTCATCAATCAGGAAACCGAAGGCGGCGACGTAAACACGGCGAACGCCATGCAGGCGTTCATGGTGTACTTCCGCACCAAAGCGCCATCTCTCAAACTGATCTGGTACGACGCGATGGATAAGGATGGCTACATCAATTACCAGAACTCGCTCACCGCGAATAACCAAGCGTACTTCCAATCCGGGAGCACGACCGTGTCGGACAAGATGTTCCTCAACTTCTGGTGGGTCGACAGTTATCTGAGCAGTTCGCGGGCAAATGCCATCGCCCTGGGCCGCAATCCGTACGACCTTTACGCCGGCATCGATACGGAGGGCGGGGGATACACTACCTCGGTGGATTGGACCGGCATCTTCCCTGAGACTACCTCATCCACCGCATCGACCCATGTGCTGTCGCTGGGCATCTATCGCCCGGAATGGACGTTCAACTCCTCTTCCAACACCGCCGACTTCCTGACCCGTGAGGGCTATTATTGGGTCGGCCCCGGCCAGGACCCGAGTCACACGAGTTCCGGTAATGCGTGGCCTGGGATCGCGCACTACTATCCCGCGCAGAGCGCCATCAACAGCCTTCCGTTCGTCACCAATTTCAACATCGGCCAGGGCAGCATTTATAATATCAACGGCACAACGCTCATGACCGACCCATGGTCGTGCTTGTCCCTGCAAGATTTCCTGCCGACCTGGCGCTGGATCGTGACCAGCACCAGCGCGAATAAATTAAGTCCGGCGCTCGTTCTGGACGATGCCTATTACGGAGGCAGCTCCCTTCGGTTCACCGGCACGCTGGATGGCGTGAACACCGCGCTTCTTTACCAGACAAACCTGGCTGTCACCACCAGCACGCAGTGCAACGTGATCTATAAACCAGGAATCGCCAACGACTCCGCCATGCAAGTGGGTCTTACCTTCGCAGATGCTCCCGGCGCGCCGGTGTATCTTCCCGTTGGAACCGCATCCAGCACCGCGGTCTGGACGACCGCCAGCCTCAATCTTTCCTCCTACGCGGGAAGAACCATCAACGCCATTTCACTGCGGTTTGTCAATTCCGGCTCGCAGGCAAATTATTCAATGCGGGTGGGGCGTCTCGCGTTCAAGAATAGTCCCGCGACCGTGCCGGCCGCGCCGACCAACGTTGTCGTCGCCCAGCTGAACAGCGTGGACCCTTATACCATCAGCTTGCGTCTCAAGTGGGATGCCTCGGCGAGCAGTGTTTATTACTATAACGTCTATGTGCGTTATGCGGACAACACGACCGCCTGGGTGGCCGCCACGCCTAATACCGCCTGCTTCGTCCCGCTCGCTCATCGCAAGGGAAGTGCTTCCACGATCGGCTTGGAGGTGGAAACGATCGCGCCGGATTTCACCGCGTCATCGAGCCGCGCAATGGTCAGCGCCACCTTCCCCCCTTTGCCCAATACGAAGTATCCGCTGACCGGGACGGTGATCGGCACGCCGGGTTCTTATAACGGCGGGACGGTCAACACCCGGGACAAGGTGTTCGACGGGAATTTCAACACATTTTTCGATGCGCCCGATGTCAGCGGTGATTGGGCGGGGCTGGATCTCGGCGTCACGAAGGCGGTCACGGCCATCAATTACGCCGGCCGTCCCGGCTATGAGTCGCGCATGGTGGGAGGCATCTTCCAGGGTTCCAACACGGCAGATTTCAGCAGCGGCGTGGTCAATCTTTATACCATCACTTCACAGCCTCCCTCCGGCTCGTATGCGTTGGCGGCTGTTTCCAATTATACGGGCTTTCGTTACCTGCGATATCTCGGGCCAACGAATGGATCTTGTAATGTGGCGGAAGTGGTCTTCTACGGCGTGTCCGTGCCGGCGGCGCCAACGGGAGTGAACGTGACGATGCTAAATGGCTCGTCGTCGTTGAGTTGGAACGCTCCGACTTATGCCAACACGTATAACATCAAGCGGGCGACCGCCAGCGGCGGCCCGTATTCCACCATTGCCAGCAACGTCACCGCTGCCAACTACAGCGACTCGGGCCTTGCGTTGGCGGGGACGTACTACTACGTGATCTCCGCGGTAAGCGAAGCCGGTGAGGGCGCGAACTCGGCGCAAGTGCAGGCTTCCGACGCCTACCAGCAATGGGCGCAACAAAACGGACTGACTCCGGGCGCCGCGGGCAGCGGGTTCGGCGAGACACCCGCAGGCGGGGCGCTTCCCAATGGCGTGCGGTATGCCGTTCCCAACGGGCTCGCCGTCACGCCGGGGACCAACGCCTCCACCCTGACGTTCGACCTCCGAACTGACCCGAGCGTGCGCAGCTCGCTGCAAGTTTCGACAAATTTGCAGACGTGGACCGCGTCCTCGGCGACCGCCACGGTGGCCCCCGATCAAACCGGCGTCGCCGCGGGTTTCAAGCGCATGGTCATTCAGGATGCCGGCGTCCAGGCGCCGCGTTTCTACCGGCTCCAGTTGTCCCGGTAGAGATATTGCAAGCGGGGGAAGTTGTCTTAGGCTGCAAAACTATGCCCGGCCCCATCTCCCAATTCATCGATCACCATTACCGCCACTTCAACGCGGCGGCGCTCAAGGACGCGGCGGAGGGGTACTCGCGGCATCTGGACTCGGGCGGGGTCATGTTCATGACTGTCGCCGGGGCCATGAGCACGGCGGAACTGGGGCTCTCGCTCGCGGAGATGATCCGGCAGGGGAAGGTGCACGCCATTTGCTGCACGGGCGCGAACCTCGAGGAAGACATCTTCAACCTCGTCGCGCACGATCATTACGAGCGCATCCCGCACTACCGCGACCTCACGCCGGCCGACGAACAGGCCCTGCTCGACCGGCATATGAACCGCGTTACCGACACGTGCATCCCCGAAATGGAAGCCATGCGCCGCATCGAAGCCGCCGTGCTCGAGGAGTGGGTCGCGGCGGACCAGGCCGGCGAACGCTATTTCCCGCATGAGTTCATGTTCCGGATTTTGAAGTCGGGGAAGCTGGAGCAGTATTACCAGATCGATCCGAAGAACTCCTGGATGCTCGCCGCCGCGGAGGCAAACCTGCCGATGATCGTGCCCGGCTGGGAGGACGCCACGCTCGGCAACATGTACGCGGGCCACGTGATCTCGGGCGACGTCAAGAACGTCCACACCGTGCGCACGGGCATCGAATACATGATGCGGCTGGCGCAGTGGTACACCGAGACGAGCGCGAAGAACTCCATCGGGTTCTTTCAGATCGGCGGCGGCATCGCAGGCGATTTCCCGATCTGCGTGGTGCCGATGCTCCACCAGGATCTCCAGCGGCCAGAGGTGCCGTTGTGGGGTTACTTCTGCCAGATCAGCGATTCGACGACCAGTTACGGCAGCTACTCGGGCGCGGTGCCCAACGAGAAGATCACCTGGGGCAAACTCGGGGCCGACACGCCGAAGTTCGTCATCGAAAGCGACGCCACGATCGTGGCGCCGTTGATCTTCGCCAAGGTCTTGGGGTGGTAGAGGAGAAGGGTTGAACCTTCGACCTTCCCAGCTACGCTGGGGTCATGCGCCGTTTTTCCCAGCGTGAGGGCCTGACCACCCTCTCCGAGATCAACGTCACGCCGATGCTCGATCTCTGCTTCGTGCTGCTCGTGATCTTCATGATCACGACGCCGTTGCTCGAAAGCAGCACCGATCTCGTGCTGCCCAATGGCTCGTCGTCCAGTCACCCACTCGATCCCGATAAACTGCAGACCGTGTCCATCGACAAGAACGAGGTCATCAAGCTCAACGGCGATCCCGTCGCGCTGGATGCCCTCACCGCGCGGCTCGGCGCCCTCAAACGCGAAAAGCCCGATGCCGCCGTCGTGATCCGCCCGCACAAGGAACTCTCCGTGCAGAAGCTCGTCGCGGTGATGGATTGCCTGCAGCGAGCGCAGATCTCGAAGGTGGGAATCGTCACGCAACAGGGAGAAGGCGGCGCGCCGTAGCCCGATGGACGATCTCGGGAAGTTCCGCCGCAACGTCACGCTCGTTGCCTTCGCGCACGTCCTGGTGATCGGCGGCGGCTTGTGGCTGGCATTGCGATCCGAGCAGCCCAAGGCGCCCGAGGAAAAGATCGCGTGGCTTGATCAGGGCGCCGCCGGCGGCCCGGAGGCGCCCTCGACGCCGCCGCCGGCGCCACATGATCAACCTGAGCCAACGCCACTGCCGCCGGAAACACCGCCGCCGGCCGGACCTTCGGACGATTTCTCGCTGACGACGCATTCACCGACACCAACGGCAACACCCACCGTCCGTCCCACGCCCACGCCAGTCCCCAAGGCCACGAGCATCCCGAC
>CAXUAZ010000133.1:10873-11166 GCA_964249195.1 uncultured Chthoniobacterales bacterium
CTCCCACGCCAGTCGCGACGCGCAAGCCGACCCCGGCTCCCAAGCCCACCAAAAAGCCGGCGCCGACCCGCACTCCGACGCCGAAGCCAAAGAAGGTCAACCCTGCTCCCGAGAAGCCCGACAATGACACCCCCAAGCCAACGGACTCTTCCGATGCCCCGACCGCCAAACCGGCGAAGAAGGCGACGGACAGCCCCGAAGACGCCGCCGCGCGAGCCGAGGCGATCGCGGCCGGCATCGGCGCGGCAGGCGACCCCAAGAAACAAGGCCGCGGCGCCGGCGCGGCCTTGTTT
>CAXUAZ010000134.1:0-11151 GCA_964249195.1 uncultured Chthoniobacterales bacterium
CGCCAAAACCCCGCCTCCCGCCCGACTCGGGCAAGACCTACGTGATTGGCAAAGGCGAGAGCGCCTACACGATCGCGCAAAAGCTCAAGGTGACGCCCGAGGCGTTGCTCAAGCTCAACGGCATCGAGAATCCGAAAGGGCTGAAACCCGGCCAAAAGCTCCGCATCCCCGCCAAGGCCAAAACCTGATGGCTCGCAACTCCGCGTTCATCCTGGCGATCTGCGTCGCGGCCCTCGTGGCGCTGGGCATGGTGATGCTCTTTAGCGCCGGCGCGTACGCGCATGAGAGCAATGGCGACATGTATTTTTTCTTGCGGCGCCAGGCCGCGTGGCTGGCGCTGGGGATCGTCGCATGCGTCGCCGCCACCCTGATCGATTACCACGCGTGGGAGCGGATGCAGTGGCCGCTGTTTGTATTGTCAGGCGCGTTGCTCGTATTGTGTTTCGTCCCGCACATTGGGCACCGGCTCAATGGATCGTCGCGTTGGGTGAAGCTCGGGCCGGTAATGTTCCAGCCGAGCGAGCTGGCGAAGCTGTCGGCGATCATCGCGCTGGCGGCGTACTTTGTTAAATACGAGAAATCCAGCGGCAAATTCATCCGCGGGTTTGTCGTGCCGCTGATGCTGGTGGGGGTGTTGATGCTGCTGATCGTGCGCGAGGAAGATCTCGGCACGACGATGCTGATCGGGGCGACCTCGGTGGCAATGATGTTCGTGGCGGGAAGCAACGCGATCTACATGGCGACGATGGCGATCGCCGGCGCGGGCGGCATTATGTTTATCGCCGTCCACATGCCCGAACGCCTCGCGCGCCTGGTGGCGTTCCTCGATCTCGAAAAGTACAAGGAAGGCGCGGGGTTGCAGCAATGGGAATCGCTGAAAGCGTTCGGCTCTGGCGGCGTGTACGGCTTGGGTCTGGGGGAGAGCGTGGAGAAAATGCAATACCTGCCCTATGCGCATACGGAGTTCATCTTTCCGATCATTGGCGAGGAGCTGGGCTTGCGGGCGACGCTGCTGGTGGTCTTGATTTTCCTGGTGGTGACGTTGTGCGGCATTTTGATCTCGATGCAGGCGCGGGACCGGTTCGGGATGCTGCTGGCGTTCGGATTAATCATCAGCATCGCTTTGCAAGCCTCGGTGAACATCGGCATGACGACCGCGTTATTGCCGAACAAAGGCATGTCCCTCCCTTTCATCAGCGCCGGCGGCTCTAACCTCTGCCTCTGCCTGCTCTTCATCGGCATCCTGTTGAACATCTACCGTCAAGGCCAGCTCAACGAAGGCGGCGGCCTGGTCAGCGCCGCCAAGCTCCGCACCCGCGCGACGCCGCGGGTGTAATGCGAGTTGTTTGTTCGCCCCTCGACCAAAATGTATCGAGGTGTACCATTTGGACGACGAAACGCATTTCTTGATCATTGGCTTCAGCGGGGCGCTTAGAACGCACCACTCCTTCCTAATTTCCGCCCATGCCTTCTCCAATAACCTACGGGACTGACGCTGCGCCGACTGCGCCAGTCATTCGCGAGCGAGGCATTGAAGACGGTCTCCTCGCAAGACTGCGCGACCTCAAATACACTGAGCGCCCTGACATTCGCGATCGCGTTAGGCTGGAGGCCAATTTTCGCGAAAAGTTCGAGGCTCTGAACCGCGTCCACCTCACCGACGCCGAGTTCGCCCGGCTCCTGGCTGAAATCGTCACGGATAATGTCTTCACTGCCTCGAAGACCCTCCGCAGCATCACCAGCTTCAACCGAGATAACGGTACGCCGCTGAACTACACTTTGGTCAACCTCCAAGACTGGTGCAAAAACACCTTTGAGGTCGTCAATCAGCTGCGGATAAATACGGACCACAGCCACCACCGTTACGACGTCATCCTGCTCATCAATGGCGTGCCCTGCGTGCAGATCGAGCTGAAGACCCTCGGCATCAGCCCGCGCCGGGCGATGGAGCAGATCGTCGAATACAAACACGATCCCGGCAACGGCTACACCAAGACGCTGCTCTGCTTCATGCAGCTCTTTATCGTCAGCAATCGCGACCGCACCTACTACTTCGCGAACAACAACGCCCGCCACTTCGCCTTCAATGCCGAGGAGCGCTTCCTGCCCATCTATGAGTTCGCGGACGAGGCCAACCAGAAGATCACCCACCTCGACGAGTTCGCCGGGAGCTTCCTGAAAAAGTGCGACCTCGGCCGGACCATCAGCCGCTACATGGTGCTCATCGAGAGCGAGCAAAAGCTCATGATCATGCGGCCCTACCAGGTCTATGCAGTGCAGCACATCGTGAAGTGCATCGAGGAGGACAACGGCAACGGCTTCATCTGGCACACCACCGGCAGCGGCAAGACGCTCACCTCCTTCAAAGCCTCCACTCTGCTCAAAGACAATCCCGACATCGAGAAATGCCTCTTCGTCGTGGACCGGAAGGACCTCGACCGCCAGACGCGCGAGGAGTTCAACCGCTTCCAGGAAGGCTGCGTTGAGGAAAACACGAACACCGCCGCCCTCGTGCGCCGCCTGCTATCTGAGGACTACGCGGACAAGGTCATCGTCACCACCATCCAGAAGCTCGGTCTCGCGCTGGATGAAACCAGCAAGCGCAACCAGCAGCGGAAAAAGAACGACCAGCCCACCTACAAGGAAATGCTGGCACCGCTGAGCGACCAACGCATCGTCTTCATCTTCGACGAGTGCCACCGCTCGCAGTTCGGCGAGAACCACCAGGCGATCAAAGAGTTCTTCCCCCGCGCCCAGCTCTTCGGTTTCACCGGCACGCCCATCTTCGAGACCAATGCCTCCTTGCAAAAGATCGAGGACACCCAGGCCTCCATGCGCACCACAGCGGACCTGTTCCAGAAGCAGCTCCACGCCTACACCATCACCCACGCCATCGAGGATGGGAATGTCCTGCGCTTCCACATCGATTACTTCAAGCCCGAGGGAAAGAGGTTCCCGAAGCCGGGGGAGCCGATGGAAAAGAAGAAGATCATCGAAGCCGTCCTCACCAAACACGATGCCGCCACAGGCCAGCGCCGCTTCAATGCCCTCCTCGCCACCGGGTCCATCAATGAAGCCATCGAATACTTTGAGCTCTTCGCCGCGATGCAGCAGCATAAGGCTGAGGACGATCCTGAATACAAACCGCTGAACATCGCCTGCGTTTTTTCCCCTCCTGCGCAACTCGCGGAAAATGCTGAAAGCAAGAAGGACATCGAACAGCTTTCCGAAGATTTGCTGCAAGAGCGGGAGGACAACCAGGTCGAGCCGGAGAAGAAGAAGGAGGCCCTGAAAGGCATCCTCGCCGACTACAACATCCCCGAGTTCGAGAAGCAGATGCGCCGGAAGACGCACTATGTAGTTAAGCCGGACCACCTTTGGAACAGCATCGCCAATCTGGCCCGCACCCAGAACGCGGACCTGCTGAATATGCTGCAGGCGGGCTTCAAATACATCGAGACCGAGTCCTTTCAGAGCACCTTCCAAGGCCTGTTCTCCGAGATCGATCTGAGTTCCCCCAAGCTGGGCAAGACCTACCCGGACCGGAACGCCAAGCTCTGCACCATCATCCAAAAGATCGCCGAAGGGCTGGCGGAGTTCTCCATGGACATCGATGCGCTCGGCGATGCCTATGAATACCTGATCGGCCAATTCGCCGCCGGGTCCGGGAAGAAGGCGGGCGAGTTTTACACCCCGCAGCAGATTTCCGACATCCTCTCCGCCATCGTCACGCTGGACAGCCAGGAACCGAAAACCGGGACGAAGAAGCGGCTGGAGAGCGTGATGGACTTCGCCTGCGGCTCCGGCTCCCTGCTTCTGAACGTCCGCAAGAAGGTGAACAACGCTGGCGGCACCATCGGCAAAATCTTCGGACAGGAGAAGAACATCACCACCTACAACCTCGCCCGCATGAACATGCTGCTGCACGGGGTAAAGGACACGGAGTTTGAGATCTTTCACGGCGACACTCTGCTCAACGAGTGGGACATGATGCGGGAGCCGAACCCGGCCAAGAAACCGAGCTTTGACGCCGTCGTCGCCAACCCGCCCTTCAGCTACCGCTGGGAGCCCACCGACGCACTGGCCGAAGACGTGCGCTTCAAAAGCCACGGCCTCGCCCCTAAGTCCGCCGCTGATTTCGCCTTCCTGCTCCACGGCTTCCACTTCCTGAAAGAAAGGTGTGATGGCGATCATCCTGCCTCACGGCGTGCTCTTCCGGGGCGGCGCCGAGGAACGCATCCGCACCAAGCTGCTCAAGGACGGCCACATCGACACCGTCATCGGCCTGCCCGCGAACCTCTTCTACTCCACCGGCATCCCCGTCTGCATCCTCGTGCTCAAGAAGTGCAAGAAGCCCGACGACGTGCTGTTCATCAACGCCGCCGAGAACTTCACGAAAGGCAAACGCCAGAATCAACTGACGGGAGAGCACATCGCCAAGATCATCGACACCTATCAGAACCGCACGGAAGAGCCCCGCTACTCCCGCCGGGTGGAGATGAAGGAGATCACAAAGAACGACTTCAACCTAAACATCTCCCGCTACATCAGCACCGCCATTTCAGATGAAGTGATTAGCTTAGAAGAGATCAATGCGGAGTTGGTCCAAATCGAGCAGACCGCCCGCACGGCAACCGCCCGGCACAACGCTTTTCTCAAGGAACTCGGTCTGGCCACTCTTCCGATGCCGGAGTAAACCGCTGACCGGCGTCAGGCGGTATTGCTGTATCATGCAAAAGCGTCCGCAATCCGGGACGGGCGCCGATCTGGACGCCCTGTTGCCGGCCATCCTCGACTGCGCCTTCAAGGGGGAAATCTGACTTGACGTCGGCGAACCGCGCTGCGGCCTGGCGCACTGCCGCGCTCAGTTGGCCGGACTGTCTGTTCCAAGACGGTCGCGCTTGGCGTATTGCTGTGAGCACGCCCGAAGGCAGCAAACAAATGCATTGACAAAATCACATAAATATGCTATCTTTACATTTCTATGTATACACCGCATTTCATCTTAGACCGGGCTCCAACCAGAGCTCCACTTTTTAATGCAGCGATGCGCATCTTAGAGGTGTTTTTTCCTCAGCCGCCGCCTGCCTTGCCGGTTGCATTTGACTGCCCGCTAACGGAAACTCCGCGTCTCCTATGAACGTGGTCATTGCTTGCGGCGGCACGGGCGGCCACCTCTTCCCGGGATTGGCCGTCGGGGAGGCGCTGCACCGGCGCGGGCATGACGTGCTCATCTTTATCTCCGAGAAGGAGATCGATGCGCTCGCCGTCCGGGATCACGTGGGGAAGTTTCGGTTTGAGAAATTGCCCTCCATTGGGATGCCGCGCGTGTTTTCGCCGGCCATGCTTGGGTTTGCGCGCGGGTTTGGGTCCAGCGTGCGGCGTTGCCGGCAGATTTATCGGGATTTCCGCCCGGATGCGGTGCTGGGCATGGGCGGGTTTACTTCGACGGCGCCGATTGTTGCCGGCCGGCTCATCGGCGTGCCCACGTTTGTCCATGAATCCAACGTCATCCCCGGCAAGGCCAACCGGCTCAATGCGCGGATCGCTCGGGAGGTGCTGCTCGGGTTCGAGGAAAGCGCGTTGCGGTTTCGCCCCGGCACGCGCTGCACCGTCACTGGCACCCCCATTCGCGACAGCCTGCGCGCAGCGCCGACGCGGGCGGAGGCGCAGGCCGGGTTTGGATTGCAAGAGGGGGCGGTCAAGAAGACGCTCCTCGTGATGGGCGGCAGCCAGGGGGCGCGCGGGATCAATCAGGCGGTGTTGCACGCATTGCCCGAATGGAAGAGCGCGCTCCAGATCATCCATTTCACCGGGAAGGACGATGAGGCGTCCACCCGGGCGGCGTACGAACGGGAGGGCGTCGCGGCGTACGTGGCGGCGTTTTGCCACCGGATGCAGGATGCCTACGCGGCGGCGGATTTTGCCATCGCGCGCTCGGGGGCGGCGAGCCTGTGCGAGCTGGCGTTCTTCGGTTTGCCCAGCCTCTTGATTCCGTATCCGTTCGCGGCGGACGATCACCAGACGTTTAACGCCCAGATCTTTACCCGCAGCGGGGCCGCCCTCGCGCTCAAGGAAGGGGAAACCACCGGCGATTTCCTGGCGAAAATCGTATTGGAAGTCTTGAAAAATCCGGCCAAGCTCACCTCCATGGCCGAAGCTGCCCGACGCCTTTCCCCGCCCGATTCCGCCTCGTTGATCGCCGAGACGATCGAACGCGCCGGAGCACCCACCCATTAAGCCCTCCATGCTCTCGCTCACCTGGGGAACTTCCCATCGCATTCACCTGATCGGCGTGGCCGGGTCGGGCATGAGCGGGGTGGCCGGGCTCCTGTTGGCGCTCGGGCATCGCGTGAGCGGGTCGGACAAGGTGGACACCGCGGAGGTGCGGCGGCTGGTCGGCGAAGGGCTCGATTTTCATTGCCCGCACAGCGCGGAGGTGGTGCGCGGCGCCGAGGTGGTGGTGTACTCCTCGGCCGTCAAAGCGGGGAATCCCGCCTACGACGAGGCGGTGCGGCTCGGGCTGCCCCTCTGGCGGCGCGCGGAGGCGCTCGCGGCGCTGATGAGCGCGCGCCGCGGCATCATCGTCGCGGGGATGCACGGGAAGACGACCACGAGTTCCATGGCCGCGCACGCGCTCCGCGCGGGCGGGTTGCGGCCGAGTCATTACGTGGGCGCGGAGATTCCGATTCTCGGCACGAACGCGCATTGGGATCGCGGCGGCGACCTCTTCGTGGCGGAGGGCGACGAGAGCGACGGCACGCTGGCGCTCTTCGAGCCGGAACACGCCATCGTGTTAAACGTCGAAGAGGAACACCTCGATTTTTACAAGGACCTCGCAGCCATCGAAACCGTGTTCCGCCGGTTGCTCGATCAAACGCGCGGCACGGTCTTCTACTGCATCGACGATCCGCATGCGACCCGCCTTTGTGAGGGTCGGGAACGCGCGGTTTCGTTCGGCGCAAGCTGCCGGGCGGATTATCGCTTCGGGGCGTTGAAGATGGAGAATTTTCAATCGCGCTTCGAGGTTTTTCAACGCGGCGAACTCATGGGCGAGGCGGTGCTGAACGTGCCCGGCCAACACAACGTCAGTAACGCCGCCAGCGTGATCGCGCTCGCGTCCGAGCTCGGAGTGTCGTTCCCGGCGATCGTCGGCGCGCTGGAGAGTTTTCGCGGGGCGCGGCGGCGGTTTGAATTTAAACATCGCGGGGAGAAATACGCGGTGGTCGACGATTACGGCCACCATCCCAGCGAGATCCGCGCGACCCTGGAGACGGCGCGGGCCGGCCATCCGGGGCGCATCGTGGCGATGTTCCAGCCGCACCGTTACACGCGCACGCAGGCGCTCTGCGAGGAGTTCGGCGCGGCGTTTGCCAAGGCCGACGCGGTGGTTGTCGCCGACGTCTACCCGGCCAGCGAACCGCGGATCGAAGGGGTGAGCGGACAGACCATTGTCGACGCCCTGTTGCGCCGCGCGCATCCGCACGCCGTTTACGAGCCGCGCTTCGATCGGCTGGCCTCCCGGGCCGGCGCCCTGATCGAGCCGGGCGACCTCCTGTTAAGCCTGGGCGCGGGCAACATCCACGAGGCCGCCTCGGCGCTGGTCGCCGACCTCCGCGTGCTCGAAGACATCTGCGGCCTGCTGCAAGGCGAAGGCACGGCCAGCCTCGCCGAGCCGCTGTCCAAACACACCACCCTGCGCGTCGGCGGTCCGGCCCAATTTTGGGTGGAACCGAGCACCGAGGGCGCGTTCTCGCGGCTGATGCAGTTTGCCCGCGAACGGAACATCCCGACGTTCGTCATGGGTCGCGGGTCCAACCTGCTCGTGCGCGATGGCGGCATCGCCGGGCTGGTCATTCACCCCAGCGGGGGCGATTTTTCCAACATCGAAGTCGACGCCGCAAATCTCGAAATCACCGCGGGCGTCGGCGTGGGCCTCAAACGCATCAGCGGCGCCGCGGCCAAGGCGGGGATCGGCGGTTTTGAATGGATGGAGGGCATTCCTGGGTCGGTCGGCGGGGGGTTGCGCATGAACGCGGGCGCCATGGGATGCGAGACCTTCGACCAGGTGGTGCGCGTCCGGTTTCTCAATGCGGCGGGCCATTTCGAAGAAAAGACGCCCGTGGATTTCGACGTGCAATATCGCAACGTCGCCAGCCTCAAGGAAAGCTATGCCGTGGCGGCAACTTTCCGCGGGCGGCGCAGCGACGCCGGGGACATCCAGCGCCTGCTCGATGCCTCCGCGATCAAGCGCAAGACGGGACAGCCGATCGCCGCCAGCGCGGGCTGCATCTTCAAGAACCCGTCTCAAGAAACGCCCGCCGGCAAGCTGGTCGACGAGCTCGGGCTCAAGAACAGCCGGGTCGGCGCGGCGCGCGTCTCAGAGGTGCACGGGAACTTCATCGTCAACGATGGGGGCGCGACCTCGGCGGATGTGCTTGAGTTGATCTCGCGAATCCAGGCGGAGGCGCGGCGGGTGCGCGGGATCGAGTTGAAGACCGAAGTGCAGATCGTCGGCCGGGATTAAGGCGCGCCCCGTATGGGTCGGGAACCATCGATGCCGAATCAGTACGCCAAATTTCGCATCGACCGCGCATATTTCCGTTGACCTCCCTATCGACCTTCGTCACGTTTTACGTTGTCCCAATCGATCCGCCGCATGCAAACCGTGACGCTCTCGCCCAAGTTCCAGGTCGTCATTCCCGCCGCCGTGCGGGATGCGCTGGGATTGCGCCCGGGCGAGAAGTTTCAGGTCGTTTCCTACGATGGGCGCATCCAGTTCATCCCGGTGCGCAAGATGCGGCAGACGCGCGGCTTCCTGAAAGGAATGGGCGCCGCGATCTCGCGCAACTAACCCCTGCCATGACAAACGCCGTCGATTCTTCCGCCTGGGTCGAGTATTTCATCGACGGGCCCAACGCGGCGTTCTTCGCGCCGGCGATTGAAGACACGATCAACCTGCTGGTGCCCTCGGTGGCCTTGCACGAGGTCTTCCGGATCACGCTTTCCCACCAGAGCGAAGGCGACGCGCTCAAGGCCGTCGCGCAGATGAAACAAGGGGCCGTGTGCGACCTCGATGAGACGCTGGCTTTAAGCGCCGCGAAGATCAGTTGGGAGTTGAAATTGCCGCTTGCCGAAAGCATCATGCTCGCCACCGCGCGCGCCCGCAACGCCCGCCTCTGGACCCAGGAAGACCGCCTGCGCGGCATCGATGGCGTCCAATACAAGGCGCGCGGAAAAAGCTGACCCCATTTTGTTCATGACCTCTGTCCTTGCCCAACATCAAATCGCAGTGCTCGCCGGCGGCCCCGGTTCCGAGCGCGATGTTTCCCTGCGCTCCGCCGCCAGCGTGGCGGACGCCATCGGGCGCGTCGGCGCGAGCGCCCAGGTCGTCGACGTGCGCGACGAACAATTTACCCTGCCGCCGGAGATCGATCTCGTTTTCAACATGGTGCACGGCACCTTCGGCGAGGACGGCCGGCTGCAGGAGGTCCTCGACAAACGCGGGATCGCCTACACGGGCGAAGGCGCCGCAGCCAGCCGGCTGGCGTTCGACAAGATTCTTTCCAAAAAGCGTTTCGAGGAGCGAGGGGTCGCGACGCCGCGCTATGAAACGCTGCGCCCCTGGGAGCAACCGACCCTGCCGCTGCCCATCGTCGTGAAGGCGCCCCGGGAAGGGTCGAGCGTCGGCGTGTATCTGGTGCGCGAGCCCGCGGAGCTGGAGCCGGCGTTGCGCGGCGCGGCGGAATTGGCCGAGGAAATTCTCGTGGAGGAACTCATCGAAGGGGATGAACTCACCGTCGGCATCCTCGGCGACCTCGCGCTGCCGATCATCCTGATCAAGCCGCGCGAGGGTTTCTACGATTTCAAAAACAAATATCCCTGGCTCAATCCGGCCGGGGCCGCGGAGCATTATTGCCCGGCCCCGTTGGATGAGGAAACGACCGCCCGCGTGCAGGAGCTCGCGCTTGCCGCCCATCGCGCGCTCGATTTGGAAACTTATTCGCGCGTCGACATCCTGCTCGACCGGCAGGGGCGCGCGTACGTCTTGGAAATCAACACCATCCCGGGCATGACCGAGAGCAGCCTATTGCCGGAGGCGGCCAAGCTCGCCGGCATCGATTTCCCGCAGCTCTGCGAGCGCATCGCCGCGCTCTCGCTCGCCCGCCGCCCCAGCTAAAACGCGATCATGGCCTCCCCCACCAAACGCCCCACCAACGCACGGCGCACCCCGGCCAACAAGCGCCGCGGGCAGCACATTCTGGACGTCAACGTGCGCGCGCATCAGGCCTCGCGGCAGCGCAAGCAACGGGTGTTCGGCGCGTTCAGCATGGCGCTTATTTTCCTCGGGCTCGGGGCCGGCTTGTTCTTTGGCGGGCGCAAACTCGTGCAGCGCTTCTTCCTGAAAAACCCGGACTACAACCTGACGGCCATCGACGTGCAGACCGACGGCGTCCTGACGCCGGACGCGATCATGGCGGCCGCCCAATTGGAAAAGGGCACGAACATTTTCAAGATCGATCTCGACGGCGCGCGTTCCCGGCTGAGCACCATCCCGGAGGTCGATAAAGTAGAGGTCACCCGGCAGTTGCCGGACCGCGTGGCGATTGATATTACCGAGCGCAAGCCGGTGGCGTGGATCGCGCTGGCGCATTTAAACGGCGCGTCGCGCGAAGAGGTGGTCAGCTCGGGCAAATCGCTCCTCATCGATGCCAACGGGATCATCCTGCCGCCCAAAAAACCGTTGGCGCAACATTCGCACCTGCCCATCATTCGCGGGTACACCGGGCCGACAATATTGGGTCAGAAGGCGGATGGCGAAGAGATTTGGTCCGCGCTCGATTTGCTGCACGCGCACCAGGATATGATGGTGGATGCGGAAGCCAATTCGGCAAACGGCAAGGATGATCCGGAATTTCGCGAGGCCGTCCGTCGCGCCGACCGCTATCAGATCGAGGAGGTCGATCTCTCCAAACAATTTGCGCTGGTTGTCACCGACCAGAACGGCTCGCACACCACGCTGGGGCTCGAGGACATGAACAAGCAGCTCAAGAAAATGGAGAGCATCCTCGAAGCCGCCGAGCAGCGGGGTCAAAAGATCCAGACGATGAATCTGCTGGTGGAGAACAACACGCCGGTGACCTTCCAGCC
>CAXUAZ010000135.1:0-11074 GCA_964249195.1 uncultured Chthoniobacterales bacterium
GGATGAAGGATGAAGGATGAAGGATGAAGGATGAAGGATGAAGGATGAAGGATGAGCGAAATTGAAGACGACTATCGTTGGCGGGTGATGGAGGGCGCGGAGATCGTTGGACTGAGAGAAAGGACCACAATTATGCGCGTAGAATCATTCGGCTGTTTCGCAGTCTGCCAAAAGACACGGTGGCGCAAACTTTGGGCGAACAACTTTTGCGAAGTGGCACATCGGTTGGAGCGAATTACCGCGAAGCCTCACGAGGGCGCTCTAATGCCGAGTTCATCGCCAAACTCGGTGATTCCCTGCGTGAACTCGATGAGAGCGCATATTGGCTCGAACTTCTCGCTGATTCCCCCAACCCAGCCGCCGATCGCCTCACACCTTTACGTGGAGAAACAGACGAGCTAATCGCAATCTTCGTCAAAGTAATACAAACCGTGAAAAGCAGAAAAGACCCCCGAGCCTGACCTTCATCCTTCATCCTTCATCCTTCATCCTTCATCCTTCTGCCTTCTGCCTTCGCCTTCCGCTTTCCCCATGAACGCCGAACAATCCCGCCTCGAAGAAGACCGCCAGCGCACAAAGCATTGGCGTCAATGGGGGCCATATCTCAGCGAACGCCAATGGGGCACCGTGCGCGAAGATTACTCCGCCACCGGCGAGGCCTGGGATTACTTTCCACACGATCATGCCCGCAGCCGGGTCTACCGCTGGGGCGAAGACGGTCTCCTCGGGTTCAGCGACAATCACCAGCGGCTCTGCTTCGCGCTCGCGCTTTGGAATGAGAAAGATCCCATCCTCAAAGAACGCATGTTCGGCCTCACCGGCAGCGAAGGCAACCACGGCGAGGACGTGAAGGAATACTACTTCTATCTCGACGCCACTCCCACCCACTCCTACTGCAAGGCGCTATATAAATACCCGCACGCCGCGTTCCCCTACGCGGATCTGCTCCAGGAAAACCATCGGCGCGGCAAGGATCAACTCGAATACGAACTGCTCGACACCGGCGTCTTCAACGAAAACCGGTACTTCGACATCTTCGTCGAATACGCCAAGGCTTCCCCCGACGACACGCTGATCGCCATCACCGCCATCAACCGCGGGCCCGACCCGGCGCCGCTCCACCTCCTGCCGACGCTCTGGATGCGCAACAACTGGACCTTCGGTCAACCCGGCGGCCGGCCCTCGTTATCGTTGGATCAGCATGGCGCCGTCCAGGCGCAACACGACACACTTGGCGCCATGACGCTCACCGCCGACCCCGGCGCCGAGCCGCTCTTCACCGATAATGAAACAAACTTCGAACGCGTCTTCGGTTCGCCGAGTCCTACGCGATTTCAAAAAGACGGCATCGGCCGGTTCGTGGTCGATGGCGAGCCCGGCGCCGTCAACCCGGAGCAGACCGGCACCAAGGCGGCCCTGCGTTACCGCCGCACCCTCGCGCCCGGTGAGACGTGGACCATCCACCTCCGGCTCGCGCCCACCGCGCAGCCGTCGCGCGACGACGCAACCCTCACCCGGCGCCGCACCGAAGCGGACGAATTTTACCGCGACCTCGCCCCCAACCATCTCGACGCCGACGCCGCCAGCGTGCAGCGCCAAGCCTTCGCCGGGATGCTCTGGAACAAGCAGTTCTACAATTACGTGGTCGAGGACTGGCTCGACGGCGACCCTACTCAGCCGCCCCCGCCCGCCGCGCGCAAACGGGGCCGCAATCACGACTGGCGCCACCTCTTCAACGACGACATCCTCAGCCTGCCGGATACCTGGGAATTCCCGTGGTTCGCCTCCTGGGACCTCGCTTTCCACTGCATCCCGCTGGCGCTGGTCGACTCGGAATTTGCCAAGCGCCAGCTCATGTTGCTGACCCGCGAATGGTACATGCACCCCAACGGCCAACTCCCCGCCTACGAGTGGGCCTTCGGCGACGTGAACCCGCCCGTACACGCCTGGGCCGCGTGGCGCGTGTACACCATCGAACGCAAGATGCGCGGCGGGGAGGGCGACCTGCAATTCCTCGAGCGCGTCTTCCAGAAGCTGCTGCTCAATTTCACCTGGTGGGTCAATCGCAAGGACGCGCAGGACCGCAACATCTTCCAGGGCGGTTTCCTCGGGCTGGATAACATCGGCGTCTTCGATCGCAGCCAGCCGTTGCCCACCGGTGGGGAACTCGAGCAATCCGACGCCACGAGCTGGATGGCGATGTACGCGCTCAACCTGCTCAAAATCTCGCTCGAACTCGCCCAGCACAACCCGGTCTACGAAGACATCGCGAGCAAGTTCTTCGAGCATTTCCTTTTTATCGCGTCGGCCATCAACAAGTCGGGTGAGGGCGAGCAATCGCTGTGGAACGAGGAGGACGGCCTTTTTTACGATCAAATCCATCTGCCCGATGGCGGCCAGGTGCCGCTCAAGGTCCACTCCATGGTGAGCCTGATCCCGCTCTTCGCGGTGGAGGTCATCGATGAGGCGCTGCTCGAGAAGCTGCCGGGATTTGCGAAACGCGTGAAGTGGTTCATCGACAACCGGCCGGAACTGACCGCGAACATCAGCAAGCACATCGGCGAGGCTCGCGGTGGGCGGATCATGCTGTCGATCGTCGGCGGCACGAAGCTCCGGCGCATCTTGAGCAAGATGCTCGCCGAAGGAGAATTCCTGAGCCCGTACGGGATCCGGTCGGTGTCGAAATACCACAAAGCAAATCCTTACGTGCTCGACTTCGGCGGGCATCAATATCAGGTTGATTACAACCCGGGCGAGTCGCAGACCAATCTCTTCGGCGGCAACTCCAACTGGCGCGGGCCGATTTGGTTCCCGGTCAACTATCTGCTCATCGAGAGTCTCCAGAAGTTCCACTGGTATTTCGGCGATGACTACCAGGTGGAGTGCCCGCTCGGGTCGGGCCAGCAGATGTCGCTGTGGGACGTGTCGTCGGACATCTCGCGGCGGCTCGCGGCGATTTTCCGGCGTGACCCCTCTACGGGCAGGCGGCCCGTCTTTGGGCCATACGAACGTTTTCAGACGGATGAGCATTGGAACGCCTGCCCGATGTTCCACGAGTATTTCCACGCCGACGAAGGCCGCGGGTGCGGCGCCAGCCATCAGACGGGCTGGACCGGACTCATCGCAAAACTGCTGCAACAAACGGGCGAATATGATGCGCTCGGCGGCGCGTGATCTTTTTCGATAAAATTACCATGTCCAAACTTCCTATTCTCCGGCTGCTCGGCGGTTGCGCGCTGGCCCTCCTGTTTTCCAGTTGTGCGGAAACCGAGATGCGGCCGGTCATGCGGCCGGGCGGGTTTTCCACCGTGGTCATCGACGCGGGTCACGGCGGCGGGGACAACGGCGGTCGCTCGCGCTCGGGCTTGATGGAGAAAACCGTCGCTCTCGATACCGCCCTGCGCCTGCGCCCGCTCTTGCAGCACGCGGGATTTCGCACGGTCATGACCCGCAGCGGGGACTCGTTCATTGAACTCGATCAACGCGTCAACATCGCCAACCGCTATCCCGATGCCGTGCTCGTGAGCGTGCATTACAACGCCTCGCCCTCCAGCAATCCGGGTGGCGCCGAGACCTTCTTCTGGCGCCCGGACAGCTACGGGCTCGCGGCGCGGGTCGAGAATCACCTCGCCGCCGGGACAGGGATGGCGCGACGCGGGGCCACGCGGCGCGTGCTGCGGTTGACGCATAATCCGCGCATCCCGGCGATCCTGTGCGAGTGCGGATTTTTGACGAATGCGGGCGAGGCCTCGCGGATCTCCAGCGGGGAGTTCCGGCAGAAGGTGGCGGAGGCGATCGCGGCGGGGATCGTCGAGCAGCGGGAGCGTGGGGACGTCGGCGCGAGCGTCCTGCCGCCAGTGCACGACGATTCCGTGCGGCGCCGCGTCAAACACCGCCGTCACCGCCATCGGCATTGAGCGATGCAACCTTCCTTGGATTACTCCCGCGCCTCATGCGGACGCACCGCGATGATGCCGATGTCATCCCGTTTGTCCGCCAGATAATTCGAGAGCCGATCATCCAATACCACCCGTCGCTGCTTCGACGACGCATGCAAAAACCGCAACACGCCATTCCCATCCCGGTACGCCAGACCCACGTGCGAGGTGTACCCGCCCGTATCCCGGCTCGTGATCGCGATCACGTCGCCGCTTTGCAATTCGCGCTCGGCCGCGGGCACGGACCGCTTCGGCACGTGGACCACCGGCAGATCGGACACCCGAGCCTCGATCCGGGCCATCTCCGGGTTCAAACTAGGGTTGTTTCGCAGGTAGCGGTAATATCTCCACATGACCGTCATCTCGCGAATGTCGCGGTGGCCCATGCGTTCCGCGCCGGGAAGGTCGCGGGTGATGTTCGTCACCAGACCGCGGCGCTCGTTATCGTAGAAAAGCTCTTCCAGGAAATGGATCCGCGAGAGGTAGGCGCCCGTGCAGACGCCGTGCCGGTAGCGTTCGAGCTCGATCATCCGCAGGAGATCGTCGGGCGCGTAAGGCGGCGGTTTGGCGTGGAGCATGCGGGCAAAACCGAGGGCGATCTCGTAGAACGTCCAGCAATCCATGCCCTGGAAATTGGCCGAGGGCGCTTCGATGTGGTCATCGATCTCGAGCGTAAAGCTGCGGTACGGCGTGCCGGCCAGCGCGAGGCCGGCCTTCACGGTGCGTTCACCAAGCGGGAGCGCCGCCCAGTTTTCCTGCGTCGCGCGGGCGACCAGGCGATTGAAGGCGTCTTCCCCTTTGAAGACCGTGCTCTCCGGCAGCCGGCCCGCCCACGCGGACGCCAGCCACGAAAGGCTCAGGATGAACGAAAGGACACAAATTTTTGGCGTAGGCATTGCAGGATTTCCGGTGGCTTTTGGTCGCCTTCCAACGTAGCGAGTCCTGCGCCAAATCGCCAACGCACATCCCATGACTGATCCCCAACGCTACCTCGTGGTCGGCGCCGGTTTCTCCGGCGCGGTCCTCGCCCGTGAACTCGCCGACCATTCCGACGCCAAATTGCTGGTCATCGACGAACGCCCCCACATCGCCGGCAACTGCTTCACGGAACGCGACGAAGCCACCGGCGTCACGATCCATAAGTACGGGCCGCACATTTTCAACACCGACTACGCCCACGTCTGGGAATACCTCCAGCGCTTCGGCGAGATGCGGCCGTGGGTCAACCGGGTGAAGGCGGTGACGCCGCGGGGCGTCTTCGGGTTGCCGATCAACCTGCTGACGATCAACCAGTTCTTCGGCAAGACGTTCAATCCGCAAGAGGCGCGGGAGTTCGTCGCGACGCTGGGTGACGCGTCGATCAAGGAGCCGGCCAACTTCGAGGAACAGGCGCTGCGGTTTCTGGGGCGCGATTTGTACGAGGCGTTCTTTTACGGGTACACGAAGAAGCAGTGGGGTTGCGAACCGACCGAGATCTCGGCCTCGGTGCTCAAGCGGCTGCCGGTGCGGTTCAACTACGACGATAATTATTACGCGTCGCAATATCAGGGCATCCCGGAGGAGGGTTACTCCGGGATTGTGGCCAATCTGCTCGATCACCCGCAGATCGAGGTGCAGACAGGCCGGACGTTTGCGAGCGGCGAGGCGGCGGAGTTCGCGCACACGTTCTACACCGGGCCGATCGACGCGTATTTTGGCTACCAGCTTGGGCGGCTCTCGTACCGGACGGTGACCTTCGAGCGCATCGACGCGGTCGGCGATTACCAGGGCAACGCGGTGGTGAATTACCCGGAGCAGTCCGTGCCGTTCACCCGCGTGCACGAGCACAAGCATTTCACCCCGTGGGAGGAGCACGAGAAGACCGTGGCGTTCCGCGAGTTCAGCAAGGCGACGGCGCCGGAGGACGTGCCGTATTATCCGGTGCGGCGCGAGGACGACATGGCGCTGCTGCGGCGCTATTACACGCTGGCGCGGGAAGAGGGCGGGGTGTCATTTCTGGGGCGGTTGGCGACCTACCGGTACCTCGACATGGATGACGTGATCCACGAGGCACTGGGGCTCTCGAGGGCGTTTCTCAAGGGCGGGCCGGCGCCACGATTCTCGTTCGATCCCTTCCTCGAAACCGGCGCTTGAAAAGCCGTTGGCAAAGAAACTGCTGTAAAAAGGTGACCCCCAGCTTCAACCCCCTCTCCATGATCATCGTCGTTTCCGCCGTTTTCAGCGTTTCGCTGGCTGGAATAGCCATGCTTCTTTTGGCCGTTCACGCCGCCCCCGAAGGGTACGAGGACGAGATGGGTTTTCACCGCCTTCGTTAGCCGTTTCCGGGTCGCTGGCGTGGGCCGAAAATGCCTCGCGGAGGCGAGTTTCCGCCGATTGCAGGGGTTTTCGGCAGAAAAAAGGATGTTCGACTGAAATAAAGATTGTCTCCAGGCGTCAGGTGTTCTAATCGAGATGCCCATGGCCACTCCCAAGAAAACAACTTCCGCCCCCAAAAAGACCAACGCCGCTTTCCTGAAACCCGTTACGCCCGACGCCAAATTGGCGGCCGTGGTGGGCGCCGATCCGCTCCCGCGCACGGAGCTGACCAGCAAGCTCTGGGCTTACATCAAGAAGCATAACCTGCAGGACCCCAAGAAGAAGACGCTGATCAACGCCGACGCTGCGCTCAAGCCGGTGTTCGACGGCAAGGCGCAGGTCAGCATGTTCGAGATGACCAAGCTGGTCTCCGGGCACGTCAAGTAGGTCCGGTCTTTCCCGACAGTCCGCGCGCGGCCGGCAAGTGTCCCGCCGGCGCGTCGGGCTGGCGCCGCCCGGCCCTTACGGCCGGTGCTTGACGAGCTCGACGTACTTCGCTTCGAGCTTGTTGTAACGCTCCTCGAGCAGCTCCAGGGACCGGCGTTCTTCGAGGAGCGTGCTCTCAAGTTCACGGATCCGCTGCTGCAAGCTGGCGCGGATGCCGGTCCGAACCGGTTCGTCAACGGCTTCGGGCGATTCGGGTTCCTCCTCGGGGATGGTCAGCACGTCGATGTCCTTGACCTGCGCGCTCGTGCCGTCGCGGGCGTTGAGCACGAGGGTGTCGGCGGAGATTTCGCCGATGTTCAGGAACTCCTGGATCGCGCCTAGCGTGGTCGGGCCGTAGAGCTGCTCGGTGGTGAGTTCGACCAGCCAATCCATCTGCAACTCGGGCACCATGGGCGCCTTCATCCAGGTGAGTTGGTCGGGGGAAAGCTTGTCGAGCGGGGAGATCTGCGCGGAGGTGGCCCAGGCGTTGAGTTGGTCGAAACTGACCGGGCCGAAGATGGCGCCGTCTTCAGCCTTGAGCAGATACCAGGAGGCGGAGGTGTTGGACACGAGGCTTACTTAAAGGTTCAAGGCTCAAGTTTCAAGGTCCAAGCGTCGAACCCGTTGGAATGGTCCCTCCCTTGCATTTTCCGGCTCGATCAGATAAGCTATGGCCCATCTATGCCAGAGCGCACGCAACGACCACATGCTCCCGCGCCGTGGGAGCCAAAGCAGGATGGCGAAGGCGGTCCCAAGTCGCCGGATGTCTCGAAGCCTGACACTAAAGACCTTCTCAATCGCATGAAGAAGGTCGATCCCAACCAGTCCAAGCGCTACCGCCAGCGCACCGGCGAATAATGGACCGGTTCCTTGCCCCGGCGGCGGGAGAGCAGGCCGGGGATTTTACCGCCGTGCTGAAGGCGCGGGGGCTGTACTCGGTCGCCGCGCCGGGCGGGGGAGCGTCCTCGGTTCCCGCGCAGACGCAGGCCACGACCATCCTTGCCTTCAAGTTTGCCGAGGGCGTGCTGGTCGCCGGCGACCGCCGCGCGACCGCGGGCAACATCGTGGTCTACGACCGCGCCGACAAGGTGCTCGAGATCGACCGGCATTCGGTGATGGCCATTGCCGGCGTGCCTGCCACCGCTTGGGAAATGGCGCGGGTGCTCGGGCATTCGTTCCAGTTTTACCGCCGCACCCAACTCCAGGAAATGAGCACCGACGGCAAGGTGCGCGCGCTCTCGAAGCTCCTGCGCGACAACTTTGGGCTGGTGATGCAGGGCGTCGGCGTCGTGGTGCCGATCTTCGCGACGTATGACACGGCCGGGGAGGGGACCGGCCGCCTGTATTTTTACGACGTGATGGGCGCCAACTTCGAGGTGGCGGATTACGCCGCGACCGGCTCCGGTTCACCCGCCGTGCGCGGGGTGTTGTATTACGAAAACGCCTGGGGCCGCAAACCGCTCCGGGAATATAATCGCGAAGAAGCGCTCCTCCTCGTCCTGCGCGCGCTCGACACCGCGGCGGAGGCGGATACCGCGACGGGCGGCGTCGATCGGCACGGGCGCATTTTTCCGATGGTCAAGATCATCACGGCGGAGGGGATCGCCACGGTGGATGACGAAACTTTGCGCGATCTGTTCGGTCGCGCGCCAGCGCAGCGAGCCCTCGCCTAAACGGCTATGTTCGAAGAACCTTTTCGTTTCGTCGAGGCGATCGCCAATCGCCGGGAATACATCGAGAGCCAAATTGCGACCGGCAGCCCGATCGCCGCCTTGAATTACCGCGGCGGCATCCTGCTCTTCACCCTGGGACGTGAGCGGCAGAAGATCTTCGAGATTTACGACCGCATCGCCATGGGCGCAATCGGGCACCCGGGGGACATCGAGCGGCTGCGCATGACGGCCATCGAGCTCGCAAGCTCGGAGGGGTTTACGCGTTCGTCGGCCGATGTGTCGCTGCGGCGAATGGCGAATTATTCGCTTAGCCCGGCGCTCAAGGCGGCGTTTGAGCAGGTGTACGGTCCGCCGTATCTCGCGCGCATGCTCTTTGCCGAGCTCGGGCCCGAGAACTCGCGTAACACTTTTCTGCGCATTGATTACGACGGCGCAATCCAGACCAACGGCACGCCGCTGTCCCGCACCCGGCACGAGTACGCGGCGTTGAGCGGCACCCGCGTTTCCGCCGAGGCGATGGAGAAATATCTCGCCGGCGTCTTTCGCCCCGACCTGGATCTGCCCGCGGCCCTGCGCGTCGCGCTCGACGCCTGGACGGTCGGTTATCTGGCGTTGGGATCCGAGAAGGAAACCCCGCCTCCGAGTGACGACCAGCTTCGCGCGTCCCAACGCGAACAGCTTGCCGAGGCCACCGTGGAAGCCGCCGTGCTCGAGCAGGATGCAAAATCCGCCATCGCTTATCGCCTCTTAACCGCCGAAGAGACACACGCGCTTCTGCCGGAAAATGGCTGACCCAAGGGGGGTGGCGCGCCAGGCAGTTTGCGCCCTTGGGCTGGCGTTGTTCATCGTTTGCCTGGTGGAGCTGTTGGGCTCTGGATTGCCGGACTTCTCGACGTGGTTCGGCCGCCGGGGGAACATCGCGGGCCCGGCGGCGGTGATCCTCGATCCCGGCCACGGCGGCGCAGACTCCGGCGCCGTCGCGCAAGGCGTGGTGGAGAAGGACCTTAATCTCGATGTCGCGCTGCGGGTCGCGGCGGCGCTCGGCGACCGGCGCATTTCCGTGCGGATGACCCGCCAGGATGACCGGTTTATCCCGCTCGCGGCGCGCGTCGGCCTGGCCAACGCGACGCCGGGCGCGATCTTCGTCAGCATCCATTTCAACGATTCCCCGGGCGCCTCGGCGGCGTCGGGGATCGAGACGTATTACTCCGCCACGCGCGAGAATGGCCTGGCGCCTCCGTGGATGTGGGCGTCGCTGACACGCTCGACGCCGCCCGCCGCGGACTGTGTCCGCGAGAGTCAGCGGCTGGCGGATTGCATCCAGGGTTCGCTCGTCTCGGGTACGGCGGCGGCGAATCGGGGAATCAAGGAACGGGCGCTGTACGTGACGCGCCGGGTGCTTGCGCCAGCCGTGCTGGTCGAGGGCGGATTTGTGAGTCACCCGGCGGAAGCGCGCCGGCTGGGAGACCCGGCCTACCGGCAGCGGCTTGCGAAGTCTATCGCGGACGGTATTTTCAATTATCTCTCCGCGCCGCCGGATGCGACTGGCGGCAGGCTTTGAATAGCGCGCCAGCTTTCTTCGTCTTTTTACACCATGCGATTCCCTTCCAAGACGCTCCTTTTTTGCGGGCTGCTGCTCATGGCCGCCGCCTCGCCGCTGCGGGCCGATGACGCCTTGCGCAAGGCGCAGCAGGCGCTGCACGATCAAGGCTTCTACTACGGCTCGATCGACGGGGCGCCCGGCGACGAGACCACGCAGGCCGTGCGCCGTTACCAGATTCGAAATGGCCTCGCGGTCACCGGGGTGTTGAACGACGAGACGCTCAAGTCGATCGCGAAAACCGGGGCGCCATCCCGGGAAGACCGCCGGGTGGCGAATGAACCGACGCGGCCCCCGCTCGCGCCCGCCCCCGTGATCAACGGCGATGATGACCAGCGCCCTGCGCCGGATAATCGCATCGCGCCCCGCGGCGTGCGTCCGTCCGAATCGTTGATGAGCTTGTTTGCCGGGACGCCTTACGAGTTCGCGCCGCCTCCCGTGCAAGCCGATGTGCTGCGCAAGGCGCAGTTCCGCCTGATGCGCAGCGGCTTCTACGGCGGGGACGCGGACGGCTTGCCGGGAGAGGCGACTTTCGCCGCGCTGTCGGAGTTTCAATCTGCCAACGGCATGCGCCGCACTGGCCGTCTCACCGCGGAGACGCTGGCAGCCCTCCGATTGGAGCCCAGCCGTCCTGCGCGGACGGGTGTTTATGAGGGGCGCGTAGTGCGTTAGCGCGGGCGGAATTCGATGGAATCCAGTTCCAGCGTCACCGTGCCGATGAAAACCTTCGCTTCGGCTTTGAGCAATGTATGATCGGCGTCATCCGAGACCCATACGGTCGCGGATTTGAACTTCTTTTGCGGAGTCAACCCGCCGTCTTTGCCGACCTTGCCCATGTTCAGCGAGCACTTGATGGCCGCCCGCTTGCCGGACTTGGTTTCTAGCGTTTCACGATTCAGCGCCTTCAGAGTGACCAGGTACGGGTTGGTCACCGTCATCACGAGCACGACGTGGCTTTCCCCGTCGGCCAACGGCACGCCGCGCAGGTGCAGCAGGGCGCTGTGCGTGTCGAGCATGTTGGGGTAGAGGAATTGGCGGGGCTTGTTTTTGGATGGCGATTGATCCTTGTAGGTTGTGTGGAT
>CAXUAZ010000136.1:0-11002 GCA_964249195.1 uncultured Chthoniobacterales bacterium
AGGACGGGACGCAGCCAGGAGAACGCACGCATGACCCAATGCTGGCAGCCGAGCCATGATTTGGCAAGGCTAATTTTACGATCATGTATCTTTTTCTGGCTGCGAGCCTTCGCGCGTCACGACCCAAAGACACGGTTGTGATAGATAAGCATTGACATGCAACTCGTCCTGTGGTAGCGTGCAAAGAGTACCTGAGCCAAGGGTTCAGAATCTGTTCTTTGACATTTTAGCCTTTTGCCGGCTTAAGCCGGGGAGAGACGGCAGCGCAATTATGCGCATAATCCGCTTCTTTTTTTAAAGGCGGCAGATGGCTGTGGCGGCGGGCTATAACCGTCGGTCGACACGTCTTTACAGGAAGCGCCGGTTCCCCCTGGCAATCGAATTGCCGACGGTCATAGACCGCCGCTACAATTGGGCGCGATCCCGGTGCAATGATGCGCATCATGTGCGGGAATTTTGCGGCGCGGCGGATGTCCGGGCCGGGAAGCGCAGATAGCTTACAAGGCGTTACGATACGTTACCGCGCCTATGAAAAATGAAAAAACGCGGTGCGCCGGAACGGTGAGGTTGATTCCGGGAGGCGCATCCAAATGCTGGACAAGCCGGGATCATCTGTCAGACTGCCCCGCCGACATTAACACCAGCCATGCCATCTCTCCTGTTTTTCACCCGGTTCCTCCAGCGCCCATTCCAGGTTGCTTCGATCATCCCCAGCTCGCCCATGATGATCCGCCGGGTCGCCGGCAAGATGGATTTTTCCAAACCCATCGTCGTCGCGGAGTACGGGCCGGGCGAAGGTTGCCACACCCGCCACATGCTCAAAAAGGCGCACCCCGATTCGCGGTTCCTCCTCTTTGAGCTCGACCCCGTGTTTTGCCGCAGTCTCGAAGAGCAGTTTGCCGATGACCCCCGCGTGGATGTCATCCAGGCGGATTGCGCGACGCTCACCCAGGAGCTCGCCAAGCGGGAACTCGCCCACTGCGATTACATCGTCTCGGGCATCCCGTTCAGCACGATGGAAGTCGAGAAGAAGCGCCGGCTCCTGCGCAATACCCACGAGGCGCTCAAAGCCACGGGCAAATTCATCATTTACCAGGTGACCAACGAGTTGCGCGGCCACGCCACGCCCGACATCTTCCCGCGCGCGGACAGCGAGTATTTTATCCCGAACATCCCGCCGATGTTCATCACCGTCTTCCATAAGGACGGCCTGACCTCGCCCCACGGCCACGCGCGCAACGGCAGCCGCCCGAAGAATCGGCAGCGCTCGTTGACGGCAGATGGCGCCAAGCGTTAGTTGATCCGCGTGATCCCCTCGCCTTCCGCCGCCGCCGAACCAGGCGGGCCCACCCGCGTCGAAAGAGACAGCATGGGCGAGATGCCCGTGCCGGCCGACGCCCTCTATGGCGCCAGCACCCAGCGGGCGGTGCTGAATTTTCCGATCAGCGGGTATCGGTTCAATCGGGCGTTCCTGCGGGCGCTCGGGCTGGTGAAGGCCGTGGCCGCGCGGGCGAATCGCGAGCTCGACCGGCTCGACTTCGAGCGGACGACGCTCATCGAGCAAGCCGCCGCCGAGTTGATCGACGGGAAACTGGACGAGCATTTCCCGATCGACATCTTCCAGACGGGCTCGGGCACGAGCACGAACATGAACGCCAACGAGGTGTTGGCGAACCGGTGCTCGCAACTCGCCGGCACGCCGATTGGGTCCAAGACGCCGGTGCACCCGAACGATCACGTCAACATGGGGCAGTCGAGCAACGACGTGATCCCGACCGCGATCCACATCGCCGCGGCCGAGACGTTGCACAATCATCTGTTGCCGGCGCTCGAGGATCTGGAGAAGGCGTTGAGCGAGAAGGCGCAGGAGTTCTGGGAGGTCATCAAGATCGGGCGGACGCACCTGATGGATGCGACGCCGGTGCGGCTGGGTCAGGAGTTTGCGGGGTACGCCAAGCAGATCAAGAAGGGGCGCGGCCGGGTGACCAACGCGCTGCGTCCGCTGGAGGAGTTGCCGCTGGGTGGCACGGCGGTGGGCACGGGATTGAATTGTCATCCGGACTTCCCGAAATTCGCGATCGCGCACCTGGCGAAGATGACAACCATCGCGTTCCGCGAAGCGCCGGATCATTTTGAGGCGCAGGCGGCCAAGGATGGGCTCGTCGAGGCGAGCGGGCAATTGAAGACGGTCGCGACGAGTCTGTTCAAGATCGCCAACGATATCCGCTGGCTAAGCAGCGGACCCCGTTGCGGGTTTGGAGAGATCACCCTTCCCGCGACGCAGCCGGGCAGTTCGATCATGCCCGGCAAGGTAAACCCGGTGATGTGCGAGGCGTTGATGCAAGTCTGCGCGCAGGTCTTCGGCGGCGACGCGACGATCACGTGGGCGGCGGCGGCGGGGAGCAGCTTCGAGTTGAACGTGATGATGCCGGTGATGGCGCATCATTTCCTCGAGAATGCCCGCATCCTGACGAACGCGGTGTGTGCGTTCACGACCAAGTGCGTGCGCGGCATCGAGGCGAACACCGCGCATTGCAACGAGCTGGTGGAGTACAGCATGGCGATGGTCACGAGCCTGGCGCCCATCATCGGGTACGATCTGGCGGCCGAGATCGCGAAGGAGAGCGGCAAGACCGGGAAAACGGTGCGCGAAATTTGTCGGGAGCGGAAGGTGTTGCCGGAGGCCGAACTCGAGAAGGCGCTCGATCCCGTGGAGATGACAAAGCCCGGCGGCGAGGGCGCGGCGGGTGGGTAAGAGATCCCGGAATTTTAGACAGAATTAACAGAATTTAACAGAATTGGCAGAGACAGAAATCAATCGGCGTCCCCCTTCTTCCTCTTCCCCTAATTCTGTTAAATTCTGTTAATTCTGTCTAAAATCTGGAAGCGCCTAGAAAGGGAAAAGCTCCTCCTGCGCGGGCGGCGGCGAAGGCGGCGCGGCGGCTTTCTGCTCCGCTTTGATCTCCACCAAAAGCGAGCGGAACTCGCACCGTTCGATGGACGAAATCAACTCGTCGTAGCGCGGCGTGATCGTTAATTGCTGTACGGGCATTGGCAAAGGCAGGTCGGTGTCGAGGCGCACCATTTCGCAATTCTGCCGGATCTGCGCTTCCGCGGCGGCGATCTTGTCGCGCAGCTTGGCGTTAGGCAGCGCCGCCACGTTCTCCAACAACGACTCCACTGATCCCGCCTCGAGGATCAGCGTCGTGGCCGTCTTGGGACCCACCCCGGGCACGCCCGCGATGTTGTCGCTGGCGTCGCCGCTGAGCGCAAGCACATCAAGGATGCGCGGCGGCGCCACTCCCCACTTCCGGGTGATCGCTTCCGCGCCCAACAGCACGAACTCCTCGGGCGGCGTGATGTCCGCCTTGGCCGTCGAATAGATGCTCACGCAATCGTCCACCAGCGAGAGCAGGTCCTTGTCGTTGGTCGCGAGCACCGAGCAGATATCCTGATGGTGCGCGGCGCAGGCGTAGGAAGCCATCAGGTCGTCGGCCTCGGTGTCGGGCAGGGAGAGATTGTGCAGACCCATCTGGGTTACCAGCTCGCGGATGAACGGCAACTGCGGGACCATGTCGTCGGGCATTTCCGCGCGGTGCTGCTTGTAGGTCGGTTGCAGCTCGACCCGCCGCCGGGGCAGCCCGGTGTCCCAACACACCGCCGCGTAATCCGGCGCGAGGTGCTGGATCATGCGCCGGATGGCTTTGACGAATCCGAAGATCGCGTTCGTGGGCTCGCCCTTGGAGTTGCTGAGGCCGCGGATCGCGAAGAACGAGCGGTAAGCGTAGTAATTCCCGTCGACGAGCAGCAGTCTCATGGCGAGAGGAAGTCTGCCCGCTTCTCGTAAAGACGCAACCTCTCGCGGCCTTCGCGGCCGGGGTAGGCACGCGTCGGCACGGAGTCTTCGAGCAGGTTGAAGCGCGGCGAGAATAGAGCGTCGATTTCCGCCAGGGTGCTCGCATGCGGCGGGCCGGCGCCGTCTTCTCCGGGGTCGTGCGGGTTGAGGTAAAAGAGCGCCAGAAGATGCCCGCGCGGCTTCAACAACGCGCCGACCGCCGTTGCGTAGTCAGCGCGCCTCGATGGATCGATGGCGCAGAAACAGGTGTGTTCGAAGATTGCGTCGAATGCGCCCGGCATTTTGCGCGGCAACGTGAAGAGGTCGCCGAGGACAAATTCCACCTTACCCGCGAATGGGATCACCTTTGCCGCCACGATGGCGCTGGGCGCCAGATCGAGCCCCAACACTTCCGTCTGCGGAAAGGCCGCCGCCAGCGCCCGCACGTCGTGCCCGAGACCGCAGCCCGGCACGAGGATTTTTCCGCCTAACGGCCGCGTTGCCTTTTCAATCCACTCCAGCAGCGGCGGGGCGGGCGCGCCTTTGTCCCATGGCGTGTCGCCGATCCGGTACTGCTGCTCCCAATCGGTCATCAGGCTACAGACCCATGTTGCTGAGGAGATTGGCCATCTGTTCGAGGCCGCTGGCCAACTGCGGGTGTGAACCTTCGAACTCGACCACCGCCGTCTTCCAACGGCTTTGGATCTCCTCGCGCTCGGCCAGCGGGGCGTCCAGCCGTTGAAGGTCGGCTTCGACGTCCGCGAGGAGACGCCGTCCGCGATCGTCCAGGGACGGCGTTTGCAGGAGTTGCCGATGCAACTTCTCGAGTTGTGCTCGCAAGGGGGTTTCCGGTTTCATAATAAATGCCTAACGCCGCCGCCACACGCCGGCGCGGCTGACGCTCCACTGGAACTTACGCGCGTGTTCGCGAATGAGAAACGGCAAATCCAGACTGCGCTCCAGAATGAAATCGCCCGCCAGCAGTTCGACCAGCGTGTCGAATGTTCCCACGCGCCCGCCATCGTGCTCGAAGCCGCCGAGCCAATTCTCCTTGGGCGTATATTCCTCCAACCAGGTGAATGGCGACGCAATCACCAACTGGCCGCCCGGCCTGAGCAATCCCGGCAATCGCGACAAACACGCGCGCGGGTTGGGGAGGCGATCAATCAGATTGGCCATCAACACGACATCAAAATCGCGGAGATGATCGCGCAAATCACCCGCGTCGCCGGTCTCGAAGCCCACGCGATCGAGCTCGACACCGCTGGGCGGGTGCGCGACGCAATCCGTGGTTAACTCCCCCTGGTCGATGCGTTGGAAGGCCACCGCGCCGTCGCGCTGGAGCCGTTTGGCCGCTTCGATGAATTTCGCCGAGTAATCGATCCCGATCACCTCGCCGCAAAACCGCGCCAGTTCGAAGCTCGAGCGTCCGACGGCGCATCCAAGATCGAGCGCCCGGCCGGGTTTGCCCAAGTCAGATGCCGTGATGCATTCGTGGACCACCCGCACCGCAAAATCCAGCGAATCGATCGGGCCGAAGCGGTGCGGGAGGATTTCGTCCGGCCGGCCGTAATGAAAAAGAAGATACTGCGCCAACAGTTGATCGGTCTCGTACGGATTGACCATTGGCGCAGTCTGGAAGTTAAAACGCTTCAGGCATCGAGCGCAACTGCCAGCCGCCCGACGGGCCGGTAATTCTCAATGATCGCGAAAGATTCCCCGCCCCGGCGCAACCGCACAAGCGGCGCGTGAATATCAGGAGTCTTGGTCGGCGCGAAGAGCACGTCGTCGTGCGTGGCATTGAGCGGGCTCTTGAATCGGTCGGGCGTCAATGAGCCGCCGAGATGATCGCTGCGGCCCGTGGCCACGTGGAACGTCCCGAGGATTTTCTCGTCCTGGATGTCGCGTCCGGAGACCGGCAGCACCTGCGTGCCGAAGCCGAGCTCGCCGAGCTCGCCGGTGAGAGGATCGTCGCGAAGTTTGTCGCGGTGGGCGGCCACGGTGGCTTCGTTGCCCCGCAGGAGGGTTGCGTCGACGATGCGGCCGCCGGTGACGGTCATCAGCCCGATGGTGCCGTCCTCGTACTGCATCGGGAACTCGCCTTCGGCGCCGGTCGGGACGAAGTACACCTCGCCCGCCGGCAGGTTCGCGATGTCGGGACCGCCCCGGCACAGGCCGTGACTTTTCTGGGCCTCCTGGCCCCCAAGCTCGATGTGAAGTTGATACACCTCGTCGCGGAAGCCGAAGTCGACGTCCACGCCGTCCGCGCGGGTCAGTCCGAGGCGCAGCTTTTCGGCCGCGACGCTAACTTCATCGTAATTAACGGAGAGGCCCGAGGCTAGGATGACCGGGTTGACGCCATGCAAGGTCGCCCCGCGAAAGCCGAACTGCTTCGCGGAAGCCGTCAACGGCGCGGTCGCCGAGTACGTCGAGATGCAGAGGATGAGCTGATATTTTGGGTAAATATCCCGTTCAAAGCTTAGTTCGTTGCCTTGGGCATCGATGGCAAGATCGGGCAGATCGAGGTTGCTGCCACCGGTGATTTGATAGGCGAACATCTCGCCGCCCTGGAGTCCGAGTTCATTCAACACGCCATCCTTGAGCCCGGTATAGAACGTCTCGTAGGCGATGCGCTGGATGGTCAGTTTGGGGTCCGCGAGGAAGGCGTAGTCCTTTATCTGCTTCGGATCCGGCAGGTCGATTAGAACGGCGACGCGTTCCGCCGAATGCGGAGCGAAGACGGTCTTTAAGAGACGAGCCAGGCTGAAGGTTGGAAATTCCGGCAGGGACGCGCCGGCAACGTCGCGCAAAGGCAAGGGTGATTCGACTGTGGTTTGCATTGAGTTTGAGGGACTTGTCGCGCGCAGCGAGCGTTTCCAACACTACGCTACCGCGAGCCCCTGCGATGCACAAACGCCCAAGGAAAAAAACCGACGGTCGCGATTTTCGATGTGTGCGCGCTGATTTTTCCCTAAAACGCTCGGATGCCATCGACCTTGCGCCTGCTGCTCTGTGGCGCGGTGCTTTGCGCGTCGGGAGGCGCCCTCGCCCAGCAGCCCAACTCGCCCAACACCAGCGGCTCCGACCTCCTGAGCAGCCCGACCGAGCCCAAGCCGCAGCCCAGCTTGCTGGAACAGGAACAACTTCTCGGCGTCTGGGGCGGCGTCCGTACGGAACTGGTCAACCGCGGCGTGACGCTGGGTCTGATTTACACCAGCGAAGAATTCGGCAACCCGATCGGCGGCATCCGCCAGGGGCAGGTGTACGACGGCCTGGTGGAGTTGGATCTCGATCTCGATTTCGTGAAGCTCGCGCACCTCGACGGCCTCAAGCTGCACGCGAGCGCGTTCGAGATTCACGGGCCCAGCGGGACAGATAAATACGTGGGCGACTTCGGGCGTTTCAGCAACATCGACTTCTACGACAGCACCCGGCTTTTTGAGATGTGGCTGGAGGAGGGATTGCCGCTTGGCAAACGCGGGCGCGTGTCGTTGCGCGCCGGGCAGCTCGCTTCGGACAAGGAGTTCTACGGCTCGGAGATCAGCGCCCTCTTCATCAACAGCAGCTACGGCGTGCTCCCGACCATCTCCGCGAACGTGCCCGCGCCCATCTACGCGATTGCCGCGCCCGGCGTGCGGCTGCGCGTCGAGCCGGATGACGCCTCCTATCTGCAAGCCGCCGTGTATGACGGCAATCCCGACCCCGACACATTGGGCGACCCTTCGCCGGGTTCACAGCGCGGGATGACGTACAACCACGCCGGCATCCGCGTGAACCTCAATTCCAGGGAAGGCGCCTTTGCGCTCGCGGAGATCGGTTACCGGCTCAACCAGGGAAAAGACGCAAAGGGGTTGCCGGGCACGTACAAGCTCGGCGGTTTTTACCATACGGACACATTCTCGGACGAGCGTTTTGACGATCATCGAAGACTCCTGGCCAGCCCGGCGTCGACCGGATTGCCGGAAGCGCACTGCGGCGATTATGCCGGGTACTTCATCGTGGATCAAGCGCTGTACCGCCCCGCCGGAGCGCCAGGCGCCGGCGTACTGCCCGGCGAAGGGTTGGCGGCCTTTCTGCGGGTCAGCGCCGCGCCGGATGATCGCAACACGGTTTCCTTTTATCTGGACAGCGGCTTGAATTACCGCGGCCTGCTGCCTACCCGCGACAAGGATCTGCTGGGGGTTGCGGTGAGTTACGCGCGGTTCAGCGACTCGCTGCGCGCCTTTGACCACGACGCGAACTTCTTTGCCGGCAAAGCCGTCGCGCCGCACGACGAAGAAGTGGTGCTCGAATGCACCTACCAGGCCATTGTGACGCCCTGGTGCGCCGTGCAGCCCGATTTGCAAGCGATCATCCACCCCGGCGGCTCGCGCGGCATCGCCGATGCCTTGGTGCTCGGCTTGCGAACGATCGTGACGTTCTAGTGTGGTGGCCCTGGTCGCCTCCGCTCCGCCGGATAAGCATTATTTCCAACTTATACTTGGGAACAAGAAGACGAATAACACTGCACCGTTCTCTGACCCGCTCTCAATAAGAGAGCAGATTCTTTCTAAATATCGCGTGCGTATATTTTGCTCGAACGAGCCCCCGTTGTTGGAGAGCGGGAACGAGCTGATCGACGATCCTGCCAACGTATTTCGGGGCAAGGGCGCCGCTGATAAGAAAGCCGTCACCGCCGACGAACTCCATCGTTCGGCCCATTTCGTCTGCCACCTGATCCGCGGTCCCGACCAGCGGTTCATGCTCGGTGAGACGGTGCCCCGGCTGGACCGACGGCTGACATCGAGGATGAACCCCGCTGGAAATAACCTGTTCCGGCTCGGAATGAATTAATGCTGACTCGGAAAGATCAACTCCGGCCTGGAAGTAACCAACTCCAGGGTGGAGCGGGTTGAGTCTGGGGCGGAACAGGCCTGCTACGAGCCGGAAAAAGTGGAATCTGTGCGGGCAAAGAGCGCGTAGCCGCTTAATGACCCAAGCTCAGCGACAGAGGCTGGCGAGGCAAGACGTGAATTGCAGAGAAAGCGCCGCCGCCAGCCTCGGTTCGCTGGAGCGCATGGTTAGGCTCGGCGGGTGGTTAATTGCTATGTGGAGGCAACATGGCAGGAAATGATCAGCGCGTTCGGTAGCGGATGACGATGCTTCCAAAGGTAGGCTCGTGCTTCAGAATTTTCGCCTGCGGATCAGTCGTAATCTCCAGCTCCGTATTGCTGAGCCATTTCAATTCTACTTTCTCATTCAGTTGCTGGACGTAAATATTCCCTATCCAAGTAGGCTTCGACTTGCCGATGGAAATTTGATAACCGGGGGCGGTGGTTACGTTCCCCTCCCGAATGAACAGCCAAGCTGTCGTTTGTCCATCTGGAGAGACAAACTCCTTATAATCGCGGTTTTCAGAACACGCGCAAAAGATGCATACACAGGCTAACATAAGGATTGCTCGCATGGCACTTCTAGGTGGAAAGCTCGCGTTTACGACAGAGGTCCAGAGCATATGCGTTGAATTGTATCGTGGTGTGAGTTTGGGAGGAGCGAGTGGTTAGGCTTCGGGCGTTTTGAAGGACTGAGTGCCAGTCCCAAGAACAGTTTCTGCGGAGAGGGGTAATAAGCGGTTGGTCTTTGCATCGTATTTGACCAGTTGGATCTTTAAACCTTCGTCTTTGATGGCGCGCGCCAGGATCTGGCGGGCTTCATCTGCACGGTCCCCTTGGTTGATAACGATTTCCAATCCTGCCGATCCCACCATTGCGCTTTGGATTTTGTGCTCCGCCAGGAGCGCGGATGCCCGTATGCCGTCGTTGCCTTGCGCGTTGCCATACTGCGCGACAACCGCCGCGGTGTGGTCGGCCGCCCCTGCAAAGATTAGCCGTGACAGCAAGAGCAAGCCTGCCAAGGCAACACATGAAAGGATGATGGAGCACGGAGAAAGTTTCATGGTTGTGGATACAACGATCGTGCCGCGCGTTTCTTAGAGCCTGACGGACCCAAGCTCAGCGACGGAGGCTGGCGAAGTCAATGCTGGAACTCGGAACAGACCCCACCGCCAGCCTCCGTTCGCTGGAGCGCCTTGTTAGGCGACGGGTGGGGCGCGTGTTCATGGTATCGGGATAGTCTCTCGGCACTTAGGATAGTTCGAGCATCCGTAAAACTTGCCGCGGCTGCCACTGCGAATGACCAACGGAATACTGCACTTCGGGCAAAGTGGCGCAGCAGTCGCATCCTGCGAAACTGCCTGTGCTGGCGGAACGGCACCTTGGTCGAAGGACGACGATAAACGGGAAGCCACCTCGGAAATGTTGTAGGCGCGCTGCACAGGAAAACGCAAAAGCGCCAGCCCGGCAGCATCGAAGACTTGCTGGACAAGCGCATCGCGTGTCTGACGATCCTCCCGAGCGTGGCTGGCATCATCAAGCTCGATGCCCACGAGAGGACGCATGGAGCGGCTGTCGCACAACAAGAAATCAACGTGCTTGCGCGAAATGCGGTTCCGTGAGGCTTGATTCTGATCGGGGCGAGAAACAAAAAAGATCTCGTTGAGGTTGATCTTCGGGCAGACGGTGAATCTATCGCCTGCTGCGGATAAAAGGATGTGGTAAAAGGAAATCTCGGCGGGAGAGAGGAAATCATCGCGCAGCCGAAATGGTAAAGGCCCAGTGGCTGTCGAAGAAGGTGCGATGCCAAATATCTTAAGGAGCAGCCCGAGGCAGCCTAACTTGTCGCTGGATACGTTACTCATGGGAAAAGTGTCTCAGTCGCCTAACGACCCAAGCTCAGCGACGAGCCATGGCGAAGCAATCGTGGATTGGAATGAAAACCGTAAACGCCATGGCTCGTTCGCTGGAGCGCATGGTTAGGCATGGCGGTGATCGTAGCCGAAGGAGGCGACCGAAGGGAAGGTTATTCTGCGCTCAGCCGCGCGTGGATGCGAAGTGCTCTCCCCGCCGAACCATCTCTCTGCGGGACGGGGGAAGTCCGAACTCAAAGCTTAAAAGCCCGAGCGCAAGCCGCTCTGAAGCAAAGCGGCGCGTCCCCTCTGGCTGATGTGGGCGCTTTCGAACTCACGGCAGCACCCGGAATCGCAACCCTAGGCAGGGGAGGCACGACTCTGCCTGACGCCTCCAAGCTCAGCGACAGAGGCTGGCCACGCAAGACGTGGAATATGGAAAA
>CAXUAZ010000137.1:0-10868 GCA_964249195.1 uncultured Chthoniobacterales bacterium
GCTCCGGGCGCCCGAAGAGTTCCACCACTGGGCACCCCACCGCCGCCGCGAGATGCGCCGTGCCGGTGTTGCGGCTGATCAACACGCGCGCCGATTTCAAGAGCCAGCCGAGTTCCGCGAGATTGAGCCGTCCCGAGAGGTCGGCCGCGCCGGCGGCTAGCCGTTGGCGGATGACCGCCACCGAGGGGTCATCGGCCCGTTCGGCCACGAGCACGATGCGGCCCAGCCGCCCCGCCGCCCTTGCGGCCAACTCCGCAAACGCTTCGGCCGGCCAACGCAGCACGGGGGAGAACGCCGTCGGGTTCAACACGCAGCACCCCGCCAGATCGACCCCCGTCTTCGCCGCCAGGGATTCCCGCCAGCGCTCCGCCAGATGCACCCGCGGGCGCAGGGCGTCGGCACTCACCGGCGCGACGATCCCCAGCGGGGCCAGCACATCAAAATTGTATTCCCCCTCGTGTTTGCGGCCCTCCCGCCGGGGATCGGGCAACCGGCAGGTTAACGTGAGCGGATCGAGGATCGAATGCCGCCGCCCGATCCGGGTTGGAATCCGGGCGCCCCACCCCGCCAGTTCCGCCGCACGGCTTGTGTGGAGATGTATAATCGCGTCCGCCTTCAATTCCCGGAAAGCACGGGCTAGATGCCGCCCGGAACCGGGCAGCCCGATAAAATCATCGATGAGCGGATGCCCCTCCAGCAGCGGCCGCATCACCTCTCTTGCGACAAACGCCAGCCGCAGGTCGGGCCGCTGCCGCCGGATCGGCTCCAGGCACGCCGTCGCGATGATCACGTCGCCAACGCGATCCGGGCGGGAGAGAATCCAGGCAGGCACCCTCAGACGGATTTCATTGCCTCCAGCAATTCCCCGGCGTAATCCTGCCAGGTCTTCAACGGCCGCCGGGTCGCCTCGACCGCCAGTTGATTTCGCAACTCAGGGGCCGCGGCCAATTCCAGAATGGCCGACGCGAGCGACGCGGGATCGCGCACGTCCGTCGCCAGACAGCCGCCGCCCACCGCGTTCTCCGCCATCACCCCGAAGTTTGCGCACACGCAGGGGCAGCCGAACCACAGGCTCTCGATCACGGGCAACCCGAAGCCTTCCAGCACGGAGGGATACACCGTGAAATCCGCCTCCTGATAAAGCCGCCGGAGCAGGCTGTGCTCGACCTTTTCCCGCCAGCGCACCCGGCCCGGCAACCGGTCCATCGCCCGGTGCACGCTCTCCACGATGTCCCGCGAACCCACGTACGGGGCGCCCACAAGGTCCAGTTCCATCGGCAGATCGGGCCGCAACTCCACCGCGCGCTCGAAGGCCGCCAGCAACGTCCGATGGTTCTTGCGCGGCTCCAGCGTCGACACGCACAGGATGCGAATGGGCTCTCCCGCAGGCCGGGGCGCCGCTTCCCGCACGCGCGGCGCCCCAGGGAGATCGCACGCCAGCGTGACCGTCTTCACCGGCGGCCCCGTCAACCCCTCGCGCGCCATGAAATCGCGCCACCCCGCCGCCGACGCCTCGGAGTTGGGCAGGATCAAATCGGCCTGGCTCAACCCCCGCATGTATTCCGCGTGACTCGCGGGCAAATCCGCGGGCACGAACTCCGGGGCCTGCACCGGGATGGCATCGTGAAAAATGGCCGCCAGCCGCCAGCCGTGCCGATGCACGTAGCGCACGAGCGCATTCACCCGGCCCGCGTACAATAGCTCCGGCAACAGCACCCACGAGCCCCGCTTCAACCCACGGTGCCGCGGATGAAGATGGACCGGGAATCGCCCGCCGCTCGCGATCAGGGCGGGCCACCCTTTCGGCCACCGCGACGCCGGCGGGTCGCGCAGCGGTTCCGCCCCCCAACCCAGCGACAGCTCCGGCGGGAGCGGACGCAGTTGATCCGCCCCCGCCTTCCACACCACGGGCCGCGCGGGAACGCCCATCGCGCCGAACGCCGCCGCCAGGCTGCGCACCACCGTCTGGATGCCCGAGCGCCCCGGGTTGCGCGCCGTGTCGCCCGCCACCATAAGGAATGGATCGCGGTTCATTGGGGAGGGTCAAAGAGCCACGCGTCGTCGACGCCCTTGCCGTCCGCGCGGAGGACAGGCCCGAAGGGCAACGGAACGAAGGAAGGCGGCATGGGATGGGAGGCGCGCGTCAGGGCGTCGCAGAGCCGGGTATAATTATAGCGCCAGGGACGCCGCAGATGTTTGTAAAGGTAACGCCGGCCCTCTTTTCGCAGACCGCCGATCGCCTTGCGCTGGAGGTGGCGGGCCTCGCGCGCAAGGCGCCATTCGTCCCGCCATTCCTCGGCGCTGCCTTGCGAGAAACCGGGCCGCCGCCGCACCGCTTCGCACCGCGCGAGATAAGCGGACACCCGCCACCCCCAACGCTCGCGATAGATGGCGAGGTTCTCCGCCTCGCGCCGATGCCGCCCCGGCGATGAGCTGATGTGATGGTAGATGACGCTCCGGTTCGCCGTGTAATGCGCCAGGCCCGTCTCCGCCGTCCGCAGGCAGAAATCGACGTCCTCGAATCCATTTGAAAAACTCTCGTCAAAGCCGCCGAATTGCTCGTAAACGCTTCGCCGCACGAGGAAACATGCCGCCGTGACCGCGGGCCAGCGCGTGTAACGCGCCGCGGGCGGCGATGGACTGTCCTTGCCTGCGTGCACGGGGTTGCCGGCCTTGTTGAAGGCGATGCCGATGTGATCGATCAGGCCGCTGAGCGGTTCGCGCTGGATGTTGCCGACGCAACCCGCGGCGCGCGCCCGCTGGAGCACGGCGAGCATTTCCTCGAGCCAACCCGCCAGCAGGGCGGTGTCGTTGTTGAGCAGGCAGAGCACGGGGGCTTTGGCGAGCCGGGCCGCGGCGTTGTTGTTGGCGGCGTAGCCGCGCGGCGCGTCGTTGAGGATGACGCGGCGGAGCGGTCCCTCGAGGCCGCGCAGGAAGTCGCGCGTGCCGTCCGTGCTGCCGTCGTCGACGAAGATCACCTCGCACCGCAGGCGCTGCGTCGTTCGCTCGAGGGTTTCGAGACAAACGCGGGTGAGGTCCAGCCGGTTGAAGAGAGGGATGAGGATGGAAACGTCCATCGCGCGGCATCGCCTACAACTTGCCGTCGCTCAGGCGGCGCAGGTAATCGGCGTACGAAGTCTTGCCCAAGCCTTTGATCAACCCCGCCAATCCGGCGGCATCGATCCAGCCCTGCTCGTACGCGATCTCCTCGATGCAGGCGATTTTGAGCCCCTGCCGGTGTTGGATGGCCTGCACGAAGTTGGCCGCTTCCAGCAAGGAATCGTGCGTTCCGGTATCGAGCCACGCCGTGCCGCGGCCGAGGCGTTCCACCATGAGCGCGCCGCGCTCCAGATACTTCCGGTTCAAGTCGGTGATCTCCAACTCGCCCCGCGCGCTCGGCTTCAAACTCTTCGCGATCTCGACCACTTCCGAGTCATAGAAATACAATCCCGGGATGGCGTAATCGGACTTCGGCTCTTCCGGCTTCTCCTCCAGCGAAAGCACCCGGCCGCCGGCGTCGAACTCCACGACGCCATACGCCTTGGGATCGGCCACCCGGTAACCGAAGATGGTCGCGCCGACGGTTCGTTGCACGCTGCGTTCCAACGCCACGGAAAGGTCGTGCCCGTAGAACAAATTGTCGCCGAGGATGAGACACGCCGGAGATCCCGCGAGAAACTCCGCGCCGATCAGGAACGCTTGCGCCAGCCCATCGGGCGCCGGCTGCTCCCGGTATTCAAACCGCACCCCGAATTGCGAACCATCGCCAAAGAGGCGTTCAAACTGCGGCAGGTCAGTCGGCGTGCTAATAATAAGAATCTCGCGAATGCCCGCCAGCATCAGCACGCTGAGCGGATAATAAATCATCGGCTTATCGTAGACCGGCATGAGCTGCTTGCTGACCGATCGCGTCAGCGGAAACAACCGCGTGCCGCTTCCCCCGGCGAGGATGATTCCTTTATACATAAGACAAATTTCCCCGGTCATCCTGAGCAGCGAGCTTGCGAGCGTCGCCGAAGGACCTTACTGACTTTCCGGCGCGGGCAACTCCGCTCGGAGTCCACCGCCGCCGAACCAAAGTCAGTAGGGTGTTTCGACTGCGCTCGTTCCTCGCTCCGCTCAACATGACAACTATTTTAAGCCCAACCGTTCCCGTTGATATTTATCGGCCGATACTTTGTTGCACCAATCGCGGTGTTCCAGATACCAGCGGATCGTTTTCTCCAGGCCCGTCTCGAAGCTCTCGGCCGGACTCCATGCCAATTCGCTTTGCAGCTTGGCGCTGTTAATCGCATAACGCCGATCGTGCCCCGGCCGGTCCGCCACGAACGTCTTTTGCGCGGAATACGATTTCCCGTCCGCGCGCGGCGAAAGCCGGTCCAGCGCCGCGCAGAGCGTGTCGACGATCTGCATGTTCGTCCGCTCGTGATTGCCTCCTACATTATAAGTCTCACCCGGACGCCCCGCTTCGAGCACCCGCGCCACCGCCGCGCAATGATCCCCCACGTAGAGCCAGTCGCGCACGTTGGCGCCATCGCCGTAGATCGGCAGCGCTTTGCCATCGAGCGCATTGAGGATCATCAATGGGATCAGCTTCTCCGGAAACTGGTGCGGGCCGTAGTTGTTAGAGCAATTCGTCGTCAGCACCGGCAGCCCGTACGTATGATAATACGCACGGGCAAAGTGATCGCTCCCCGCCTTGCTCGCCGCGTAGGGACTGTTCGGCGCATAAGGGGTCTCCTCGGAGAAAGCCGGGTCATCCATCGTCAGCGTGCCGTACACCTCATCGGTGGAGACGTGCAGAAAGCGGAACGCCGCCGCGCCTTGCGCATCGAGCTTCTTCCAGTGCCGCCGCGCGGTTTCCAGCAAACGAAACGTCCCGAGCACATTGGTCACCAGAAACTCTTCCGGGTTATCGATCGACCGGTCGACGTGGCTCTCGGCCGCAAAATGCACCACGGCCCCAAACGCGTGCTCCGCGAACAGCCGTTCGATCAACGCGCCATCACAGATATCGCCATGAACAAAGACGTAGCGCGGATTGCTCTCCAGATCGGCCACGGTCGCCCGATTCCCGGCGTAAGTGAGCTTATCGAGATTGACCACGCGCGGCCCGTCGGCCTGCGCGAGCATGTGCCGCACAAAGTTCGAGCCGATGAACCCGGCCCCGCCCGTGACAAGAATGGTCATTCCGGCTTCCATGCGCGCAATGCTTTTTCGATCGCCTCGTGGACTTCCGTCATCACGATGCCGGCCCCTTCGAGCTTGCTCGTGTCGAGCACGCAATTCGACCGCGGCGTCTTCGCGGCGATCTGCATGAACTCAGTCTCGTCCGTAAAAAACTGGTAGTCCTTCTCGCAGACTCCGCTCTTGCGAATCAGATCCACGACTTCGCGCGTGGTGACGTGACCCGGATTGGTCACATTGTACGTGCCGAAGGGAAGTTCCTTCTCCCAACACTCATAAGTCGCGCGCACAAACTCGTCCAACTGCGAGAGCGAATTAGCCGCTTCCAGCAACTTCGAGTAACGCATGATCTTGGTCAGATAGTTGCGCGGGCTTTCTACTTCATTAAACGGGATGCGCAGCCGCCAGATAAAATTCTGCTCCGCTCCGGCCAGCACTTCCTCGCCCAGCGCCTTCGTGCCGCTATAGAAGCTGCAGTTATTCGTGCGAAACGAAAAATTCGGCGCGTCTTCCTCCTTGAACCCGCCGCCGCCCGGGCGCTCTCCCGTATAGATGCAGCCGCTGGAAACGTGCCCCCACGGCGTACCCGTCTTCTCGCACGCCTCCCGGATCACGCCCGGCAACACCGCGTTGCCAAAGACGCAATTCGTCCGGTCGGTCTCGCACGCGTCGACGTTGGGCTTTCCGGTATAACCGGCGGCGTTGATCACGAAGGCCGGCTGCGTTTCCTCGAGCAGATGCGTCAATTGCCGCACATTGGTGTAATCCACCTCCTTGCGGACGAGATTGCGATATTCCAACCCGCGCTGTGTAAACAGCCGCTGGTAGGCCTGCCCTACATACCCTGAGCCACCTAATAATAGTATCATAGTTTGAATCCTGCCGCGCTGGCGTCCTGATAAAACATTTTCACCGTGTCGAGAGAAAGGTCCGTCAAATCCGCGCCGGCCATCTTGAGCGCCTTGGCGAGGATGTCGTGCGGCACGGTCACGACCTGGCAACCGGCCTCCGCCGCCTGGAAGATATTGAGCACCTCGCGCACGCTCGCCCACAAAAGCTCCGCCGTGGGGTTGGCCCCGGTGATCGCGCGGCACTCCCGCATGAGCGGCATGGGATCGACGCCCGTGTCGGCCACGCGACCGGCAAACACCGAAATGACCGACGGCACGGCCGGGTTCAACGCGTCCACGACGCCCTCGACCTGCTTGAGGGTCAGGAGTGCGGTGACGTTGAGCTTCACGCCGTCGGCCGCGAGTTCCTTGATCAACGGCAGGGCGGACTCCGCGCGCGTGTTCGTGATCGGGATTTTGACGTACACGTTCTCCTGCCAATCGCGGATCTTGAGCGCCTGGCGGCGCATCTCGTCGAACTCGTCGGAGAACACCTCGAAGGAGATCGGCTTGTCGCGAATGTCTTCGAGCAACGAGCGGGCAAACGACTCGTAATCGGTGATGCCGACCTTGCGCATGAGGGTCGGGTTGGTGGTCAGGCCCTGGATAAAAGGTTTATTATAGAGGTCGAGCATCCCGGCGCGATCCGCGCCGTCGGCGAAGATCTTGACGGGGATGGCGAGGAGGCGTTCGGTGCTCACGGCGGGGAAGATAGCCTTGCCCGCGCGCGGCCGACAAGCGGATTCGGGCGGGAGGCGTCGAGGATCACCTCCACCGCTTCGGTGAAAGTCTGGACCGTGTGATCCGGCGGCTGGCGCAACTCCTCGCGGTACCCGCGGTCGAGCAGGATGGTCGTGCAACCGGCGGCGTGTCCGCAGTCCACGTCCCGCCAGCGGTCGCCCACCATGAAGCTGGCGCTCAGGTCGATGCCCAGCGCGTCGGCCGCGCGGATCAACATGCCCGGCGCCGGCTTGCGGCAATCGCAGGCCGCGCCGCGCCCCGGATGATAGCAGACCTCCACCCGGTCGATCTGCGGCAATGCCGCCGCCATCACCGCGTGCATGGATTCCACCTGCTCCCGGCTCTGCGCGCCGCGCCCGACATCGGGCTGGTTGGTGGCGACGACCAGGAGAAACCCGGCGTCCTTCAAGCGCGCGCAACCGGCCGGCACGTCTTCGTAAAGATCGAACTCCTCGACGTTCTCCGGCGGGTAAGGGAGACCCTCGCGAACCACGGGCCGGTTGATGACGCCATCGCGATCGAGGAACACGGCGCGCTCGGTCACTTCGTGCTCTCCCACTTGGTCTGCGCGACTTTCAACTTCGGATGGCTGACGAACAGGTGCCATACCACCGCCTGGAATGCCTCGGCATGGGGCGTCGTGTTCTCCGGATTGACCGTCGCGATGATGATCGCGACATCCGCCGCCTGCGCGGTGTAGCCCCCGTCGCGCCCGACGATCCCGAGCACCGCGGCGCCGCGCTCCTTGGCCAATTGCACGGCCGAGACGAGGTTGGGGCTGACGTTTTTCTCCACGCTGCCGCCGCCGACGGAGAAAACCAGGAGGGCGTCCTTCTCGTTGAGCCGGCTGCCTTTGAGCCACTCGGCAAACACGGTGGCCCAGCCTTCGTCGTTGGTGCGGGCGGTGAGTTCCGAGACGTTGTCGGTGGGCGCGTAGCATTCGAGGCCGGCGATTTTGCGGAAATCGTTTACCGCGTGGGACGCGTTCGCCGCGCTGCCGCCGACGCCGAGGATAAACAGGCGCCCGCCCCGTTCGCGCACCGCCGCGAGCAGGTCCACCGCGCGCTCGCACAGGGCTGGGTCGATCTTGGAAACGATCTCGGCCGTTTCGCGCAGGTGTTGTTCGGAATAACTCATAGGGTCCTCTTTTACTTCTTTCTCAGCAATTCGTCGAGTTCCGCCATCCCGGCGTGCGAGCCGATCTCGTAAAACCGCTCCCGCACTTCGTACCCCGCCAGTTCACCCGCCGCGGACAAGTCCCGATACACGTCGGCGATGTCAAACGCCTCGGGGCGCCCCAGCAACGTGTCGGCCCGCAGGATGCCCAGGCCGTAATCGATGTGCTGCATGTCGGGCGTGAGCTCCTTCTTGTTGTAATTGCGGATGGTCCCATCGGCAAAGACGACGTTGCTGGCATCCCACTGCCCTTGATTGTGAAACACGGTCATCAACGCCGGCTTCCCGCTGACGACAAACGACTCGACGGCCGCCGCGTAATCGATCGGCAGATACGAGTCCCCGTACAGCACGATGAATTGTTCGCCCAACCGCGGCAACGCCCGGCGCAAGGCGCCCCCCGTGCCCAGCAGCTTCGGGCCGTCGAACGAATACTCGATCTCCATCCCGTACTCGCCACCGTCGCCAAAATCCCGCTCGATCATCTCCCCCAGATAACCCGCGCAAAGCACCACCCGGCGCAACCCCCGCGAGTGCAACAACCGCAACTGGTGCGCGAGAAACGGCTCGCCCGCGATCGGCACGAGCGCCTTGGGGATCGTCTCGGTGATCGGCCGCAAGCGCGTGGCCAATCCGCCCGCGAGCAACGCGACAGGGAATGCGGCGAGGTCGGTCATTTTACTTCGGCGTTTTCTTGCGCGCGGCTTTGACCTCCTTCTGATGCTTTACGCTTTCCTTCAACTGATTTGCCAGCGCGTCGGGGTCCGCCTCCAACGCCAGCCGCTCGCGCAACAGCCCGACCACCGCCGCTTCCTCGGGCTTGAGCTGGGAGAGCTTGTCCCCTTTAAGCTCGGCCTCGGCTTTGATCTGCAACGACTTCAACATCGATCCATCGATATATGACGCGAGGATCAAAGGATGCACGTAACATTTGCGGCACACGGTCGGCGTGTTGCCGAGCCGCTCCGCCACGTGCTCGATCGCGGCCACGATGTTCTTCTTGGCCGACGCCTCGCTGTCAAACGCCTCGAACTCCCGCAGCGCCAGCGCCGCCAGCACGGTCCCCGCCCAGGTGCGGAAATCCTTGGCGGTGAACGGTTCGCCGCTGATCTCCTGCAGGTACGCGTTGACGTCGGCCGAGTCGATCGCTTGCCGTTCGCCGTTTTCGTCAAGGTACTGGAACAAGTCCTGGCCGGGGATTTCCAGGCAACGCTTGACGACCTTCGCGAGCTTCGGGTTCTCGAGCTCGACGGTGTGATCGATCCCGCTCTTGCCGCGGAAGGCGAACTCGATGGTCGCGCCTTTCACGTGCACGTGCCGGTTGCGCATGGTGGTCAGGCCGTAGTGTTTGTTCTCGCGCGCGTACTCTTCGTTGCCGACGCGGATGAGCGTGGTCTCGAGCAGTTTGACCACGGTGGCGAGCACTTTTTCGCGCGGCAATCCCGGGCGGTTGAGGTCTTGATTCACACGCTTGCGGATGCCCGGCAGCGCCGCCGCGAACGCCATCACGCGGCCGTATTTGTTGGCGTCGGCCGTTTCCCGCCAGCGGGCGTGGTAGCGGTATTGTTTGCGCCCCTTGGCGTCGCGGCCGGTGGCCTGAATGTGGCCGCGCGGGCTCGGGCAAAGCCAGACGTCGGTATAAGCCGGCGGGACCGCGAGCGATTGGAAGCGCTGGATTTCTTTTTCGTCGGTGATCCGTTCGCCCTTGGTGTCGAAGTAATGAAAACCGCCGCGCACGTCGGCTTTTTTGCGCGTGTAGCCGGGTTTGGTGTCGGGGAAGTAGCGCAGCCCCGCGAGCTCCGCGCATTCTTCGGGCTCGAGGCGGATCGGGGTGTCAGAAGGCGGAAGGGCGGACATGTCTTCTATACGCCTGCTTGCGGTAATTTGGGCGGGATCACTTTAGAACGCGCCGAACCTTATCGATAGATTTCCCGTCGGTGCAACCGGGCGGGCGCGGCTGCCCTTCGAGGGAGCGAATTGAGTTCACGAGACGTCGTCTAAGTGCCTTATCGCGCAGCTTCTCGATGAACTTCGCCGGGGCGGCGGCGATGATTACCTTCCACTTCACGTTGCGATCCGTGCCTCAAGTTCGTCCAAAGAGATGGCGCCGCCGTCGCGTTCATGTGCCAGCAGCGCGGCTTGGGCTGCCGCGGCGTCTTCGGCGTCCTCCATCTGTTCGAGAGTCGCCAGGTCATCGATCAATGCGGCAACCCGCTGCGCTCTCTTCGGGGAAAGGCTTTGCATCTTCTCTAAGGCCAATGCCGCCGTGCTCATTGCTTCAATCATGGGCCGATAACTATTTGCCGTCAATGCGGTCGGAGTTGATTCGACACCTCCGCGGCCACCTTCAGCGCTTCGCGCGCAAGACCAGCGTTTTGGCTAGTCACAGGCTCTGGCGTCAATCCGGCAAACAGCACGGCATTCATCTTGATCACGTCCCCTTCAATCTGCGTGGAAACCCCCAACGGCATCTGGCAACCGCCGCCCAGCAGGCTCAATAACTCCCGCTCCGCGGACACGCAAGTCATCGTCCGCTCGCAGTTGACGGCGGCAAACGTCCCGGCGTCTTCCGCCCGCGTTTGCAACCCGATCGCCCCCTGCCCCACCGCCGGCAACATCACCTCCGGCCCCAGCGTCTCGGCCGCGAACCGCCCCGCCTCCGGCGCCTCCAGGTACCCACCTCTCAACGTCTCCTCGTGCCCCAGCCGGTCCAACCCCGCTCGCGCCAGCACGAGCGCCGTCCAATCCTCCCGCTCGCGCAATTTCCGCAGCCGCGTGCCGACGTTCCCGCGCACCTCGGTCACCTTCAGATCGGGCCGCCGCCAGAGAAGCTGCCGCTGCCGGCGCAGGCTGCTCGTCGCCACCATCGCGCCC
>CAXUAZ010000138.1:0-10839 GCA_964249195.1 uncultured Chthoniobacterales bacterium
TGCAAGGATGCGGCCGCCACCGCGCCCGCGGCCCCCAGTTCGCCGACCGCCGCGGGGGGCGAGCCGGCCGCCCCCCCCCCCACCGGTTTGGGGGGCCGGGCCCCCTGGCCGTCCCCGTTGTCGGTTTGTGCGGGGGACTCGCCGATTCCCTTCAAACGCCCACCGCTGCCGCCAATCCATAAATGTGACGGCTACGGAGAGCCGTCCCTATCTTTGGACCGACGCTACAGCGGAAAGGCCGTCACTTCGCTCCTGCCGCAACTTCGACTTTCTGGCCGTCCGCCAACGAGTCGGATGGGTTGACGATGATCCGATCCGCCGCGGTCACGCCGCTGGTCACTTCCAACGTCGTGCCGTAATCCTGCCCGAAGCTCACGCTCTTGAGATGCACGATGCCATCCTGACCCACCACGCCAACTTGCGAACCTTCCTTGCGGAACAACACCGTGTTCACGGGAATGACCATCGGTGATTTCTTCAGCGGCAGGAAAAGGTGGACGTTGGCAAACGCGCCGGGGAACAGGCGGCCGTCCTTGTTGTCAACCTGGACCTCGGTCTGCAAGGTGCGGGTGGCCGGGTCGATGGCGCCAGAGATGTTCGCCACCTTGCCCTCGAACTTCTCGCCGGGGTGCTCGGCGAAATCCAGATAAGCTTTTGAGCCCACTTCCACAAACGCCGAATATGCCTGCGGCACGTACACATTCACCCGCAGGATGTCCGTGCGAGCCACGCGGAAAAGCTCCGTCCCGCCGTTCGACGCGTTGATGAGGGCGCCCACGTCGGTGTTGCGCTTGGTCACGACGCCGGGAAAAGGAGCTTTTAGCTGCTGGAAGTTCTTTTGCACGGTCAGGTTCTGCAGGTTCGCCTGAGCGGCTTGCACGGCGGCCTTCATGGCGTCGACGTTGGTGCGGTTCTGGTCGAACTCCTGCTGGCTGGCAACCTTCTTGGAGAGCAGGTCTTTCTGGCGGTCGTAATTGAGGTTGGCGATTTCCAGATTGGCGGTGGCCTGTTCGAGGCTGGCCCGGGCCTGGAGGAGTTGGGCGTCCACATCGGGCGCCTCGATCTCGGCGATGACCTCGCCTTCGGTCACCTTCGCGCCGATGCTGGTGCTCCACGATTTCAGGTAGCCGTTCGTGCGGGCGAAAATGGAAGCTTCGTTGAACGCCTGGAGGTTGCCGGGCAGGACGATCTCGTTCTCCGTGGGACCAGCGGAGGGATGGGTGACGTTGACGGTCTGCTTCGCGAGATCACGAGTCTCGGCGGCGAGTTTGCGGTGCTCGCCGGAGCGTTTCCAGAGAAGCAGGCCGATGACGAGTGCGGCGATGACGGAGAAGAGGAGAATGGCCCGGAAGGCGCCTCCGCTGGGCGAGGCGTGGGGAGGCTGATCTGAAGTGCGGAGCGGGTTTTCCGTGGTGGAGGTCATGGGAAAGGCGAAGCGAAGGCAGAAGGCGAAGTGGAATTACTGCGCTGCGCTGAGCGCGAGGGTTGGTTCGGGGTGGCTCGGCGGGTTGTTTTTACGGGACCGGCGGCCGCGCAGGACCGCGAATACGACCGGCACGAAGAACAGCGTGGCAACCGTCGAGACCAGCAGACCGCCGATCACCGCGCGGCCCAGCGGGGCATTTTGCTCGCCGCCTTCGCCAAGACCGAGGCTCATCGGCACCATGCCGATGATCATGGCAAGGGCCGTCATCAAGACGGGGCGCAGACGGGTGCGGCCCGCTTCGAGCGCGGCGGCAAAAGCGTCGCCGTGCTCCTCCAGTTGTTCGCGCGCAAAAGTCACGACCAGAATGGAATTTGCCGTGGCCACCCCGACGCACATGATCGCGCCCATCAACGCCGGAACGCTAAGCGTTGTCCCGGTGAGGAAGAGCATCCACGAGATGCCCGCCAGCGCGCCGGGCAGGCCGGTCAGGATGATGAACGGATCCGCCCAGGACTGGAAGTTTACCACGATCAGCAGGTACACGAGGATGACCGCCCCGATCAGCCCCAGACCAAGGCCGATGAAGGACGCTTGCATCGTCTGCACCTGACCGCGGATCACGATGAGGCTGCCGCGCGGTAACTTCTTGCGGGCGTCGTCCACGATCTGGTTGATCTCCTTGGCGACGCCGCCAAGGTCGCGACCCTGCACGCTGCAGAGGATGTCGACGACAGGTTTCAAGTTGTAGGTCGTAACGATCGCCGGGCCGGTCGTGCGGTTGAGCGTGCCGAGGTTGGCGAGAATCTGATTGGGAGCGCCCGTGGTGCTGGTGATGGGCAAACTGAGGAGGTTGTTCAGCGTCTGGATGCGGTACTGCGGGGCTTGCGAAGCGAGGTTGTAGACGATGTGGTTGACCGGGCTTAGGAAAAACGCGGGCGTCACCTGGAAGCTATTGCTCAGGGTAACCAGCAGGCTGTTCGCCACGTCTCGCTCCGTAAGGCCGAGCTGGCTGGCCTTGGAACGGTCCACGGTGAGATGCAGCTTGGGCTGGTTGAAAAGCTGGTAAATGTGCGAATCCACCGCGCCGGGAATTTGCCGCACCTTCGTCAACACATCCTGCGCGACCGCGAGGTTGCCTTGAGTGTTCGCGCCAACGAACTGAATGTCGATCGGCGCGGAGATGCCGAAGTTCAGGATCTGGCTGACAATGTCGGCCGGCTGGAAGAAAAACTCCACGCCCGGGAAACGGGCCGGCAGATCCGCGCGCAGTTTCGCCACATAACCGGCGGTCGGCGCATGATCCTCGTGGAGCGAGCAGAGAAGTTCCACGTCGGCCGTGCCGATGGTGCCGTTGTTGGAGTACGACGTGTTGATGCCGCTGTAGGGCAGGCCAATGTTATCAAGGAGGCTGTCGAGTTCGTGCGGGGGGATGACGGTGCGGACATACCGCTCGACCTGATCGGCGGTATTCGCCGTTTCCTCGATGCGGGTGGCGGTCCGCATCCGCATGTGCAGCCGGAACTGACCGGCGTCCACGGTGGGGAAGAAATCCTGGCCGATGGTCAACAGCAAGCCCGTCGACAGCAGGCAGATGCCCAGGAACGTCAGGATGAATATCCAGCGCATGCGCAAGGCGTTTTCCAGCCGCGCAACGTACCAGCCCCGAAACGCGGTGAAACGCCGCTCGAACCCCGCCTGGAAACGCCCGAAGAAAGTCGTCGGCGCGGCGTGCGGATCGTGCTTGCCATGCGAGCCGCGCAGGAAATACATCACGAGCGTCGGCACCAGCGTGCGCGAGAGAATGTAGGAGGCGATCATCGCGAACACCACCGCCTCGGCCAGCGGCACGAAGAGGTAACGCGCGACGCCCGCGAGGAAAAACATCGGCAGGAACACGATGCAAATACACATTGTGGACACCAGCGCCGGCAGCGCGATTTGAGCCGCGCCCTCCAGGATGCCCTCGTTGAGTTCCACGCCCGTTTCCAGCAGGCGGTCGATGTTCTCGATGGTGACGGTGGCGTCATCGACGAGGATGCCGACCGCCAGCGCGAGTCCGCCGAGGGTCATGATGTTGATGGTCTCCCCCAGGAAACTGAGCGTGCAAATCGACGCCAAGATGGACAGCGGGATCGAGATCGCAATGACGATGGTGTGCCGCCAGTTGCCTAGGAAGAGGAGGATCATCAGCGCGGTCAGCACGGCGGCGATGATGGCCTCGGTGATGACACCTTTGACCGAGGCGCGCACGAAGAGGGATTGGTCGAAGAGCGTTTTGATGGTCAACTCCGGGGGAAGGGTGGTCATCAACTGCGGCAGGCGGGCGCGAATGGTGTTGACGATCTCCAAGGTCGAGCTGCCGCCCGTCTTGTAGACGGAGAGCAGCGAACCGCGCTGGCCGTCCTGGCGGACGATGTTCGTCTGCGGGGTGAAGCCGTCGCGCACGCTGGCCACGTCGCGCACGTAGACGATCGCGCCATTGGCGGCCTTGATCGGCAGGTCGCCGATGCCCGCGATGTTCTGCGGGCTGGCGTTCATCTCCACGTCGCTCTCGAGTTGCCCGAACTTCACCGTGCCGCTGGGCAGCACCAGATTTTGGACGCTGATCGCGTTGACCACGTCGGTTGGCGAGAGGCCGCGAGCGGTCAGCTTCGACAGGTCGATGTCGATCATGATCGAGCGCTGCTTGCCGCCGAAGGGATACGGGATGGCGCAGCCCGGCACGTCGGCGAAGGCGGTGCGGATCGAGTTGATGGCGAGATCGTAAAGCTGTTGCTCGCTGAGCTTATCGCTGCTCAGGCCGAGCTGGAGAATGGGCACGCTGCTGGCGTTGTAGCTGATGATGAGCGGCGGGGTGATGCCGGTGGGGAGCTGCTTGAGGACGGACTGCGAGATGGCCGTGACCTGCGCGATGGCAGCGGGGAGTTTCGCCGTCGGCTGGAAGAAGATCTTGGTGACGCTGATGCCGTTGAGCGCGGTGGTCTCGATGTGCTCGATGTCGTTGACGGTGGTCGTCAAGACGCGCTCGAACGGGCTGCTGATGCGGTCGCCGAACTCATTGGCCGGCATGCCGGTGTACTGGAACACGACGGAGACTACGGGGATGCTGATGTTCGGGAAGATGTCGACCGGCGTCTTCAGGATCACCAGCGGGCTGGCGAGCAGCAGGAGCAGGGCGGCGACGATGAACGTGTACGGCCGCTTCAGCGCGAGTTGGACAATCCACATAGTTTAAGAGCGTTCAATAGAGCCACGTCTCTTGTTCGTTGCTAATACAACTTTGCGCGTGGTTGGAGGCGAGGCATTAGCAATGAATTGTAGCGGCGGTCTGCGAGGCAAAGGAGAGGTCTTTCCGCCACGGCGCGGAAGCATCGGAGTCGGCGCGGTTCCACGGCTCGCGAATGATTACCTGCTGCGGAGGCGTCGCGGATGATCACGCTTGGCATGCAGCACCTGAAAGATGATCACCCGTTTTCCAATGATCTGATAAAATACCTTGTAAGGAAAACGCCTGAGAATCACGCGACGAAATTTGTCATGATAAATCTGCTCGCGCTCTGGGTCCGCTTCCGAGTCCCTCCGACCTTTCCTCGTACCAATCTCGCGCCTTGGCGAGGTCTGTCCGCGCCAACGGCCGGATAAGAACCACCCAGCTCACCGCTTGGCGCGCAGTTGCGCCTCCACCTCAAGCCACGGTTCACCGGCTATTTGATCGGCGTCATACGCGGCTTGAGCTTCGTTGAGGATCGAGCGCTCACGGGAAGTCGGCCCGGCTTCCTCGTCCAGAAGCAAAAGCCGGTCAAGAATCTCTCCGCGTTCGGGCGCCGAGAGCCCCGGTAACTCCTGAAGAATCTCTGTCTTGCTCATCGCCAAATACTATCCTCTCCGCAGCTGAACTCAACGGACGAATGATCTGTAGGTTTGCCGCCGCCAATATCATCTTAACACAGAGGACACCGAGGAAAACCACACAGAGAAAACAGAGAAAACCGGTTTCTCATCCCTGCCTTTTTCTGTGTTCTCTGTGCGATCCTCCTCTGCGTCCTCTGTGTTAAAGACGGACCTGTTCCGCGCTGCCTGGTGACAAAGTCGTCACAATTCATCCTTTCCTTTCTTTCCTGAAAAATTTACGATCCCCTTCATGAACCTCAAAGCCCCTCTCTTCGCCGTCGGCTTGCTTGCTTTTGCGGCCGGGTCGTCCGCCCAGGTGTTGATTTCCGGTTATCTGGTCAATCCCGCCGGAACCGATAGCCCGTACGAGTACGTCCAGCTCGTGGCCACCCAGACCGTCAATTTCGCCGCGACGCCCTATAGCGTAGTCGTCGCCAACAATGGCACGGCCACCTCGAGCGGGTGGGTCGCCGGCGGCGCCCTCACCTATGGCTTTACCATCTCGACCGGCGTGGTGCAGAAAGGTGACGTTTTCTACGTCGGCGGCAGCGGCGAACTCATCAACGGATCGGGGTCGACCGACATCTCCTCCGCGACTTTCCTGCGCACCATTAACACGGGAACGACCGCCGGCGACGGTTTTGGAAGCGCTGCCACGGCGGGCGTCTTTGGCAACGGAGGCACGAATGCGGACGGCATCGGCGTGTTCAATCTTCCGGCCGCTAACCTGACCAGCGCCACGGTCCCCGTGGACGCCGTCTTCTTCGGCGCGGGCGTGGGCGCCGCCAAGCCGGCAACCGGAGGTTATGCGCTGGGCAATAACGATCGTTACCAGACCGGCGTCTTCGGAGATGCCAACAACGCGTACGTCTTCCCCGACCCCGGCAGCGCGCAGTACACGAGCCTTGCAGGAACCTACGATTCCTCGACCGGCACCTTCACCGTTCCGCGGACCGGCACGCTCAAGACGTTGACCGCAACGTCCACCCAATCGGACATTGCCTCCGCCATCACGATCGTGCCGGAGCCCTCGACATATGCCCTGCTGGTGGCCGCAGGCGGCTTGGGCGCCTTGGTGGCCCGCCGTCGTCAGCACGCCGTTTAACTCGGCCACGGCGCCGGGATTAACCCAGCGCCGGCTTGCGCTCCGCGCCGAAGATCGGCGGCTCGCCGGCGCGCGCATCGCGAGGATTCCCCTCCGGCCGCGGCGCCGGCGCGGAATCAGGGACGGTCTCTTGGGGACCAATGGTCAGTTCCCCTTGGAAGATACCGCCTCTTTCCACCGCGAATCCCCGCGCCTTCACCGCTCCTTCGAGCACTCCGCTCTTGAGGATCGACACCTGCCCCTCGGCAAAAATCTGCGCGGTCACCTTGCCGCCAATCTCCGCCTGCGCCACCCGCAGCGGCCGCGCAAGCACGATGTCGGAGCCGCGTTCCACGATGATCTTGCCCGCTTCCAGCGTCCCCGGAACCCGGCCCGTGGAACGAATCGTCAGCTTGCCCAGGCACCGGATATTGCCGCGCATCTTGCCGTGCAGGATGGCGCTGTCGCAAATGATCTTGCTGCTGCTCAAGTCACCCTTGGAACTAAGGTAGACCGACCCGCGCGTGACGATATTGCGGCTGAAGCTGCCCGTGATCTTGTAATCCTGGAGATCGATGTACGCGCCGCACGAACGGCACGTGCTCGAGTGCGCTGAACTGCTCACCTCGTGGGAGGCCTCGCATTCAAAGCAGCGCACGACCCGGTTCTTCGGCTTGCCGAGCAGATGCTCGAAGCGATCTCGCAACCCCATCCCGCCGGAGGACTCGGGCGCAACCCCGGCAGGCGGCGCCGGTTCTGAAGCCTGGGCGGCAACGTTCGCCGGCGGCATCACCCTGGTCTTCGCCGCGGCAACCGGCGGCGCGGGTTTGGCGCCAGCCAGCGTCGCCGCGGAGATGGCAAAATACTCGCTGCAACGACGGCAGAATGTCGATTTGGCGAGTTCAGGCTCCTGCTGCTGCGCTTGGCAGTGCGGACACTGAACCGTGATTTTGGCGATGGGCTTTGCCACGGCGTTTAGCGTATCGACAGCGGCGCCGAATTGCAACTGCCACCAAGCTGGAAAATGGCGATAGGCGCTGGTTATCGCCCGGAGGAACGCTGATGAAAGCGCCGCGGCCCTACAATTTTTTTATCCGTTTCTCCGCGCAAAATTCGCCCGCGTTTTAATATTTTCAAAAAACTCGCGACGAGAACGCATCCCGAGCGAAAGGAAAGCATCCTACCTCAAGACGGCTTTCATGTCAAGAATTTTCTTTCATTTTCATGCGAGCTAAGGCCGAAGCCACAGGGGAGCGGCTGATCGGGAATAACCAGCCGTCGATCAGCGATTGCCGCCGCCGAACGCTCCGCCCTTGGCGGGCGTGGGCGCTTCGTCGGAAGGCTTGGAGAGCCCGTTCTTGCTGGTTGTCACCTCGGACTTGCCGACGAACGTCGCGCCTTCTTCGATCACGAGCCGGGCCGCCTTCAGGTCGCCGACCAGGTGGGCGCGGGCCTTCAATTCGCAGCGCTCGCTCACCGTGATGTTGCCGCTGACCTTACCCAGCACCGTCACGCTCTTGGTTTTGATCTCGCCGTGAATGTCGGCGTTCTCACCGACCGTCAACACGCCGTCGCTGGAGATCTCCCCCTCGATCTTCCCGTCGATGACGAGCTCGTTGGTGAACTTGATGTTGCCTTTGATCTCGACGTCTTTCGACAGGATGTTCTTGTTGGGATTCTCGGCCATAACAAATGGTTTCTCTGGTGCTTTGGGTTTTTCGGAAATGAGGATAGGTTGCGGTTTCGGGGGGACAACGGGCGGCGGCTCCAAGGCCGGAGCGGACGGTTCCTCGACAGGGTTTTCAAACGAGGCGGCGTCAGCCTCGGCGTCCCCTTCGTACTCGGGAACGTATTCGGCTTCGACAGGGTACTCCACTTCAGGCTCGATCACCGGGTCCAACGGAGCGGCCGGGACGGGCGTGGAAATCGAACGCGGCTGAGGGGCCGGGGTTTTTTGCGGGAAGAATTTCAACACTGGAGATTATTCGTGTGCGACCAAACCCTGTCAACGATTTCACGCAATTTCTTCGTCCCCGGGTCGCGAGGCCTGATGCCGGCCGGCCAGTTCCTCGGCGGGATAGGTCCAGATCTCGCTCAACGTGGGGTGATAATGCGGGATGCTCGCCAAGTCCCCCGCCGTCGCCCGGAAATGCATCGCCACCACGATCTCGTGGATCAATTCTGACGCCTCCGGCCCCACGACCGCCGCCCCGATGATCTCCCGGGTCTCGCACCGGGCGATCAATTTGACGAATCCCTCCGCCTCGCCGCGCACGAGCGATTTGCCGTGGTCGGCGAACGCATACGTCGCCGAGTCGCACTCGATCCCGGCCGCCGCCGCCTCGCGTTCCGTCAGGCCGACCGACGCCATCTGCGGCTCGGTGAACAACGCGAACAATTTCAGACGGTAATCGGTTTCCTCGACCGCGCCGCCGAGCCGGCCCAGTTGCCGGGCCGCGTTGCGCGCGGCGATCTCTCCTTGCTGGATGGCGATGTGCACGATTTCAAAGGGGCCGCAGACGTCGCCCGCGGCAAAAATGTGGCTGGTCGTCGTGCGCTGGTCCGCGCCCGCGCGCACCCCTCCGCGGGCGGTCAAGTCCACGCGCGCCTGGCCGAGCTGAAGGCCGGCGGTGAACGGCTTGCGCCCCAGGGCAAAAACGATTTCCTGGGCGGCCACCGAATGTTTCCCGCCCATCCGCTCGAAGTGAACGCGCTTGAGGCCATCGGCATCCCGCTCGACGCGGGTGAGTTGCGAGCCGCAATAGAATTGCACGCCATGTTTCGCCATCGCCATTTCCAGGGCGCCGGCCACGTCCGCATCCGCCTCGCGCACGATGTGGCCGCCGCGCTGCAGGACGGTCACCTCGCTGCCGAGCGCCGCAAAATAATGCGCCGCCTCGAGCCCCACCGCGCCCGCGCCCAGGACGATCAACGACGCCGGCCGCTCGGCGAGTTCGAGCGTCTGGTCGCTCGTCAGGCAACCCACCTCCGCGAGCCCGGGAATCATGACGTCCGCGATGCGGGATCCGGTGGCGATGAGGAACGTCTTGCCCTCGAGAACCCGCCTCTCGCCCTCCTCCATCGGCAACACCTCGAGACGATGCTCATCGAGGAATCTCCCCCGGCCCCGGATGAAATCGAACGGCCCATCTTCCAACTGTCCGCGCCGGTAATCGGCAAACTCGCCGATGAGCCGCCGTTTGCGCTCCAGGATTTCCGGTCCGACCGACGAGATACTCTCCGCCCGCAGCCCAAATTCGCGGGCGCGCCGCAGGGTGACGAAACGGTTCGCCGACTCGATGAGCGCCTTGCTCGGCATGCACCCCCGCAGGATGCAGAGGCCGCCCACGTCGGCGCCGCCCTCGATCACGGCGGTCTTGAGCCCGAGGTCGGACGCCACCCGCGCCGCGGCAAACCCGGCGCTGCCGCCGCCCAGCACGATGAAGTCGTAAGAATCAGATGGTTGGCTCATGGCAATGGGCGGATGACTTCGTAGACCTTAAAGAATTTGTTGACCATCGCGAGGCGCAATCCGCGCGGGGCGGCCTCCGGTTGATTGTAGAGCACGACGCCCATCGACGCCGCCGTGGGCAGCCGGCCGAGCAGCGGCGCCGCGGTTTGGAACACCCGCTCCGGCTCGTAAGCGACCACCCACCGCACCCGGCGCGCGCGCAGAATGGCGACGATTTCCCGCGGGTCGTTAGCCAGGTAGAAACGCGCCGTGTCGACCGTCCCGGGCAGGCTCTCGTGCGAACTCCCCGCGAGCGCCAATCCGCCCGACCAATACGCCAGCGGCGGCGAGAGCCACCAGGGCGCCAGGATGCCGGATTCATCGGCGGGCGGCTGTTTGGCGAGGAAGGCGGCGGTTTCCCGCAGGAGGGCGGTGTCTTCGCGTTGTTCAGCCGCCGCAGGGTTGGGATCGACCAGGCGGCCCGACCACTCCGCCGCCATCGGCCAGAGGCCCACCGCGATCCCGACGGCCGCCCAGCCGCGCCAGGCGCGTGGAAACGCGGCGAGTTGCTCCGGCAGGCTGATCGCGTAAACCAGCGCGAGGAAGTACCCCCAACGCACCTGCCAGCACGTCAGAGCGAAGACAGCGAGGAGCAGCAGCAGGTGCGCGCGGCCCGTTCTTCCGCGTCGCCACAGGAGAACCGGCGCGATCAGGATGGCGCGCCCGGTCCACGCGTACAGCGTCGGCGACCACGGCGGCACGGAGCGCAGTTCCCCGATCGATTGCGACCACGCGGCGAAATATGGGTTCTCCCCCGGCATCGCGATCTTCAACCGCTCCGAGCCGAACGCCGCTGCGAGCATTGCCAACCCGAGCGCCAGCCCCGGCAGCCGCTCCCGCTCGCGGAAACTAGCGCGATGAAAACACGCGGTCGCAACCCCCATGATCCCGAGCACGATCAGCGGCTCGTAAAGCGACGTCCAGAGC
>CAXUAZ010000139.1:0-10836 GCA_964249195.1 uncultured Chthoniobacterales bacterium
AACGCCGTTGCGCGAAAACCCGCTGCCCATCGTTTATTAATCAGCGTTTCCCTAGCCTCACTTTGGGTTCGCCGGGATTGACTTGGAGCGGGCAATGCGAAAGCAATCGGGATGATCCGCTTCTATCCGCGAGCCGGCTATGAAGGCCGAATGGGCGGCGCCAACGGTGAAGGACGGCCGTCAGGCTGCCGCTTCGAGGGATCGAACGTGGCGCCGGTGACCGAGAGCGTCATTGCCAAGGTGGAGGCAGGCTACGGCCAAACGGTGACGCGCACGGTGCAGTATAACTACGCGACGTTTGCAGACCCGGTGCTGGCGAGCGGATGGCTGACCTTGAGCGGGGCCAGCTATGGGGATGGCAGCCAGGCGCAGTACGTCTACCGGAGCATTTACGCGGGCCAGCACCCAGCGTGGGAAATATGAGCGGTCCGAGTTGTTTTTCGTGTTCGACAGCAGGTTTAGGGAACGACGTGACGAGAACAAAGGAAGCTTGGGCATGGTCGTTGGGTTCGGCGCCGGCATGTATCACAGTTCCCTTTTGTATCGTTGGACATAATTATTTCTGCGCACCGCCGGCGCCAGGCTATCTTCCGCAAAAACGATGACCGGCGCTTCTGATCTCAGACTGGGGTTGTCGGATTCAACGCTCAAAAGTCGCCCCGCCCAAGGGCAAGTTGTCGCCCGCCAAGCCGCCGTTGATGGCACGGGAGTCGTTGCCCTACAATCGACAAGATCATGAACTTTGATCAGCGCCTTCTTTGGGTTGCAAAAAGGGACAAGGCGAAGCGCTCATTTCACGGCGGGCGTGAAAAAAAGTTGCGCACGGCTTTTTTTCCCTTGCTCCATCAGCTATTTGCGCATAAATCGGCGCTCGGGAATCGGTCAGTAGACCAATCAAGGGAAAGTCAGAACAAATACATATAGGAATCATAGGGCAGTCTTCCACATCCAAATGAAAATGAACACACTGTATCTCTCTGCCGCCGCGCTTGCGCTGGCGGTGTCACCCGCGCTCAACGCGCAAACCATCACGACCTCGGCCACCGCGCCGACGCCCGGTGCGTTTGACGTCGCCAACTTCGGCACGCCGGTGCTCGGGGCCAACGGAGGCCAAGATTACTCGAATAACGCCGCCGCTCCGGGCGAGTCTTTCAAGACTCTGGCATCGTCGGGAAGTTTCAGCCTGAAATCAGTCACGGTGCAAGGCAACGGCGACGCGGGCACGGATGGGGCCACCCCGACGATCATCTACCAGGCGGCCACCTACACTCTGTCGCTTTATTCAGTGGCGGGAACGGTGGCGACGCCCTTGTTGACGCAGACTTTCAAGTTTCTCGATCAAACGGGAGCAACGAACTACAGCGCCAATTACTTGACCTTCACCCTGACGACTCCTCTGGCGGTTGCGGCCAACACGCAGTACGCCTACACGATTGCGGCCAACGGGGGCTTTTATGGCTTTGCCGGCAGCGCGGGCACGACGAATGGAACTGCCGTTGGCGTCAACGGCGCGGCGGTGACGAGTTATGCGTACACGCGTAACTTCGACGTCTCTTTGACGGCGGTGCCCGAGCCCAGCGCCTGGGCGCTGTTGCTGGTGGGCGCGGCGGGCTTGACGCTGCTGGCGTGGAATCGCCGGGCGGTTCAATCCGCAGCTTAGTCGTTCTCCGGTCTTGAGACGGCGCATCGTTTGCGCCTCCTTAATTTAAGTCATTTTTGCTACGCCGCCTTTCGTGAGAAAGGCGGCGTTTGCGTTTGGAGCATTTTAGTTGAGTTGCAGATGATGAGCATCGGCACGACAGGCCGCGCAAAAGGGTGTTCGTCACCTGGCAGGGAACGCTCTCCGAGCGGTCCTATTATCTAACGGGATGGCGCTCCACTCGACTCGCGCGCACCGCGGACAATCTACGGACGGCTCGGAGAGCCGTCCCTACCTGGTTTGGAGGGCCGCTCGCGCGAGCGCTGCATCCATTCTTCATCTGCTCTAAGAGAGGCGCTCTTCGAGCTCATCTCGCGTCAATGGACCGTGCTGGAGCCGAGCGTGGCGTTGCCGTTGCCGTCGTTGACGAGGACCACGGACTTCGACGTGGTGAAAGTCTCGTTGTACGCGGCGCCCCGGATATAAATCAGCGTCGGGGTCGAGGCCGACGCGGCGTTGAGGGCGTCGGTGATTTTCTTGAACGGAGTCGTCTGGCCGCCGTTGGCAGGCGACCCGGTGTAGTTCGCATCGACGTGGAACACCGTCGCGTTGACCGTTAAATCATTGAAAAGCGAGCCGCCGTCGAAGCTGCCCCAGCCCGTGACGTTGTCATAGCCCGCGACGGCGGGATACGTGCCGTTGTTGCCCACGGTCATGTCGTGGAAGTCAGGCGAAAGACGGACATGGGCGACAAAGTAAATCGTCGGATTGGCGAAGCCGAGCCGGCCCGTGTTCAGGGCCACGCGGCGCTGGTTCACCATCGCGGTGAAAGCCGCCCACAGCGGCGCGGCGGCAGAGGTGCCCCCGGCCGTGATCCAGGCGGCGCTCTTGGTGGGATATCCGTACGTCATGTAAACGGCGTAGGGAGTGCCGAATGCGCCGTTGAGCGCCACGTCGGGCACGTTGCGATAGGCGCTCGATCCGCCGGAGCCGGCCACCACCAGCCGGGATTGGTAGGAAGGCAGCGTCCAGACGGTGCTGACGCCGCCGCCGCTGCCGCCGTTGGGCGGGGAATCGCCCGTCCAGGCCGTCTCTGTCTTGATGGCCCCGGTCGTGTTATCGACCGTCAGACTTGTTCCGCCGACCGCGGTGACGTATGGCTGCGCCCCGATGTCCTGCACGCCAAACGTATAAACGACGTTGCCCGAGCTATCGGTGGTCTTGACCTTGTCGCCGTAATCGCCGCTCGCGCTATAGACGGTCTGCCCCTGGGCGGCCAACTGCTGCAAGGCGGTGTTTTCGCCGTTGCGGGTGGCGGCGGGCGTGTTGGCCTCCAGGTCGAAATACCATGAAGTGCTGACCTGCTGGGCGGAGTTGTCGCTGGCGATTTTGTTGAGAACCGACACCTGATCATGGCCCTCGTACACGAAGAGGGTCGCGTTGGGCGCGAGCGCCTTGACCATGTCGATGTCCAGCGCGACCTCCAGAACGCTCGTCGGATAAATGTCCTTCGCCGTCGGCTGCCGCGGGAAGTCGGAAACGTCGCCGACCGCCACAGGCGTGGTGGCGCTGTGCGCAAAGCCGAATTGGTCTTCATACGCGGTGACGTCGCTCGCGTAAAAACCATCCAGTTCGACGAGGGCGATCGTCTGGTTCGTGCCGTCCTGGGTCAATCCGTTGAGGTGGTAAGCGGTCTTGATGTCCGTCGGCGCGAATCCCCCGCTGGGCCCGTGCAGGGCCGAAGGCAGCGGAGCGTTCGACCGGTTGAGAAGAACGGGCTCGCTGTTGCATCGGGGCTCCTGGGTGGTGTCCAATCCGACAACCCCGGAGACGAGCGCCGCGACGTCGGCGGGGAGGGCCGGTTCCTGATCGGGCGCATGGCTCTCGCGGCCGTTCGCCGCCGACTGGAAGCGCAGCAGGCGCACGTTGAGCGCCGTTTCCACCGTCTCGGCCGGAGCCGCCACGTTGAGGACGAGGCGGTTGGAGTGCCGCGTGACGACCCGCAGGCCGCTGCGCTCCGCGAATGCGATCAGGGCGTCGTACTGCGCCTGCGTCGGGCCGAACAACGATTCGAACTCGCCCGTGCGGAGGAACTGCCGGTAGAGCGGGTCGCCGGGAGTGTAGAGGCGGCGCAGGTAATCATCCAGTTCCGCCTGTTTTTGCACCGGCAGCGTAAAGGCGAATTGCACCGGCTGCTTCGCGTCGAGGCGGCCGAGCGCCCGCGCTTTGTCGAGCCGGGGGGAGTTCGTGCCCACGAGGCGAACCATTTTCTGCTGCGCCGACGCGGAACCGGCGAGAACGACCGCGCCCAGCAGCGGGAGCAACCAACGGATGGAATGCTTCGGCATACGAAATCGCCTATTGCAGGGTGACGAGCACCAGCACCGAGCCTTCTTTCACGTGCAACGGGCTCATGGCTTTGCCGATGACAGCGCCTTGAGCGCGTTCGCGGTCGGTCGCCTTCATCGCGTGACCCGGTGTGTCCGAGCTGGTGAGCATGTCGCCCGCTTCGATTTCTCCGTTGGACGTGTCCGCCTCCACGTAAACCCGGCCGCTCAAAGCCACGTTTTGGCCCCCCTCGAGCGCGCCGTCCTGTTGCAACGCGATGCCGGGGTTGATCCCGTTGGCGCCGCTGACGATGCCCGCGACGCGTTTGTCATACGCGCGCGTGCTGCGTTTCAAACGGCCCGGGTGGGCCTCGTCGATGACGACAACGGAACCTTTCTCGACGGTTTCATCCTGCATCGGGAACGGCTCGGCCAGGTCGGACCCGCCGGTGACGCTCAAGATGGGGACGCTGACCGTCCCGTTGGCGTTGAGGCTGAGCACATTTTTGTTCGTGCTGCCCGCGTAGAGATTCATGACGTTGTTGGCCCCGCCGACCGCGATGTCCCAGCCGGAATTGGCGGGGGAGACAAACCGCAACCGCGCATATTCTCCGGAGGTCGTTTGGGTAAGCATCCCCTGAGGGATGCTCTGGCCGCCCGCCGAACGGACGTCGAGCGCCGCGGCCAGGCTGGTCGTGCCGACGCCCAGGCTTGTGTCGGTGGTGATGCTGCCGCCGCGCACGTCGAGTTTGTTGGCGGGCGCGTTGGTGCCGACGCCCACGAGGCCCGTGTCGGTCACGACGAAATCATAAGTGGCGGCGCTGCCGTGCGTGCCCAGATCGCTGGCGGTGCGGAAGAGGAGAAATCCGCCGTTCGTATGGCCCATGCCGAACCGCTGGCCGGCGTTGTTGGTTGCCCAACCGATCGCCGAGGAGTTGTCGAGGGCGATCTCACCCAGCCAGCCGTTGGAAGTCCACGACGGCGTGCCGGAATTGCTCGCGATGGTCAACTGATGCGTGGGGGTCGTTGTCCCGATGCCGACCGTGCCCGTGCTGTCGAGGTGGATGATCCCGCCCGCGTTGCTGCCGGTGATTGCTCCGTTGGATTTGAAATCCATGCCGCCCAAAGTGCTCTGGATGCGGGTGAGATAGCTGCTGTCCTCAAACGTGATGTCCGGGTGGGTCGCGGTGAGGCGGATCGCGTCGGTGGTCCCGCTGATATGGAGCGGGCTGAGCGGCGCGGTCGTGCCGAGGCCCAGGAAGCCAGTGGGCTCCAGGTCCATGATGGTGACGCTGTTGTTGTTGTTGAGGACGCGCAGGCCGCCGTTGGTCGCGCGCAACGAGGTGATCGCGTTCGAGTTTGCCGTATCCAGGAAAAGGATCGTGGGGGAGCCACCGTCGAGGCGCACGTTGGAGCCGCTCAGGGAGGCGATATGCAGCGAGAAGGTCGGGTTGTTGGTGCCGATGCCGACGTTGCCGTTGTTATAGTAAATGCTGTTGGGGTAAGTGCTGGAGGCGTTCAGCGACCAGAGACCTGCGCCACCAGTGGAGGCAAGCGTGAGGGTGTTGCCGGAAGGCGTGATGGAGATGTTCGCGCCGGCGGCCAGGGTCAGGGCGTCGCTCAGGCCGTTGATGCTTTTCACCACCTGGCCGCTGCCGATCTTGGCGGCGGTGATGGCGCTGTCGGCGATCTGCGAGGCGCTGACGCCGCCGGCGGCGATCTGCGTCGTTCCGACCGCGCCCGCGGCGATCTGGGTCGAGCCGACCGCGCCGCTCGCGATCTTGCTCGAGGTCACCGCGCCATCGGCCACGTTCGCGGCCATCACGGCGTAGCCGACCGCGGCGATGCGCTGATCGGGCGAGAGGACTTGCGAGCCGTTTGTCCCGTCATTGAACCACACCCGCAGGCGCACGTCGGAATTTGTGAACACGCTCGGGGGAATCGCCGTCATGTTCGTGAGCGTGGCATCGCCGAGCAGGAGGGAATACAGGCCGTTGGCCACCGTGAGAGAGACGGCCTTGGTCGGCTCGCTGCCGGCGCTGCTGGTGCCGTCGTTGCTCCACAAGGTCGCGCCCGCGCCGGTCACCAGCGCAAACTTGAACTGGCCGGCCCCGTTAAAGTTCGTCGAGCCAACGACTACCCGGCTCTGGTAGTTGATCATCTGCGGGACCTGCGCACGCGCGGAGATCGATCCGGTCGCAAGGAGGATCGCGGCAAGGGAGATTTTCTTGATCATAGACTAGGGCTTGGTGATTTGAACGCGATAGAACTTGGGGGCGGGCGAGGCGTTGAAATCGATGACCGTGCGCTGGGCGCCGTTGTCGGTTTGCGAGGACCCGGTCAGCGCAGTCCATGAAGCGGCGCTGCCCAGGGTTGCGCTGGATTGCACGGTGTAAGTGCGCCCGGCGACGATGGGCGCGAGAACGAGCTTGGTTTGCGAGGGCTGCCCGGCGACCGGCAGGATCGTCAATGTGAAACGGGACGCCGCGTTCGTCGGGAGGAGCCCGGCGGTGAACTCGAAGAGATTGGTCTCACCGTCGCCGTCCGGGTCGGCATTGGGGGCGGCGTTGGCATTGGGCGGGGGCCCGAAATACTGGACCTGCCAACTGTCATCGACGCCGTCGCCAGCATACGCGCCGAAATCGTCGGTATTCACATTGTTGACGGTCAGGTTGAGCTGACCGCTGCGGCCCTGCGCGGCGCCGCTCACCGTGGCGAGGGTGTTTTGGTAGACGATCGACGCCGTCGCGACGCCGCTGGAAGTAAGCGACGAAATCGGCCCGCTGACGATGGACCAGCTCACCGTCGTGGGGTCGAGCGCCGCGGTGAGGGTGCCGTCGTCGGCGAGCGGGGCGGCGGCGAGTTGTTTGCTGGTCGATTCGTTGATCGTGTTCGAAGGGGGCGCCGTGATGGCGAGGGCGACAAGATCGTAAAGCTCGCCCACGTAACCGGCCTTCATCTTATAGGCCGAGCTTGTCGCGACGGCGTCCGCGGCCGCGCCAAATTCGCCCAGGCCGCTGCCGTTAAACGAATAGCTGGCGCTCTTCACCGAGGCGCCGCCGGCATCGATGGATCGAGCGACGCTTGAATAGCTGGCGCCTGAGCAGGCGGCATTGGCGTAGGCGCAGAGGAGCGCGACGACAACAAAGATCCGGCCGGCGGGAGAAGCCAAAACGTTCTGCACAATCAACAGGGGGGTTGGAAGCGGTGAGAGCCGCTACCAACCCATGTTGATGAAGCTGTTTAGCCTTGTAAAGACAATTGTTCAGGCCACCGGATGAGGCTCGAAAATGCCGCTGAACGCCGTGCGCACCCGGAAGAAAACAACGAGCCAGAGGATGGTCACCACCAATCCAGCCACAATTCCCGCCGGCGCCATCAACACGTGGAACCACAGGATATTGACGATGACAGGCCCGAGCAGCACGAGCGCCAGTGGCACGTAGCGATTGATGAGCAACAGCACCCCGCCGGCGATTTGCAGCAGGAAGGGCAGCACCATGTAGTGGGACTTGATCATGACCATGAAGTAGTCCAGCGCCAGACCCGGAGGCTGAGGAGGCTGTGGGATGAAGTGCAGGAAACCGTTTAGGCCGAAGACGACAAAGAGCAGATTAAGCAGGAGGCGGGCGATGAGTGCGACAATTTTCATAAGGAGTTCAGATAACCGATGGATTTGACGGAAGGAAGCGTTTGCTGCTTTAGCGGGCGGCCAACTGGGCGATTTCGGCCCGGGCCTTGTCCAGACTGCCCTGGCGCACCTCGTCCGAGCCGGAGGTGTTTTCGGCGGAAACAACCGAGACATCGGTGATCCCGATGAAGCCCAGGATCAATCGCAGGTAAGGGACCTCCGCATCGAGGTGGGCCATCGCCTCGCCCGGGCCGTAGCCCGCGCCGCCGCGCACGGTGATGATGGTGGCCAACTTGCCGGTGACGAGCCCCGTGTAGGACGGATATTCGAACGTGCGGCCAGCGCGCACGATTTGGTCCACCCAGACCTTGAGCGAGGCGGGGAGGCTGAAGTTGTACATCGGCGCTCCGATGACCAATTCGTCGGCGGCGAAGAGTTCGTCGATCAGCCCGTTGGAAACGGCGATGGCCGCTTGTTGCTCAGGGGTGTGATCCGCCGGGTTGCTGTAGGCGGCGGCGATCCAAGGTTCGCTCACCAGCGGCAGGGGCGTGAGGCCCAACTCGCGGTGGACGATCTTGCCGTCTGGATGCGCCCGTTGCCAGGCCTGGGCGAAATGAGCGGTAAGTTGCCGCGAGTGGGAACGTTCGGCGCGAGCTGAGCTGTCGATGTGCAGGAGCGTTTTCATAAGGTAGGCAACGATGTCTCCCGAATATATCGATGTCAATATTATTTATCTGATGATTAATGACGATCCTGTGGTATGCTCGTGAAATGCCCGAGGCGCCTCGTTCTTGTCCCCCGCCGAGCGCGGTGCATGTCTGGTTGATCTGGATCAAAGCCACGCAAGCCATCGCGCGGGTTCACGTCGCGGTGCTTCGGCAATCGGGTCTCGGTGAGTCGGAATTCCGAGTTTTGGAGGCGCTGTTGCACAAGGGGGCGCTGCCGGTCAATGTCATCGGTCCCAAGGTCGATCTTACCTGCGGTTCGATCAGCGTGGCCGTGGATCGTCTGCACGGTCGCGGACTGGTGACCCGCAACGAAGATCCCGCGGACCGGCGCGTGCGCCTAGTCGATCTCACCGCGGAGGGCCGTCGGCTGATCGAGGCCGCGTTCAATCGCCACGCGGCTGACATGGAGGAAATGCTTCAGGTGTTGTCGGGCGAGGAACGCGTCCAGTTGGAAACCTTGCTCAAGAAGGCGGGCCGCCACGCGGAGAAGATCGGCGGGCAGTTGGCCGGGTTGAGGGAGGATTTATCCAACGGGAAGCTGTAGCTTGGCCTATGAAGGTCTCCACGTTGCACGCGCTGATCAGCAAGGGAGATGTGAAACAAGTGGAGGCCGCCCTCCGGGACGCGGGCGGCGCCATCAACGCGTACGATCAAGATGGGTACACGCCGCTCATGTATGCGGTCACGGCTTCCGTCGAAGTGATGCGGACGCTCCTGGAACACGGGGCCGACATCGCTGCCGAGGTGCGTTCTACATACAGTTCGCCCCGGAACGTCATGGCGCTGGCCCTGGGCGCCGGCGACCCCGCGAAGGTGCGGCTGCTTCTTCAATACGGCGCGGATCTTCATTACCAAAGAACGGAAGGCTACGGCGCCATCATCGACGCGGTGACCGGGCGCGACGTGTTCAACGACGAGCGATTGCTCGATCTCCTGCAATTGCTCATCGCCAGCGGCGTGGATTTGAACCTCACCACCAGTTACGGCGAATCCGCCTGCGGGATTCTTTCGCGCCTGGGCCGATTCGACGCGATGCGGCTTTTGCTTGAAGCCGGCGCCGACGAGGGGCAACTGCAATGGACCCCGCTGCTGCGGGCGGTGGCGCTGGGATCCATCGCGGAAGTGGAGGTTGAGATCGGGCGGGCGGCTTCGCTGGAGGACCCAGGATCGGTGGGAACGCACACCGTGGCTCCTGGCCATTCAGACCGGGGACATCGAAAAGGCGCGCCTCCTCCAGAAGCATGGCGCCGATGTCCAGGCGCGCGGCCGTTGCGGCAAGCTCCCGCTTTTCTACGCCATTGAAGGGCGCCTGCCGATGTTGCGCTGGTTGCTGGAAGGAGGCGCCTCCGTCGAAGGCCGCGATGACTACGGCGATACCCCGCTCATGCACGCCGCTCGAGAGGGGAACGCCCAGGCGGTGCACGAACTACTGCAGGCCGGCGCCAGCGTAAATGCCAGTGAAGAGCACGGGCAGACGGCCTTGAGCCTTGCCTCCTCGGGAGAAGTCGCCCGGCGCTTGCTGGCCGCCGGGGCGGACCCGGGGAAACTGCGGTCCGAAGGTCAGCGCTCGCTGCTGGGGTTTTCGTCCGAGCCCAATAAAGACCTGCTCGATGTTTCGCCGGAAGAGTTTCAGGCGGGCAGGACGCGCCGTTTTGGCAACGCCAACCCGGAGAAGTTCGCGATGCCCTTCTGGGAAGGGATGATCCGGGCGGGGATCACCGGCTACGAGGCCGCGCGATTGTTCGAAGACGAAGTCGACTGGCGCCGCGGCCCGGTCTGGTGTGCGCAACGTTTTGGGCAATCGATCACGTTTCTGCCCGATGGGCGCATCGTCCAGGTCGCCGGGGAGCACGAGGATCATTACGACCCGGATTTTTGCATCTACAACGACGTCTTCGTCCACCATCCCGATGGGACGATTGATCTATATGGTTATCCCGAAGCCGTCTTCCCGCCGACCGACTTCCACACCGCCACGTTGATCGGGGAGTTTATCTACCTAATCGGATCGTTGGGATACGCAGGCGCACGGAAGTACGGCCAGACCCCCGTGTACCGCCTCAACATCCATTCGTTTAAGATAGAAGAATTGAATACGGGCGCCGCGATGCCAGGGTGGATTTACGGCCATGCCGCGCGCGCCGTGTCGCCGGATGAAATCCACATTTCGGGTGGCAAGATTGTGACTTGGTCCGGGCAGGAGGAGATCCATTCCGAGAACACGAAGACGTTCGTCTTCCGCCTGATGGAATTGAAGCGCGTCATTTAGGGTGTAACACTGAGATCGGCCACGCGATCAACTTGCGGGCGAGATCTTCGTTGTCGGCACGATTTCGTGAAGGACGAGTCATACTAACTTCAGGAATAAGCTGGATCTTGAAAAAGGACCGCCTCCAAACCGGTCATCCTGAGGTCCCTTAACTCACGCGGCGCGAGTTGCAGAGGGAGTGATGAACCAGGGGCGTCCCGCCAACCGCTTTGGAGGGATGGCCTCCGTGCCGTCCCATGATC
>CAXUAZ010000140.1:0-10783 GCA_964249195.1 uncultured Chthoniobacterales bacterium
GCGCTGCGCATCTTGCTGGTGGAGGATAACGTGATCAACCGCGCCGTCGCCGCCCGCTTCCTGCAGCGGCGCGGCCACTCCGTCACCCAGGCTGCCACGGGTTCCGAGGCGGTGGAGGCGGCGGTCCGCGAGCGCTTCGACCTGATTTTCATGGATGTGCAGATGCCGGGCATGGACGGCTTCGAGGCGACCCGGCGCATCCGCGAACTGGAGGCCCAAGACGGCAGCCGGGTCGTCATCGCCGCCATGACCGCCCATGCCATGGCCGGAGACCGCGAGCGTTGCCTCGCCTCCGGGATGGACGATTACATCTCCAAGCCGCTCGAAAAGTCCGATCTGCTCGCGCTCCTGGACCGCGTGCCGACCCTGCCCTCGGAGCGTCCGCCCGCCGCCGCCTTCCGAATCCATTCTCGCGACCATCTCCTCGAACAGTTGGACGGCGATGAAGAATTGTTGCAGGAACTGATCACGCTTTCCCGGGATAACACCCCCGTCCTGATCGAGGACATCCGCGCGGCCATCGAGCGGCGCGACGCGGGCGCTCTTTCGCATTCGGCCCACGCGCTGCTTAGTTCACTGGGTGCATTTGGCGCGATGGATGCACACGGGCTCGCCAAGCGTCTCGAAACAATGGGTCAACAGCAGGATCTGACCGAAGCGGCTCCGATCTTCGCGGCGCTCGAACGGCAAGCCGGCCGAATCACCGCGGCGTTGGAAGAAATGGCCGGCGGAGTGCATTGACTCCATGCATCTCCCGGGGTGCAAACTGCAACGTCCGCCGCATCCTCTTCGTGCAAATTGCGGGGCCGGTGGAACGAACGTCAGGAGGTAATATACTGTAAACGGCTCTGCCCGAGCATTTAGCATTAACCGTAAAATCCGTGGCATCGGTAAAGCTAAGTACGTTGCCATGAAAACAATTGAAGCGATCATGCCAGAGAGCAGTGTTCAACCAACGGTCGATGAACTCTGCGCTCTGCATGTGGAGGACATCACGGTCGAGGCCGTGAAAGTATACAAGAAGGACGTTCATCGGCAGATGATCTACCGGGGCTGCGTCTATCAGCAGAACTTCGTCGTCGAGTCGAAGCTCCATTTCCAGGTCTCCGATGAAGACGCGGGCCGGGCCGAGCGGATCATCGCCGGCGCCACGCACGCGTAAACGGCGGCCGAAATGCCGACACGGCGGCGCGCAGCCGGGCAAGAGCCTCCGCGCCTTCGGGCGCGTACCGGGTGGCCACGTAGCTCTCGGTGACCGCCTGGATCTGCGCGACGCTGCCCGGCAATGCCGCCGCCGCCCGGCGGGCAAAATCGAGGGGGCCCTCCGCCTCCCGGCGCGGGTCGACGCCCGCCGCCGTTGCCCGCCGGCAAAAGCGGGCGTACAGGCGTATCGCCGGATCGGCCGTCGCGCGCGTGCGGTCCAGCGCCAGCATGGCGAGAGTTCCCATTCCCAATACGCTGAAGATCGCCAGCAGTGCCATCGTCGTGCCGCCCAGCCAGCTCACGTTGTCGATGCCGAATCGTTTCAAAAACGCCAATACGCCATCCATCACCGTTTCCTGCTGATCCTGATTATAGCCGAGCACGAGGAGGTTCCATTGTTGATCCACGCTTTGCCAGGCGAGGACGACGTTGCGCACCAGCCAGCGCCAGCCGCTCCGGCCGCTGAGTTGGCTCAATTGCTCGAGACGGGATTGGCCGTTGAGCGGCCCGAGCGCGGATAACTCCGCGAAACTCTCCGCCCCGAAGCTCACCCGCTCCGGGGCGACCACGGCGGTCGGGTCGACCCGTTCCCAGCCTTTGTGATCGACCCAGATCTCCGACCAGGCGTGCGCGTCGGATTGCTTGACGTTGTAATAGCTGCCCCAGTTGTTGAACTCCCCGCCCTGGTAGCCGACCACGATCCGCGCCGGGACCCCCGCGGCCCGCATGAGCGTGCTGAACGCCGCCGCGTAGTGTTCGCAAAAACCTTTGCGCGTCGTGAAGAGGAACGAGTCCAGCGCCGTCGCCGGCGGCAACAGGCCAGGCTGGAGCGTGTAGGTGAAGCCGCCGTCGCGGAAAAAGCGTTGCGCGGCGCGGACGATGTCGTCTTCCGACTTCGCGCCGCGTTTGAGTTGCGCGACCAACTGCTGGGTGCGCGGGCTCAAGTCCAGCGGGAGATGCGTGTAAAAGTTGCGCCGCTCGGGCCGCATGGCGCCCGGGTCCGCGGTGGAGTTGAGTTGCGAAAAGACCGTGTAGATGGACTTGTTCAAGACGGGCGCCTGGCTGCGCAGCGTGTCGGTGTCGATCAACATCGGATGCAGCGCCTTGGAGGGTTCGACGTCAACCGGATGATCCAGCGCGAAGAGCCAGTGCTGCCCGTGCGGCCGCAGGATGATCTGCTGTTCGATGCGCCCCGCGGATTTTGCGGCCGGGGTCGGCGTCGTATAGGGGAGCGCGCCGCGCGCGCGCCAGGTCAGGCCGCCTTCGCAAATGTCCAGCGCGAGACCGCGCCAATAGAGGCTGCGCGCCGGCAGGACCCCGCCCGCGACCTTGATGGTCGCCTGGAAGGCGGGCAGATCGGACTGCACCAGCGAGGCCACGCTGCCCGGCTCGAGGTGCTCGCTCATGCCCGTCAACCCGGTTGTCGCTCCGCCGAGACGCCGCAGGAAATTGCCTTCGATGCGGGGAAAGATCACGAAGAGCAGCGCCGCCAGGGGCAGCGCCTGGAGGCTGATCCCCAGCGCCAGCCGCACCCCGGCGGTGGAGCGCGCATGGCAGCGGATGAGACCGATCGTGTTCGCCAGCAACGCTACGGCGAGGTAGAGATTGAGCGCGAGCGATTGGTCGTAGAAAAACGCGCTGAGCGTCATGAAGTATCCGAGCAACGAGACCACGGTCAGGTCGCGGGCGGTGCGCAGCTCGAGCACCTTGAGCGAGAGGAGGGCGGTCAGGAAAGCCAGCATCCCCGCCGCGCCGGGGTTGCTCCCGTAGGTGAGGAAGACGCCGAGGGCGGCCGGTCCGAAAACGGCCAGACGCACGGGCATGGTGGGCAGTTCCCCGCCGGTGCGATCCAGCCACAGCCGCCAGACGGCGCAGCCCACGAAGATCGCGAGCGTCCACAAAGGCACCTGCGCGATCAGCGCGGCCATCGTGAGGGCGAGGCTGCCGAGGATCCACGGCAGCGCGAGGCTGACCGGAGAACGGGATCGGATCAAGGCAGGCACGACAAGTCAATGCAGCACGGCCCAGGCCGTCGGGCAATCCCTGGTCGACAGATCAGGGTATTATGCTAAGTTCGCTCTCGCGCGATGAGAACCGGCCCTGAATTGATCCTGGCGACCAAGCCGTTTGCGCAGGAGACGACCGCCAAAAGCTGGTGGGTGCTCATCTCCACGGCCGCTCTTCTGGCGGCCGCGCTCGCGGGCACCGTCTGGAACGTTCACTGGACGGCAAAGCTCGCGTGCAGCGTGTTGAGCGGATTGCTGATGATCCGCGCGTTTGTGATCTACCACGATCAGCAGCATCACGCGATCCTGGCCAAGTCGCGGCTGGCGGAGCGATTGATGCGGGTTTTCGGGATTCTGGCGCTGAGCCCGAGCAGCGTCTGGCGGCATTCGCACAATCATCACCACAGCCACAATTCCAAGTTGCGCGGGTCTCACATTGGTTCGTTTCCGATCATGACGGCGGCGCAATTCGAGAAATCGTCTGCGCGCGAACGAGCGGCGTACCTGGCGGTGCGGCATCCGCTCACGATCGCGTTCGGCTATTTGACGACCTTCATCTACGGGATGTGCATCGGCCCGTTCCTGGACGATCCCAAGGAACATTACGACGGGGTCATCGCATTGATTGTGCACGCCGCCATCGGCGTGGGCCTTTATCTGGGGCTGGGGTGGACCGGCGTGGTGCTCACGCAAACGATCCCGCACTTCGTGATGTACGCGATCGGCACGTACCTCTTCTATGCCCAGCATAATTTTCCGACCGTTTCCTTCAACGAGCGCGCGGGATGGACGTATGAAAAGGCGGCGCTGGAGTCGTCGAGCTACCTGCGGATGGGGCGGCTGATGGCGTATTTCACCGGCAACATCGGTTATCACCACGTGCATCATCTCAACGCCAAGATTCCTTTTTACCGGTTGCCGGAAGTGATGGCCGCGATGCCCGAGTTGCAGGCGCCCAAGACCACGTCGCTGCACCCCCGGGAGATCATCCGCTGCCTGCGGCTGAAGGTCTGGGATGTGGGCGCCCAGCGCATGATGGGCCTGCCGCTCAATCCTTCTCCGGCGCAATGAACGAATTCACCGCGAGACAAATCGCGGAGCGGGTGCAGGGCGAAGTCCTCGGGGACGCGGATGCAAAACTGACCGGCATCGCGGCCGCGGACCACGCTGGCCCGGGCGATCTGACCTTTGCCGATACGGCGACGCATTTTGCCGCGGCGGAAGGCAGCGCGGCGACGGCGGTGCTGGCCTCGGGCGCGTTTGTTTCGGCGGGCAAGGTGCTCATTCGCGTGGGCAACCCGCGGGTGGCGGTCGCGCGGTTGCTGCCATTGTTTTATCCGCCGGAGACCTTCGCGCCCGGGATCGACCCGTCCGCGCGGATCGCCGGCTCGGCGCGGGTCGACCCGACGGCGCACATCGGGCCGCATTGCGTGATCGGCGAGGGGGTAACCATCGGCGCGCGCACGGCGCTTCTGGGCGGGAACCATCTGTTGCGCGGGACGCGGGTGGGCGAGGATGTCTGCCTGTTCCCGAACGTGGTGCTCAACTCGCGGACGGTGCTCGGCGACCGCGTCCGCATCCACGCCGGCACGGTGATCGGGGCCGACGGCTACGGGTACGTTTTTGACGAAGGCCGCCACCACAAGGTGCTGCAGCTCGGCAACGTGGTGATCGGCGACGACGTGGAAATCGGCGCCAACTCCGCCATCGATCGCGGCGCCTTCGGTTCGACGACGATCGGCGCCGGGACGAAGATCGATAACCTGGTCCACATCGCGCACAACGTCGTGGTGGGGCGCCATTGCCTCATCATGGGTCAGGCGGGCTTCGCGGGGAGCACGCGGCTGGAAGATTATGTGGTGATCGCGTCGCAATCGGGCATCGCGGGCCATTTGACGCTCGGCGCGGGTTCGACGGTCGGGGCGAAGTCGGGGGTCATGCGCGACATCCCAGCGGGCGGAACGGTGTGGGGATTCCCCGCGATGCCGGACAAACAGATGAAGCGCCAGATCATCGCCGCGCAACAATTGCCGGAGATGATCAAGCGAATGAAGGCGCTGGAGAAACAAGTGGCGGAACTAACGGCCCGGCTGGTGTAGCGGCGGTCGGTCGCAGCTGTAGCGGCGGTCTATGACCGTCGATGAATTTCCTCGCGGACCGCAATCGATCTTCCGACGGTCACAGACCGCCGCTACAGCTGATGAAGAAGACCGTCGCGGCATTGGAGATGGCCCTTTTCATTGCGACGCGGGCCGGTATATCCTGCCTTCGCAATGATGACTTCCTCCCCCCTGCGGTTTGCGGCGCTCGTGACCGGCTTTCTCTCCCTGGCGACGGCGGCTCGCGCGCAGATCGAAATCTCCCTCCAGCTCAACCGCCACGTCTACATCGAGTACGAGCCGATCATTGCCACGGTCACCATCAATAATTTCGCCGGGCGCGACATCACCCTCGAGGACGTCGGCGGCAAACAATGGTTCAACGTCGAGGTCTACGCGGGCGGCGGCACGCAGATCTCCCCGTACGATCCCGATTATAAACTCCGCTCCCTGCACATCGCGGCCGGCGAGACGGTCAAGCGGCAACTCGACATCTCGCCGCTCTTCCCGATCCGCGAGATGGGCCCCTACCGGGTGCGCGCCAATATCTACTTCGGCGAGGCGGATCGCTACGTGGGCTCGGCCCCCGTCCAGTTCGACCTGACGGACGGCAAGGTGATCTGGCGGCAGGATGTCGGCGTGCCCGGCAGCCAGGAAATGCGTCAGCTTTCGCTTCTCACCCATCGGCTCCCCGACAAGATGTTGCTCTACGCCCGCGTGCGCGACGAGGCCAACAACGTCGTCTACACGACCCAACAACTCGGCCGGTTGCTCGTCTCCGGCCGCCAACCCGAGGCGGTGCTCGACCGGCAAAACCGGCTGCACATCCTCCAAAACGCCGCGCCCAAGACGTATCTCTACACGATCATCGGGCTCGACGGAGAACGCATCGACCAGAAGGTCTACACCGAGTCGGCCAACAGCCATCTCATCCTCGGCAAGACGGCCGACGGCACGATCAACATCCGCGGCGGCGAGATCCAGGTCGCCTCGGCCAAGGGCGTCGACGGGAACTCAGGGATCACCGCGGACACGCCGAAGATCTCCGACCGCCCGGTGGGGCTGGGCCGGCCGAAGTCCGCGCCGGTCGATCAAATGACGGTGCCCGCCCGCGGCACCAAGCCCGGGCCCGTGCCGCGCGATGAACTGCCGCGCGGCGATTGAGCCCCGGTTTGCGGATGGGAAAGTCCAATCCGTTGGAGTCTCATCCGGCGAACTTTTGAACACGACTCCCGGCAGCCTTGTCATTGGCCGCTTGCTCCGCATGCCTCGACTCACCTTCTTCGCCGTTTTTCTGCTGCTGACCGCGGGTTTGGGCATTTCGGACGCGCGTGCTTACGGGCCGCGGGGGTTTAGCACCGTCATCGTCGATGCGGGCCACGGCGGGATCGATCGCGGAGGCGGGCCGGGCCAGGTCATCCCGGAGAAACCGTACACGCTCGACACGTCTTTGCGATTGGCGCAGGCGTTGCGCGCCCGCGGGTTTCGCGTGGTGATGACCCGCACGAGCGATGTCTTCGTGCCGTTGCGCGACCGCGTGGGGATCGCCAACTCCTATGGCAGCGCCATCTTTATCAGCGTGCATTACAACAGCGCGCCGCGCCGCGACGCGCATGGCTTCGAGACGTACTATTATCGCTCGGACAGCTTCGGGCTCGCCTCGCGGCTGCACCGGGCGCAACTGCGCAGCGCCGTCACCGAAGATCGCTTCGTGCGCCGGCGCGGCTTCTACGTGGTGCGCAACACGGCAATCCCATCGGTTCTTTGCGAGGGCGGGTTCCTGACGAATCCGGGCGAGAGCCAGCGCATCCTCGGCGCCGCCTTCCGGCAGCGCTGGGCGGAAACCATTGCCGACGCCATCCTCGCCCAGCGCCGGGAGGGCGATCCAATCGCGCTTAACTCACCGCCGCCGGTTACCACGGAGCATCTCGTTGGCCGGCGGCGCGGCCGGCATCCGCGATCTTCGCGGCGCGTGACGTCGCATCACCGCTCGACGACGCATCATGCGACGCACCGGCGCCATTCCCGGCGTTGAGGCTCCGGCCGAGGCCGCGAAATCCCTTGTCAAAGCGTTCGCAAACGCTACTGTCGCCCAACTAGCGCGTCCCTTAGAGCGGTCGCCAATCGTCTATGGATTTGGCCAGCCTCCTGACCGTCGAACAGATCGTCCCGCAGATGCAGGCGAGGGAGCGTTGGGGGGCCATCGTGGAGTTGGTCGATTTGCTGGTGAAGGTGGGCAAGGTCCATGCCGACGATCGCGACGTGGTCTTGGCCGCCCTGCGCCAGCGCGAGGAGACGATGAGCACGGGCATCGGGTTCGGCATCGCCATCCCGCATGCGTCGAGCGACCGCGTCTCGGAAGTCGTGGCGGCGTTCGGGCGCTCCGAAGGGGGGATCGAGTTCGATTCGCTCGATAACGCGCCGGTGCAATTCATCGTGCTTTTCGTTGTGCCGCGCGATCAGTTCCAGATGCATCTGCGCACGCTGGCGGCCATCGCCAAGTTGCTCAACGACCGCGCGGTGCGCGAGGCGCTCAAAGTCGCCCGGACGGCCGAGGAGATCCTCGCGATCTTCCGCAGCCGCGGCAACCCGGGCAAATAGAGGGGGAGGAGATTCCGGACGTGAAACCGGGATTCATCGACAAGCTGATCGAGCGCCTGGGCCGGGTGCGGCCCGAGGAGGCGCGCGCGCACCTCCTGCGTGTGGTGCGCGAAAAAGGCTTTCTGGAAACGATCTTCAACGCGATCCAGGAGGGCGTGCTGGTGACCGATTCGCGCGGGAAGATTCTCTTCGTCAACGGGGCCGCGTGCGAGTTTTTCGGCATGACGGCCGAGTCGTCGCTGGGCCGGCAACTGGCGGAGCGGGTGCGCGGCCTGGATTGGGATGCGCTCACCACCGCCGAGGAGGGGAAACTCGTGAGCCGGGACATGGAGGTGTTCTACCCGTCCAACCGGTTCCTGAACTTCTACGTGGTGCCCCTGCAACTCGAGGACCGCGCGGATTCCGACGAAGATCGCCGTTCGAAAACCGCCAGCGGCGGCGACCGGGTCGGCTATGCGATGATCGTGCGCGACATCACCGAGAGCCGGCGCAGCGCGCAGGCGACGAGCGAGGATGAGCGGCTTTCCGCGCTCACGCTCCTGGCCGCCGGGGTGGCGCACGAGATCGGCAATCCGCTCAATTCGTTGAACATCCACCTCCAGCTCATGGAGCGGAAGCTGCGCCGGCTGCCGGTCGATCAACGGGTCGATCTAGACGAGTCGGTGGGGATCGCGCGGGAGGAAATCCGGCGGTTGGATTTCATCGTGAGCCAGTTTTTGCGGGCGATTCGGCCGGCGCCGTTGCGGTTGGAGCCGGCCGACATCAACGCGGTGGTGGAAGAATCGCTGTCGTTCCTGAACGCCGAGATCGCCAACCGCGACATCCTGGTGGAGAAGGATCTCGCGCGCGGGTTGCCGGTCTTCCAACTCGATCGCGACCAGATCAAGCAGGCGTTTTACAACCTGATTCGCAACAGTTTCCAGGCGATGAACAACGGCGGCATCCTGCACATCACGACGGCGCTGGAAGGCGATTGCGTGACGGTCGCCTTCACGGACACGGGCGGCGGCATCTCGCCCGAGAACATGACGAAGGTCTTCGACCCATATTTCACCACGAAGAGCACGGGCAGCGGGCTGGGGTTATTGATCGTGCGGCGGATCGTGCGCGAGCACGGCGGGGAGATGGAATTGCGCAGCGACACCGGCCGGGGTCTGGCCGTGACCATTCGCCTGCCGCACGGCGAGCGCCGGGCGCGAATGCTGGGATTCGGCGAGGCCGGCGCCACCGAAGTGGAGGGCGACGCTCCGTCGTCGCCGTAGTTTTCACGCGCCGATCTCCCGCAGGAAGTCGATCTCCAGGCGGCCTTCCAGAAGATCGGCGTGTTGCGCGGCCACGGCCAGGAAGTGAGGCGTGTTCATGTGGAGGTCAAGGGCTTCCTGGCTGTCCCAGATTTCATCGACGAAGAAGCGGCCCGGCCGGTGCGACGCGAGAAGGATGTACTGCCGGCAGCCGGGCTCGGCCCGCGTCGGCGCCAGCAGGGTCTGCATGGCGGCTTCCAGGTCCTTCTCGCGTCCTGCTTTGGCGGTGACTTGGGCGATCAGGCGAAGGGGTTTCATCATCGCCCAAGCTATCAGCGAAGGCCGCCGCCCGCGAGAAGCTGCTCGCCGGTAAGCCAGCGAGCGTCGTCCGAGGCGAGAAAGACCGCGATCGAGGCGATGTCGCCCGGCTGGCCGGTGCGGCCGAGGGGCGTCTGCGCGACCGTGCCGGATTCAAAATCCGAGCCGATAAAACCCGCGCTGGTCGAGCCTTCGGTTTCCACCATGCCCGGGTTCAACGCGTTAACGCGAATTTTGCGGGCGCCCAGCTCCCGCGAAAGCACCCCCGTGATGGCGTCCACCGCGCCCTTGGTCCCGCTGTAGATCGAGCTGCCTGGAGGCGTGATCCGGGTGACCACCGACCCGATATTGATGATGCTGGCGCCTTCGCCCAAGTGCTTGACCGCGGCCTGCGTGACGAGCAGCAGCCCGAGCACGTTGATGTTGAACTGCCGGTGGAACTCCTCCGGCGTGACCTGCTCGATGGGCGCGAAGGCGAAGACGCCGGAGTTGTTGACGAGCACATCCAGGCGCCCGTAGTGGCGGATGGCGGCGTCGATGATGCCCTGCGCGTCGGCGGGCTTGGACACGTCGCCTCCCGCGGCGACGGCCTGGCCGCTGGCGGCTTCGATGGCGGCGACGACGGCATCCGCGCCTTCCTTGCTGGAGGCGTAATTGACGACGACCGACGCGCCCTCGGCGGCGAAGGATTTGGCGATGGCGGCCCCGATGCCTTTGGAGGCGCCTGTGACGACTGCGACTTTACCGGTGAGTTTGCTCATGATGTTTTTTGATTGTTCTTAACTGCAATAGTTCCGATCTTACGAACAATTGAACAATCTGTCAAGCGGCGGTAGAGTGCAGGCGGATATGAGGCCGCTCTTTCACCCCGCGCTCGAAGAGATCACCGTCGAGGGGATCCTGCACGCGTTGTCCGATCCGGTGCGGGCCGCCATCTGGACGCAGATCGTGGCGGCGGATTGCCCGCGGATTTGCGCGAATTTTTTGACCGTGAGCGACAAGACGATCCCGAAGTCGACGCTCTCGCAACATTTCAAGGCGTTGCGCGAGGCCGGGTTGATCCGCGGCGAACGGCGCGGCGTGGAGATGCACAACACCTCGCGCGGCCGGGAGATCGAGGGACGTTTCCCGGGGTTGATCGCGGCAATTATCAGCTCGTACCAGGTGCAAATGGGCGCGCGGAAGGGGGAGGGGCCGGTCAGATGCCCGACGATGGTGATGGCGCCGATCCGGTCTGATCCGCGGTTGAGGGTCATGCCGGCGGTGAAGTCGACGCGGAAGGAGAGCGGCGCGTAGATGAGCAGCGCATCGAAGC
>CAXUAZ010000141.1:0-10695 GCA_964249195.1 uncultured Chthoniobacterales bacterium
CACCCGCACCGTGCTACCGCGCCCGGCGAACTTGATGGCGTTGTCGACCAGATTGCTGACCGACTCGAACAGCAGTTTGGCGTCGCCTTCGACGAAGGTGCCGCGCTCGGGGGTGGTCAGCAGGCGGATACCGGTGGCTCCTGCCAGCGGCTCGTAGAGTTCCGCGATCGGGGAGATCACCTCGGCAAGGTCGATCGAGGCGAAGGCGGCACGCCGCTGTCTCACGTCCAGTTCGGCGATGCGCAGGATGGCCAGCGCGAGCTCGTCTTCGGTGACGGTCACCAGCGCGTCCAGCCGGTCGCGGATGAGCGGGAACGCGTTGGCGCCGATGTCGGGCACCGCGAGGCCGTCCGCGAGGGTGGGGTGGCATTGGATCTGGACGGGACTGCCGTGGGCCAGGGCGGCCCCGAGTTTCGCCGCGCCGGCGGCTTCCACGCCGATGATCTGGACTGCGGGCCGGAGCGTCTTGATGGCGAGGGCGATCCCGGCGATCAATCCGCCGCCGCCCACCGGGACGACCACGGCGTCGAGGTCGGGGGTTTGTTCGAGGATTTCGAGGCCCAGCGTACCTTGGCCGGCTATGATGGCGGGGTCGTCGTAGCCGTGGATGTAGGTGAAGCCGTTTTGGGCGGCGAGTTCGTTGGCGCGGGCGCGGGCTTCGGCGAAGCTGGCTCCGCAGAGTTCCACCCGGGCGCCGAGGCGCTGGCAGGTCGCGACTTTGATGAGCGGCGCGAACCGCGGCATAACCACGGTGACGGGCACGTTCAACAACCGGCCGTGATAGGCCAGCCCGAGCGCGTGATTGCCGGCGGAGGCCGCGATGACGCCGCGCCGCGCCTGCTCAGGGGAAAGGAGCATGAGGGCGTTGCGGGCGCCGCGTTCCTTGAAGCTGCCGGTGCGCTGGAGGTTTTCGAGCTTGCAGAAGACGCGCATGCCGACGGCCTCCGACAGGGGGATCGACTCCGGGCAAGGCGTGACGCTCACGGCGCCCGCGATGCGGTCCCGGGCGGCTTGGATGTCGGCAAAGGAAACGGCGTCGGACATGGGTGCACGGTGCACGCTGCGAGAGAGGTGTTCAACCTTTGGTCCCTTCGGTCCTTTTCGTCCTTTAGGTCCCTTTCCGGTCGAAGGGACAAAAGGGACAAAAAGGACGGAAGGGACCCGAAGTAAAGCGTGCCGCTCCCACCTTTCTAAAAGACTGTGCTATGTTCGCCGCTCGCGCGCATGAAGGAGCCCATTTCCAACTCAGAAATCGTCGCCAAGGGCGAGCAGATCCTCGCCATTGTCGACCGTCCGCAAGGTCTCCCCAAGTGGATGGCGCCATCCCATTGGGCCGGCCGCCTGATGGAGCACTCGATGTCCAACGAGGCGCTCAAGGTGCAGACCCTGCGCTTCGTGGACGTCCTGCCGGCGCTGCACACTTCCAGTGGCGTCGTCGGTCACCTGCGCGAGTATTTCCGCGACGAAAAACTGGGTCCGCTCCGCCTCGGCCTGCCGCTGGCCGATCTCGCGCCCTGGATCGCCGGGCCTGCCATCCGCCGCGGCGCGGGCGAAATGGCGCGCCAGTTCATCACCGGCCGCAACGGCGCCGACGCCGCGCGGGTCTTGCGCAAAATCCGCTCGCGGCACCTCGGGTTTACGGTGGATATTCTCGGCGAAGCGGTCGTCAGCGAACGGGAGGCCGATGAGTACGCCGCGCGTTATCTGGAACTCATCGAGAGTCTCGCGGCCGAAGCTGCCGGTTGGACACACGATCCGCTGCTCGACGGCGCGCCGCGCGTCAACGTCTCGGTGAAAATCTCGGCGTTATACTCCCAGATCCACCCCGCGGATCCCGAGGGCGCGCTGGTCGGCCTCAAGGCGCGCCTGCGGCCGCTCTTCACCCGCGCAAGGGAACTCGGCGCGTTCATCAATCTCGACATGGAGAGCTACGCGGTCAAAGACCTGACGCTGCGCCTCTATCGCGAGTTGCTGGAGGAGCCCGCGTTCGCCGGTTGGGACGGGGCGGGCATCGTCATCCAGGCGTACCTGCGCGACGCCGGCGACGACCTCGAACGCATGATCGCCTGGGCGCGCGAGCATTCCCGGCGGATCACCGTGCGGCTCGTCAAGGGCGCGTACTGGGACTACGAGACGGTCATCGCCCGCCAGCGCGACTGGCCCATCCCGGTGTTCCTCCAAAAGCACGCGTCGGACGCCAGCTTCGAGCGGCTCTCGCGGCGGATGCTCGAAGAAAGCGCGCACGTTTACTCCGCCTTCGGCACGCACAATGTCCGCAGCATGGCCAACGCCATCGCCTGCGCGGAACGCCTCGGCATTGGCCCGGCCGGTTACGAACTCCAGATGCTGTACGGGATGGCCGAGCCGATTAAGGCCGCGCTTGTGCAAATGGGCCACCGGGTGCGCGAGTACTGCCCGATCGGCGAGATGCTGCCGGGCATGGCGTACCTCGTGCGGCGCCTGCTGGAAAACACCTCCAACGAAGGCTTTCTCAAAGCCAAATTCTCCGCGCACGCTTCCTCCGCCGAGCTGCTGCGCGATCCCGCGCAATTGCCCGATTCACCTCCGCCGACCATGCCGCCGTCCTTCCGCAACGATCCGCCCACCGATTTCACCCTGGAACCCAACCGCCAGAAAATGCGCGACGCGCTGGCCGCCGAACGCGCCGCCCTCGGCGCCGAGCATCCGCTCTTCATCGACGGCAAACCGGCGCCTGCGGTCGCGTGGATCGATTCGGTGAATCCGGCGAAGCCCTCCGAGATCATCGGGCGCGTCGGGCAGGCGACGCGCGACCAGGCGCAACTTGCGGTCGACGCCGCCTTGCGCGCCGCGCCCGGCTGGCGCGCGACGAGTCCCGATGCGCGCGCCGGTATCCTGGAACGGATCGCCACCCTGCTGCGCGAGGAGCGTTTCCGGCTTTCCGCGCTGGAAGTGCTGGAAGTCGGCAAGGCGTGGATCGAAGCCGATGCCGACATCGCCGAAGCCATCGACTTCTGCGATTATTACGCCGCCGAGATGCGGCGCATGGCTGCGCCGGAGCGCACCGCCCCGGTCCCGGGTGAAGACAGCTTCCAGGAGTACATCCCGCGCGGGCTCGGCGTCGTGATCGCCCCGTGGAATTTCCCGCTGGCGATCCTGTGCGGGATGACGACCGCCGCGCTGGTCACCGGCAACGCGGTCATCATGAAGCCGGCCGAGCAATCCGGCGTGATCGCCGCGCGCTTCATGGAGATCGCGGCGCGCGCGGGCGTGCCGGCGGGCGTGTTGCAACTCATCAGCGGGTTGGGCGAGGAGGTCGGCGAGTTCCTGGTGGAGCATCCGAAGGTCGATTTCATCGCGTTCACCGGGTCGAAGGAAGTCGGCTTGAAAATCTGGGAAGCCGGCGGCCGGACCCGACCCGGGCAAGGGCAGCTCAAGCGCGTGGTGTGCGAAATGGGCGGCAAGAACGCGCTTATCATCGACGCCGACGCGGACCTCGACGAAGCGGTGGTCGGCGCCGTGTATTCGGCCTTCGGTTATCAGGGCCAGAAGTGCTCCGCGCTCTCGCGGCTCATTGTGCTGGAAGAAGTGTACGAAGCGTTCGTCGCGCGGCTGGTCGAGGCGGTGTCGGACCTCAAGGTGGGGTTGCCCGAAGAGCCCGGGACGGTCATCGGCCCGGTGATCGACGCGGAAGCGCAAAAGCGGATTCAGGGATACGTGGCTATCGGCAAGACGGAGGCGAAACTGGCCTTCGAGGGGGTGGCTCCGGCGGAGGGTTATTTCATCCCGCCGACCATCTTTATCGATGCGGCGCCGGACGCCAGGATCGCCCGCGAGGAGATCTTCGGCCCGGTGCTGACGGTGATCAAGGCTCGCGATCTCGACGAGGCGCTGGCCATTGCGAACGGCACCGAGTTTGCCCTCACGGGGGGCATCTACTCGCGCAGTCCGGCGAACATCGAGCGGGTGAAGCGCGAGTTCGCGGTGGGCAATCTGTACATCAACCGGACGATCACCGGGGCGGTTGTGGCGCGCCATCCGTTCGGCGGTTTCAAGATGTCGGGCGGCGGCACGAAGGCGGGCGGCCGCGATTACCTGCTCAATTTTGTGTTCCCGCGCATCGTCACGGAGAACGTTCTGCGCCGCGGCTTCGCGCCGGTGGAAGCGAACTGACAGGTGGATCGTGCTCTCCGAGCGCGATGACAAACCACAGCGGCTCCGCCGCTCATTTTGAGTTGCTGCGCAGCTACAGATCACCCATCGCGCTCGGAGAGCACGATCCACCGATGAGCGACGACCTGGTTCAACTCAGGTTAAACACGGCAAAAATCGCCCCCACGACCGCGCCGTAAACGGCATGCCCGAGCACCTGCGCAAACCCGGTCATGGGTCCGCGGCGTTGATACCGCTTCATCGGGTGATGCTCGAGCACCGCAATCCCGACGAAAAGCATCACCACGACCCCGTGCACCAACCCGCCGAAGAGGCCGGTCAACGCATTCAACGGCAGGTGGCTCAAGTGGAAAAACCAATAGTAGATGTACCCAAAGACGACGCCCGCCACCCCGTGCAGAATCAGCCCCGGCACCAGCGCCGTTTCCCGCTTCCGGGTGATAAACGCGCCAACCGCCCGGATCACATCCACCCGCGCCAGACCGAGCTTGGCCGGCAGGAGCATGAACAACGACATGGCGACCGCTCCGAGCAAACCGGCAAAAAGAGGGACGATGGATTCTTTCATATGGTGGAATCGCGCCTGACCCATGCGGCCGGATGGATATTTGCCCGTCCAGCAGCGGTTTACCCCAAGGAGCCAAAGAAACTCCGTGCCCGCAACCGCTATTTGCGGTAAAATACAGGCGTAGATGCCCGCTCCTTCCGCCCCGCCGCCAAATGCCGGGGAGGCGCCCGCCCACCCGCGCTGGGGAACGCAGGGCGTCAAGCCGCGCTTTCACCGTTTCCGCAATGGCGCCGGGCAGCTCTTTCGCCGCGCCCTGCGGCGCCCGCGCAGCGTCTCCGAAGGGCCCAATCTGCTCCCGCTCTTGATTCGCGTCCTGGCGTGCTTCAGCAAGCTCAACGGCGACATCCTCGAGGAGGAGATTGATTCCAGCCTCGGCTTTTTGCGTCACGATTACCCGGAGGCGGTGTACTCCGAGTTGCGCCGGCAATTCCGCCAGGCGCTCAACGAGCAGCCCGATCTCGACACCATGGCGGCCAAGCTCAACACCCAGTTGAGCCCCGACCGCAAGGTGCTCCTGGGCATCCAACTCTGGGATCTCATCTGCCGGGCGGATCAACAGGGCGAGCAGGTCGTCGCGTTTTATAAGTTCATGGCCGGCATCGGCATGACCGCCCAGGCCATCGACATCGTCTACCAGCTCAACGCGCCGGAGTCTTCGGACACCGCCTCGTTTCAAAAAGGGGATTCGCCGCTCGAGAGCATGGTGTTTTCCTCCGATCCGGCGACCGACGTGCTCTTCCGCGATCTGCCCGCGGGGGACCGGCTGCTCGTTTACCGGTACCACGATCTGATCCTGATCAAGAACCAGTGCGCCGGGCAGGTGGTGGTGAATGGGCGGCCGCTGCAGCGGGGCGAACTGGGCCGACTCTACGAGGGCCAGCGCATCGTGCTCGGGGAGCGGGTGCTCGCCTACCAGGAACTGGTCGCGTATTTCAATGCCAAGAAGAACGTCGCGGTCCCGCAGGTTTACCTCGCGATCAACAACGCGGACGAGGTCAGCTTCGAGCGCGGACGGACGCGCGACAGCGTGTTGGAAGTCCGCTTCGGGCTCAAGGTGCAGATCACCGCGCTGCGCAAGGTCAACGCGAAGATCAACGGGGTGGAACTCCGCCCCGGCGTGAAGGTCGAGGCCGCGCTCGAAGACAAGATCACCTTCCACAACGACAGCGAACTCCCGTTGCTCGACCTGCGCCGCCGCGCCCGGGCGTTAGGCGGGCGATTCCAGCTCATCGCCAGCAAGAGCGAGTACCTCGTTTCCAATAACCCCAGCCTGCTCGACGCCGACGACATCCTCCTCTCCCCCGGCACCGGCGGCGAGGTGCTGCTCAAGATTTCGTGCGATTACGAGCAGAAGGTGGGTCAACTGGAGGTGCTGCAAGCCAGCCGGTCGATCCTGGTCGGCGAGGTGCCGGTGCGCAACACCGCCAAGCTCGTCGACGGCGACATCATCCGCATCGATGTCGGCCAGATCCTGCGCTGCAACTTCTCCGAGCGCATCCTGGAGGAGGAGCGCAACGTCATCCGCGTGCTCGAGGCGCACGACCTGACGTATTGTTATCGCACCGGCGAGACCGCGCTGGATAACATCAACATCACCGTCAGCCGCGGCGAGATGGTCTGCGTGATGGGCGCCAGCGGCTCGGGGAAAAGCACCCTCCTGCGCACGCTCGCCGGCCAGAACCGGCCGGACAAAGGGTCGGCGGTGCTCAACGGCCGCGACCTGTACGAAAACCTCGACGATCTGCGCGGCTACATCAGCTACATCCCGCAGGACGACGCGTTCGACGAGCAACTGACCATCGAGGAAAACCTGTCGCTCGCCGCCGCCTTGCGTTCGCCGCACCTGTCCCGGCGCGAGCGGGCGCGGCGCATCGACGGCAAGTTGATCGAGCTGGGGCTCAACGAGCGGCGGGGGAGCGTGGTCGGCAGCACGGTCAAGAAGGCGCTCAGCGGCGGCGAGCGCAAGCGGCTCAACATCGGCCTGGACATGATCGGGCTCGCCGACATCTATCTCTTCGATGAACCCACCAGCGGGTTAAGCTCCAAGGACAGCGAGCACGTGATCGAGATCATCCGCGGGATGAGCCACAACAAGATCGTGCTGGTGACGATCCACCAGCCGAGCTCGAAGATTTTCCAGATGTTCAACAAGGTGATCCTCCTGGATAAAGGGGGCCGCCTGGTGTTCTTCGGCACGCCGACGGAGGCGCTGAATTATTTCGCGCGGGCGGAGCATCAGCAGTATCACGGCGTGGGCATCGAGGGTTGCCCGAGCTGCGGGAGCACCCGCCCGGAGTTTATCTTCGACGTGCTCGAAACGCCGCTGCGCGACATGAGCGGCGACATCATTTACGAGGAAAACAGCCGCGGCCAGCTCGTGGCCGCGCGCCGTTTTTCGCCGGAGTTCTGGCGCGATAAATATGAGAGCTACCGGCTCTTGCAGGATGTGCGGCAGGTGCCGGTCAAGCGCGAGACCGCCGCCAAGAGCGTCGCGCCGATCGGGCCGCCGCCCTCGCGCCGGTGGATGCAGCAGATCCGCTGGCGCGACGAGTGGACGCAATTGCGGACGCTCCTGCGCCGCGCGTTTTTCAGTAAGCTGCGCAACCGTGTCAACGTGATGACGACCATCGTCGAGGCGCCGCTGCTGGCGGCGTTGATCGCGCTGGTCTTGCGTTACAACGAGACGGGCAAATACGATTTCGCGGGGGCGTACCACATTCCCATTTACCTGTTTCTGGCGGTGACGGTGGCGATGTTCCTGGGGTTGACGAACAGCGCGGATGACATCATCCGCGACCGCACGATTCTGCAGCGTGAGCGCAATCTCCGCATCCGGCTGCCCTATTACATCTTCGCCAAGACGACGACCCTGTGCCTGTTCGCATTGATCCAGTGCGTGTTATTTTTGTTGATCGGCAATTACATCCTGCAGATCCGCGGGATGTTTTGGATCTATCTTTGGTACACGTCGTTGACCGCCTTCTGCGGCGTCGCGCTCGGGCTGCTGATTTCATCGATCGTCGCCGACGCGAAAACGGCGGTGAACATCGTCCCGTTGATCCTGATCCCGCAGATCATCATGGGCGGAGCGCTGATCAAATACGAGGAGATGAACCGCAATCTCGACATCGTTTACACCTTCAAGCGGCTGCTCGCGCAACATCCCGAGAGCCAGGAGAAAACCGCGGACGCCGAGCAGCGCAGCAAGCTGCAGGTGCCGGTGATCTGCCAGTTCATGCCGATGCGCTGGAGCTACGAAGGGCTCGTCGTTTCGCAGGCAAAACTCAATCCGCTCACCGCGCGGCAGGATCGCATCCAGGCCTCGATCCAGACGCTGGCGGTGCGCGACGAACGCCAGCGGCTGAAGGGCAAGACATTAGGCCCGGCGTCGCGCGACAAGCTGGATGGATTAAAAGAACTCCTCGCGGCGCTCTCCGGTCTGGAGGCCAGCACGCCGGGCGGCATCGACGAGTCGCTCCAGCAGATCGACCGCCTGGAAGTGCGGCCGCTGGTCGACGCGGTGTCATTGCCCGACCGAGGGTCGGGGGTGACGGCCGAGCAGCTTTACGTGAACCAGAAGATCAACGATCTGGTGTCGAAGGCGGAGATGGAGCAATCCGACTACCGCAACGAGGAACGGCGCCGGCATGAATTGAATGTGTTCTTCGGACCTTACAAATACATCATGCACCAGAAGGTCACCGTGCACGCGGTGAATAGCCTCGTGCTTATCGGCTTTTCCGCGTTGGTGCTCGGGCTGTTGCATGCCGCGCTGCATCGGGAGCTCGAACGATAAGCCGGAAATTTCGGACAGGATAAACAGGATGGAAGGCCTTCCCTAATTCTGTTAAATTCTGTAATTCTGTCTAAAATTCCGATGAACCCGCGCCAAGCCACGATCGACCGTAAAACCGGTGAGACCGCCATCTCGGTCGATCTCGCCATCGACGGCAACGGCCGCTCGCAGATCGACACCGGCCTCCCGTTTTTCGATCACATGCTGACGCTCTTCGCGCGGCATGGATTGCTCAATCTCACCGTGAAGGCATCCGGCGACCTTGCGGTCGACAGTCATCACACTGTCGAGGATGTCGGCATCGTCATCGGCCAGGCGTTCTCCCGCGCTCTGGCGGATAAACGCGGCATCGCCCGCTTCGGCAGCGTCTACGTTCCAATGGATGAAACCCTCGCGCGGGTCGTCGTCGATTTCAGCGGCCGGCCTTATCTGGAATACCGGCTCCCGGCGGAGGTCGGCTCGCCGGCCGCGCTGCTGGCGGGGAAGGATTTCTCGTTGCAACTCGTCGAGGAATTCCTGCGCGGGTTCATCGTGCATGCGGGGGCTAATTTGCACGTCGAGATCGTCTATGGACGCGACGCGCACCACATGGCGGAGGCCATCTTCAAAGGGCTCGCCAAAGCGGTCGACCAGGCCTGCCGCCAAGACCCGCGTGTGCTGGACGTGCCCAGCACCAAGGGTATCTTGTAGCCCCGCATGCAAGCACCTCTTCTCGGCCTCATCGACTACGGCAGCGGCAACCTGCGCAGCGTCGGCAAGGCGCTCGCGAAGGTCGGGGCTCAGGTCGAGTTGGTCAGTGAACCGCATGGGCTCGGGAAGGTCGACGCGGTGGTGCTGCCGGGCGTCGGCGCCTTCGGCGATTGCGCGGAGCAATTGCGCGGGCGCGGATTGTGGGAGCCGCTGGCGGATTGGCTTGGCGGCGAGCGGCCGTTTCTCGGGATCTGTCTGGGTTATCAACTGCTTTTCGAATCCAGCGAGGAGACACCGGGCGTTGCCGGGTTTGGCCGCTTCGCCGGCACGGTGCGGCGCTTCGATGCGCCGGGGATCAAGGTGCCGCAGATCGGGTGGAATCAACTGCGCTTTACCCAGCCGCGGGCGCCGTTGTGGAGCGGGTTGGAGGATGGGTCGTTCGTCTATTTCGTGCATTCATTTTATCCGGCGCCGCGGGATGAACGCATCGTCGCCGCGACGGCGGATTACGGCGGCTCGTTTGCCGCGGCCGTCTCCGACGGACCGGTGTCCGGCCTGCAGTTTCACCCGGAAAAGAGTCAGGCCGCCGGGCTGACGATGCTGCGGAATTTTGTGGGGTCTGTGCGTTCATGATCCTGCTGCCCGCGATCGATTTGATGAGTGGCCAGGCGGTCCGTTTGCGGCAGGGCCGGGCCGATGCGAAGACGGTCTACTCCGACGATCCGGCGGCGGTCGCGCGCCGCTGGCAGGACGAGGGCGGCGACTACCTGCACGTCGTCGATCTCGACGCCGCCTTCACCGGGGAACGCTCCGAGGTAAACGCCGCGACGATCCGCGCCATTCTCGCGGCGATCGATATCCCGTGTGAACTCGGCGGCGGTTTGCGCGATCGGGCGTCCATCGCGGCGGCGCTGGAGTTGGGCGTGACGCGGGTCGTGATCGGCACGCGCGCGGCGGAATCCATGACGTTCGTGGCGGAGATGGTCCGCGCCTTTGGCTCGGAGAGGATCGTGGTTGGCATCGACGCGAAAGATGGCCTGGTGGCCGTGCGCGGCTGGACGGAAACCTCGCAACGCCGGGCGGTCGACCTCGCGCGGGAAGCCGAGGCGGCGGGGGCCGGTGCGATCATCTACACGGATATTGCCACCGATGGCATGCTCGCCGGGCCCAACTTCGCCGAGCTCGATACGATGCTCGCCGCGCTTCGGTGCCCGCTGGTGGCCAGCGGCGGCGTCACGACCGCCGAAGACGTGCGCCGCCTGGCCGGGCGCACCGGCTTGTACGGCGCGATCATTGGGCGGGCGTTGTATGAGGGAACTCTTCGCTTGGCTGACTGCGCAAAGTCAGCTTAGGGTTGCCGCCTATGTCAACTTCCCCAAACTTTTCGCCGCGCCGCGCATTGCGAGCCGTTTCCCTCGCGGCCGCGCTGGCCGTTTGCTCCTGCAGCAAACCCCCTCCCGAGCCCGCGCCGACGCCAACCCCACTGCCC
>CAXUAZ010000142.1:0-10588 GCA_964249195.1 uncultured Chthoniobacterales bacterium
GCGCTGACCCGCACCGGGGCGGCCTTGATCTTGTTGGTCGTGAACACCGCCGCGGCCGCGGCCGGCCGGCTGGAATGGACCAGGGCGAAGTCGCGCTTCTTGCGGTTGCCCGGTTTGATTCCACAGTGGACCGCGTTGGCCGTGAATCCTTCCGCCGCCGTCACGCCGCCGGCGACAGAAGCGAAACTTTCATGGGGGACCATCGGGTGGGAAGGCTGGAAGCGGGCGGGACCGATGCTAAGCGGCGCAACCCGGTGCGGGCCAGCGCAAAATTGGGTGAAATCACGCCGTTTTTACAGCGCGGTGCTTTCCGGCCAGCCCGCCATCAAATTAAAGCACTGCACCGCCTGGCCGGACGCGCCTTTGACGAGGTTGTCCTCCGCGCTCAGGAGAATGTGACGCCCCGTGCGCGGGTCATGGCGTTCGGCGAGGTCGACGAAGTTAGTGCGGACCACCGCGCTGAGTTGCGGGAACTCGGCCGGCCCGAGCAGGCGCACGAAGGTTTCGTCCTGGTATGCGCGGCGCCAGCACTCGCCGACGGCTTCCGGGGCGGAGGAGCGGACGAGGATCGTGGAGAGAATCCCCCGCGTCACCGGGATCAATTGCGGCGTGAAGTTGATCACGACCGGCTGCCCGGCGGCGAGCGAGAGTTCCTGTTCGATCTCGGAGAGATGGCGATGTTTCGGGAGGCCGTAGGCGCGCGCGTTTTCGTTGCACTCCGCGAAGAGCAGCGAGATGTCGGCCTTGCGTCCCGCCCCGCTGACGCCGCTCAGGCTCACCGCGGCGATGTCGGCGGGATCGATCAATTTTGCGCGCAGCAGCGGGATCAACGGGACGAGGATGCTCGTCGGATAACAACCCGGCGCGGCCACCAGCTTCGCGCCGGCAATCGCCTCGCGCCGGATTTCCGGCAGGCCGTACACGGCGCCGGCCAGCAGTTCCGGCGCGGGATGGTCGTGCCCGTAAAACTCCCGGTAGATGGCCGCGTCGCGCAACCGGAAGTCGGCGCTCAGATCGATCACCCGCAAGCCCGCCTCGAGCAGCGGCAACGCAAACTCGCTGGCCAGCCCGTGTGGCAGCGCCAGGAACACGAAACGCGCGCCGGACGCCACGATTGCCTCCGCCGACGGCGCGACGAAGTCCGGCAGCGGGCGCGTGGTTCCCCCGGTGCGCAGCGCCGGGTAAACATCCTGCGGTCGGCGGCCCGCATGTTGCCGGGAGGTCAGGCAGACGAGGTCCACGCCGGGATGGCGCCGCAAAAGTTGAAGGAGTTCCTCGCCCGCGTAACCGCTGGCGCCGACTAACGCGACCGGCTGGGTGGCTTGCATCGTCTTCAAATACTCGCCGCGCCTTCGATTGACAATCCCGGCGCAACCGGCAACCTTGCGTTTCATGAAATCCTCTTCCCTCCTTGCGTTCGCGGCGGTTGCCTTGGCTTCCGCCGGTTCCCTCCGTGCCCAGACTCCGGGAACGGAGCCCACGCCCAAGCCCGCCGTGAAGGAGCGCACCTACTCCAAGGCGATCATGGAGAAGTACGACACGAACAAGAACGGCGTGCTTGATCCCGACGAACGCACCAAGTACGAAGCCGACCGACCGCTCCGCCGCGCCGAGAAGCTCAAGAAGTACGACAAGAACGGCGACGGCAAGATCGACGAAGATGAGAAGATCCAGATGCGGGTGGAGCGTCTCCGCGAGGCCGACGCCGCCCGCAAGGCCGCCGCCAAAGATGCGCCCAAGCAGTAGCCTCATCGTCCTGGCGGTCTGCCTCCTGGCGACGGCTGGCCGCACGGTTGGGGCAACCCTTGCAATCTCCGACGCCCAGGCGCTCGCCGCGGGCAAACGGCTGTGGAAAAACGAGTGCGCGGGGACCGTTTCCGGCCTCACGTCCTGGAACGCGGGAGAAGACTTCGCCTCGCTCGGGATCGGCCATTACATCTGGTACCCGGCCGGCAGGCGCGGGCCGTTTGAAGAGAGCTTTCCGCCGCTGGTGCGCTTTTTGAAGGCATCCGGCGCGGAGCTGCCCGCCTGGCTGCAAACAGCGGCCGCGTGTCCGTGGAATACGCGGGCCGAGTTTCTGGCCGATGCGCGCGGCGCGCGGATGACCGAGCTGCGGAAACTGCTTGCCCGGACGGTTGGCGCGCAAGCCCGCTTCAGCGCGGATCGTCTCCAGGCTTCCCTGCCCAAGATGATCGCGGCGACCGTCGGCGTGGAGCGGGAAAACATCAGCCGGCAATTCTACCGGGTGGCCAATTCGCCCAATGGCGTTTACGCGCTGATCGATTACGTGAATTTCAAGGGAGAGGGCGTGCTGGCCACGGAATCGTACGCGGGACACGGCTGGGGCCTCACCCAGGTGCTTGCCGGCATGCGCACCGAGCCCGGCGCGCCGGCGACTCGCGAGTTTGCCGCGTCGGCCGCGCGGGTGTTGTCCCAGCGCGTCGCCAACTCGCCGCCCGCCCGCAACGAAGCCCGGTGGCTCCCCGGCTGGAAGTCGCGCGTGGCCACGTACGCGGCGGAATCTTAGAAATTGGAGGGCGACGCTCCGTCGTCGCCGTGATTCGATTGCCAGTCGGTGCGCACCGAGCACAAACCAAGCTACGGCGACGACGGAGCGTCGCCCTCCAGGGCAATTGCCTTTCGGCGTCCGCGCTCGAACACGCAGACTTCGTCAATCCCCAGCTCGACCATCAGCGCCGTAAGCCGGTCGTAGTTCTCCGCCTGCTGCACATGCGAGTGCGCGTCCGACGCTGTCGTGAACGGAATCCCCGCCGCTTGCGCCAGCCGGATCACCTCCACCGACGGATACTGCTCGCCTACCGTCTTGCGCCAACCGGCCGTCGACAGCTCGATCGCCAAATCCCGTTCCTTGATGAAAGCGAGCGTCTCGCCGATCAACTCACCGATGGGCGCCCGGGAGCGGAATCCGTGAATCTTGATCAAATCCAGGTGCGACAGGCAGTCGATCAACCCGCTGCCCGCCATCGCGCGGATGCGCCGGAAGTAGCCGGCGTAAATCTCGTCGATGTCGCGCTCGGCGAACTGCCCTTCCTCGCCCGCGCTGTCAAACATCCGGTCGCCATCCAGGTAGTGCACGGAGCCTAATACAAAGTCGAGCCGATGCCGGTTCGCCTCCACCCAACGCCGGCCCGCGGCGCCCGTCACCGGATCGTTATCCCATTCGATGCCGGCCCGCACCTTGACGTCCGGGTTGGCCTCGCGCAGCCGGTCAATCGCGTCAAAATCCACCCCCGCGCAGTAGCGGTCGTGATCGGTGAAGGCGATGTCGCTCAATCCCTTCCCGCGCGCGGAGTCGACCCACGGCTGCAGGAGCGCGGCGTCGTACGGCTGCAGCCGATGACCCTGCGGGTGCATGTGGTAATCGCTGAAAAGGCGCATCGCCTTTTAAGGCAGCGGGATCACCGGCCGGCTCACGCGCAGTTGCTCGTCGTACCCAATGAAGTATGCCTCCAGCGAATACGTCTTGCCGGCCGTCAAATCCCGCGTGGCGATCGGCTCGGAAAACTCCAGGCGCTCCTTGGAGTTGACCACCACGAACCGCGGCTGCGGGTCGAACGTGCGGTCCGTGCTCCACGAGGTGACCGCCTTGCCGGTCTGCGGATCGCGCAGCAGAATCTCGATCTCCTGGCCGCTCGGGAATTTGAAGTTGGCCGCGCGTTTGCCGGTGTTGCGCAGCGTGAGCGTGACCTGAAGCTGGCGCGTCTCCCCCAGCCGCAACGGGTCGGGCGTTGCCTTGATCTCGAGCACGAGACCCGCCGGCGTGGTCCGGCTCCCCACAACCGGCGTGGAAGGCGCCGCTTCGGCGGCGGCGGTCGGGGCGGGCTTGGCCCGGTGAAAAGGGTTCAGGTGCGCGCAGGAAGTGAAGGCAGCCAGGACGCAAAGCGCGAGAACGGAACGGGAGATACTCATAGGCACGGGGGGCTAATCACTTAAAAGAACGGCAGCAAAGTTGCAAATGGTATCAATCCCGTTCACAAAAGAACCATGCGCCTACTCCCCCATCCTCTTCGCCGGCGCTTTGAGCGACTCGCCCTCCCCCTTTTCATCGCCGCGATTGGCTTCGCCGGCGCCCATCGGCAGGACCCGAAGATCTTTGTCCGTTTCCACGTGCAGACGGCGGAACTCGACGGCAGTTTTTCCACCCCGGTCCAGCTCACCAACCCGCCCAAGACCATTTACGTGGAAAAAGTGCCCTCGATCAGCGAGCGCGACATCGTCAGCTTCTCGCCGTATAAGGCGGCCGACGGCTCGTACGGCGCCGCCTTCCAGTTGGATCGGCACGGTCAATTGACCCTGCAAACGCTGACGTTGGAAAAACACGGCGCCATCCTGCTCGCGACGGTGAACGGCCGGCCCGTGACGCCGCTGGCGATCGACAAACCAGTCTCCGACGGCATCATTTACCTGCCCTTCGGCCTGAGCCTGGCGGACGTCAAGGCGCTCGGAGAATCGTTCAAGCTGACCCCCGATAGCGGCATGCCGAATAAATCCAGCCGTGATCCCGATTCGGAGCCGCTGGCGCCGCAGCCGGCCCGATAATCCATCCCAACTTCAGGAGAAAGCGTCCTCCCCGAAAAGCGTCGCACTTACTCCGGCTCGCTGACCGTAAACGTCACGTTCTCGATCTTCGCCGCGGCGCAGGCGTTTAACACGTCGATCGTCCGGCTGTACTTCGCCGCTTCGTCGCTGGCGATCGTCAGCGCCAACACCGACTTCGCGTTGTCGCTCGATTGCTTCAAGCGCGATAGCGCCGCCGTCAATTCCGGGAGCGTCGTGCTGGTCTTGCTGTCGATCGGATCGTCGTTGAGCGACACCTCGCCGTCTTCGCTCACCGACACGATCTGCTCATCCACGAAATCCGTGGACGACGACGTGTCCGCATCGCCAGGCAGCGTCGTGTTCAACTCGTTCTCCCGCTTCACGGCCCCGGCCATCACCATGAAGAACAACATGATGACGAACACCACGTCGATCATCGGCGCGATCTGAAAACCGACCGTGCCGGAATTCACATCCACCGTCACGCGCCTCGAAGATTTTTTCATCAGGAGGGAGAAGTGCCTACTGCCGGTTGACCGCCGAGAACGCGATGTCCGCAATGCCCGCCTCGCCGCAGATATTCATGACCCGGCCGATGTTCGCCGCCGGCAAATTCTGATCGCCGCGGATGATCACGCGGTATTTTGGATCCTTGTCGTGCCGCGCCTTCAACACCGGCGTGAGCGTCTCCAGCGGATCGTACGCTTTTTCCTCGAACAACACCTGCGCCTTCTTCGTTTCCGGACTCCACCGCACATTGACGATCGCCTCGCTCTTGGAAGCATCCTTCTTTTGGGCGTTAGGCGCGACCGGCAGCTTGATCGACTTGTCGACCCGCAACACCTGCGAGCTGGTGATCGTCATAAAGAAGATCAACATCACCAGCAACACATCGATCATGGGGGCAATCTGGAACTCTGGTTCCCCGTCCCCGCCTCCTCCGCCTCCAGCCATACGCGCGTTTTATTGCCGGCGCCTACAACGATGCCGCCGAATCGTGGTTCGACCCGAGCCAGTTGGGCTCGGCCGCAAACAGTTCATCGTCGCCGATGTGCGCATTGGAAAGGGAATGCCACGGCATGCGGCGAAACAAATTGTTGATCGCATCCTGGATCGCGTGCAGCGCCGACGCCGACCGGTTGCGCAGATAATAAAACGCGATGAACGCCGGGATTGCCACGAACAGCCCGCTCGCCGTCGCAATCAAGACCTCGCCGATCGCTCCCGCCAGCTTGCCGGGATCGCCGATGCCGTCCTGACCCAGCGTGTTGAACGCGCGAATCATGCCCGTGACCGTGCCGAGCAGACCGATCATCGGCGCGCACACCCCGATCACCGAGAGATAGCTGATGCGCGTCTGGATCTCGCTGTTTTCCTTGCCCAACTCCTCCTGCATCGCCACTTCCGACACGTCCTTGCCTTCGCCCGACATGCTGATGCCCGTGCGCAGCACGTTGGTCAGCGGGGAGGGATGTTCCTTGCAATAGTTATAGGCGCCCACGTAATCGCCGGCGCGAAACAGATCCTTCAACGCCGCGACGTGCGCTTCCGGGGCGATCTTCTTGCGCGCGGTGCGGCTCACGCCGTCGCCGATGAAATACAGCGTCGCCAGCGAACAAATCCCGATCGGGATCATCACCCAACCGCCCTCGACCAGCTTGTGCAGCAGGTTCGTCTGCGTCGCTGCCGGCTTGGCGGCGGCGGGCGTTTGCGCGGACGCCGCACTCACCGCGAAAAACAGGGAAAGAAGAACGAAGCAACAACGTAATTTCATATTTTATTTCGGGTCCGCTTAAAGGCAAAAACAGGTGATCCTCAAAATGAACGCTCTCCGCAAATAGATAAACTAAAAATTTCTGCAACCTCAGGTCTTCGACTCCGGCTGATCGCTGATCTCCTTGAGTTTGCGGTCGGCCCGGGCCTTGTCGTCCTCCACCTGCTTGACGAAGCCCGCCAGCGACGCGCCGCCCTTTTCGATCTCCTTCTTCGCCTCCGCCGCCTCCGGCGTAGTGGGATACAGCTCCTGCAACGACAGGAAGGAACGCACCGCGCGCTTGGCGTCCTGCAGCTTCAAGTACGCGCGCCCACAGCCCAGCAACGCCTCCGCGGTCGACGACGGGTTATCATCATAGAACACCGGCAGATGCAGGAAGGCATCCAGCGCGTTGTCGTAATCAGCCATGACAAACAGCGCCCGCCCCTTGGCCAGCCACACTTCCCCCAACACCTTGGGGTCATCGGTCGTGCCGAGGATGGAATCGGCCAGCGTGATCGCCTGCGGCGCGTGCGATTTGCCTTGCAGCGCCAGCAAGCCCGCGAGCCGCGCCTTGGCGGTCAGGGCGATGTGCGGATCGAGCGGGTACTCGGCCAGGAGGGTGAGCAACACGGTGGCCTCATCGTTTTTGCCCAGCGCCTGCAGCGCCGCGCTTTTGAGCAACGAGGCGGCCGCCCAATACCCGCCCTTGATGTCGCGCAGCGGGGTGTAGGCGTTGATGAGCGGGTCCAATAAAGCCACCGCGTCCGCCGGCTTGCCGTTGAGGATCAACTGCTCCGCCTGCCCGAGCTGCGGCGGCTCCGGCAACTCGAGATGGTCGACATCCTTGATCGCATACCCCACCTCGCCGGCGTGGCCGTTGAGGTCGATGGTATTGTAGAGCGTCGCGCCGTTGCGGCGCAGCCCCTTGGCCGCGGCGGTCTGCCCGTTTCTAAGATAAACGAGCTGCGCCTGCGCGCTCAACCCCAGCGCGCACCACGCGGCAACGGCAATGATGGAGAGTCGTCGAGTATTCATCATCCTTGCCCGAGTTCCGCCAAACGCTGGCGCGCCTCCTGCACCTCGCCCGTATCGGCGATCTTCTCGTTGCGAACCATTTCCTTGTACGTATTCACCGCTTCCTGATTCTTGCCTAGTTTTTCAAACGCGTGCGCGCTCTCGATGTAGGCGCGCGCCACCCAGCGCGGATATTTTTGCCAGGCGACGTAAACCCGCTGATAATACGCGATCGCCTTCGGGAAATCGGCGCGTTTGACGGCGATGTCGCCCAAGGACACGAGCGACTCCGCGGTGGACTCGCCGCGCCATTCTTTGACGGACGCGATCTGCTCGAACATCTTCGCCGCTTCATCCGTCCGGTTCAAAGCGAGCAGCGTCTTCGCCTTGCCCATCGTCGCCTCCTTGATGCGATAAGACGAGGGAATGTCATCCACCGCATGGCTGTACAACGTCAGCGCCTTGTCGAAATCGCCCGCTTTGAAGGCCATGTCGCCCAGCCCGACGTACGCAAAATCGAGCACGTCGCTCTTGGGATAACGCGCGATCATTTGCTCGAACATTTCCCGCGCCGGCAGCACGCGGTCGTGCGCCAGGAGCGCCTCCCCGGCTTCCCCCAGCAACAGCGGGCTCAAGTCGCCCGGCTTGGTCTGATCGGCCATCTGGTAGATGGCGGCATCGTGATCCTTGGGCTTGCGCAGGAACGTCATCAACTCCGCGTGCGCAAACAACCGGCGCGCCTTGACGGTCGGAGAATCCGGCACGTTCGCCTCCGGGGGGAAGGTCAACAAACGGTCTAGCTCGGCCGCGGGATCGACATCCTTCTGCCGGCGCCGCGCGACGAGCCCGGCGAGTTGCGTCAACAAATTCTCGGTCGCCTCCTTGCCCGGGTCCGCGATGAACCGTGCGGCCGCGCTCGCCGCAAACGTCTTGGCCTGGTCCACCTGACCCAATTTCGTGCGCGCCTGGATGATGTTCGCCACCGCCGCCGGAGCCAGCGGGTGATCCGGATGATCCTTGAGGAATTCCTCGAACATCCCGGCCGCGTTTTCCCATTTCCCGATCTTGCCCAACACCTTGCCGGCTTCGAACAAGGAGTAATTAAGCACCTCGTCGTTATCCGCCTCCAGGGCCGCCTTGTAGGAGCTGATGTAGGAGGCAGCCGCCGCTTCCTTTTGGTCGAGCGAAGCCTGCGCGTCGCCGAGCAAGGCATAAACCTCGGCCGTCGGACGGGCGGTGGGGTATTGCTTGAGCCAGGCCTGGCAATCGGCGATCGCGGCATCGAATTCCTTCGCCGCGTATTTAATCACCGCCAGCCGGTACTGGACGTCGGGCGCGAACTCGCCCTGCGGATGCTTGCGCATGTATTCGAGGAAATTCTTCTGCGCGTCCTCGTACTGGTCGGCGAACATCTGGCACAGCCCGACCCGATACTCGGCTTCCTCGGCATAATCGCCCGCCGGAAACTTTTTGAGGTATTGCTGATAAGACGCGAGCGCCGCTTTCGAATCGCCCGCGAGGAAGTGCGCGTTGCCGGTCAGAAAACTCATCCGGTCGGCGTACGCCCCCGTGGGCTGATCATTGACCGCGCTGCCGAAATAAGACACCGCCTGCGCAAAATCCCCGGAGTCGAGCGCCATCGCGCCGCGCAGATAAGCCACCGCCGCGGCGTTCGGCCCCGACGGGAACGTTTTAAGATAATTCGCACACGCCTCCAGCGCGCGTTTCTGCCTGGAACTGTCCGCGAGCGTTGCGATCAACCCGAAGAGCGCCGGTTCGCGTTCGGCGGTCGACCCCGGGTACTTGTCGACGATCTGTTGATAAACCAGCGACGCCTCCTGCGGCCGATCGTTCTGCTGGTAGGCGCGCGCGATGCGGATGAGCAGCGCCGGCTCGAAATTGGGCGCCGTCTTCATCTCCTCGAGCGCCTTTTTGCCGTCGACCAGCGCGCTGTAAATCAACTGGTTGGGCAACAAATCCGCGACGTCCTTCGACAACCGAAATTTGGCCTTGTTCTCCTCGACCTGGCGCTCGTTGGTCGCGATGCGCTGCTCCTGGTATTGAATGACCTCGTTGCGCGAGCGCGCCAGATGGTAGAGCGCCAGCGCCTGCGGGTAACAATCCCGCGAGAGCAGCTTGTCGCCCAGCTCGATGATGAGCCCGTTGAAGCGCAGGATATTGTCCACGAGCGCCAGGTTGCGCTGGATCGCGGCGATCATCGCGTTGGCCTTTCCAAACGCCGAGCGTTCCACGTAGAGCGAAGTCAAGAGCAGCGCGCCGCGCACCTGGATCGCTGACTTCAACCCGTCGGCGGTAAGAGCCTCCAACGGCTTGATCGCATCGCCGTTTTTCTTTTGCTCGATGAGGATCGAAGCGCGCAGGAATAACACTTGTTCACGCTGCGCCGGGATGGTCTCGATCTTCTGGAGTTCGACGAGCGCCTTGTCGTAATTCTTGAGTCCAATATAGGCGTTCGCCAACGACAGGGTGGCGTCGAGCACGCGCGAACCCTTGGGGTACTTGTCGCGGTAATTCGTGAAGGCGGTCGCCGCCTCCTGGTAGCGCTGCAGATTGTAATTGGCGACGGCGACGTCGAAATAGGCGGCCTCGAGCACGGGCGTCGCTTTGCCCACGTTGCTGATGACCGTGGTGAGGTTTTTAATGGCGTTGTCGTAGTCCGCCTTTTCAAACGCGGCGAGCCCGGCCTTGAAGATGGCGACATTGGGGTCCTCGACGGGAGGCGGCTCCTGCGCCGGAGAAACCCGCGCAAAAATCACCAGCGCTAACGCGATGCACTGACAGCAAACTAACTTGCCGCGAAGTCGATTCATTAGGGTGAGTGGCCTGACAAATTGCACCTTCAATTTTTTAGTCCGCCGCCGCAAGCGAAAGTTGCTCTAGCGTTGCAGCAGAATGTAATTGGGCGCGCCGCCCGAAACGAGCGTCCGGCGCCATGGGCCGAAGGGCTCGATCATCCCGCGCGTCTGGTTGTAAACGTCCTCGCGCATGACGAGCCAGCGCGTCCCCCCCAGGCTCACGCGTTGCATGGTCTCGAGCGGGCGCAGGAAGTCGAGGCGCCGCAGGGCGACGAGCATCGTCTCGTCGTCGGCCAGATCTCCCTTGCCGGTGCGCATCGCGACCAATTCGCCGGCCTGCTCGCCCACGAGGCCCCGCACCCGCGCCGCGAAGGCCGCCGCATTCCCCTCGCCCCGCCGGTACGAGAGCGCCACGCTGCCCAGCGCGCATACTGCCGCCGTC
>CAXUAZ010000143.1:0-9128 GCA_964249195.1 uncultured Chthoniobacterales bacterium
CGCTAAAGCCCGACGCCGCATCGAATTTGAACCCGGCCTGCCAGCGGGTCGCGTGCGTATTTGTAGACCGCCAGGCGCCCGCCAGACGGTTTAAACGCAATCGAAACAAAAATCGGTCGGAGCCCTTGCGCGGCAGGGCACTTGCCAGTACTAAAGACGCCTTTCGCCTCCCCAGAGCCCTATGCCCACCTCCAAGCCAGCCCCTAAATCCAAGCCAACGACCCCGGCTTCGAAGCCGGCCGCAAAATCCGCTGAGAAACCCGCCCCGGCCGCAAAAGCCAAAGCGCCCGCCAGGAAGGGCGAGACGGCGCCCCCGGCTAGCACCAAGGATCTGACCGCCGGCGCCAGCGACTACCTGCTCGGTTCCCAAAAATCGGCTCAGGAAGCGGACGCAAAACTGTCTCCCTTCATGCTGACGCAAAAGAAGCGGCTGCTGACCTTGCGGGACCTGATGCTCGACTCCATGGGCAGCGTCGCGCAGGATAATCTGCGGTCCCGCGCGGAGGGCAGCGAGGCCAGTGCCTTCGGCATGCACCAAGCCGATGCCGGCAGCGATGCCTACGACCGCGATTTTGCCTTGAACCTCCTTTCGCAGGAACAAGACGCCCTTTACGAGATCGACGAGGCGCTCAAGCGCATCGACGCCGGCACGTACGGCACTTGCGAGATGTCCGGCAAGCCGATCAATCACGAGCGGCTTGAGGCGATTCCGTTCACCCGGTTCACCGTGGAATGCCAGTCGCAGATCGAGCGGCAGAACAAGGCGCAGCGCGTGCGGCAGTCGGTTACCTCGTTGTTCGGATTGACGGATGACGAAAAAGAGGATAACGAAGAGGAAGAGTTTACATCTGAAAAACAGGATTAAGTCATGGCCAGAGATATTATTACCTTGGAGTGCACGGAGGCGAAGGCCGCCGGGGCCGTGGTTTCGCGCTACGTTTCCACCCGCAACAAAAAGAGCCCCAACACCCCTGGCCGGCTCGAAAAGAAGAAGTACAATCCCAACATGAAGAAACACACGCTTCATCGGGAGACCCGTTAATTTAACAAACCCCGACCGCCATGCTGCCCAAGACTGACCAACGCCGTTCCAATTTTCGCCGCGCCAACCGGATCATGCCCCGGCGCCGCGTCGACATCGCTCCGGAAGCGATTGATTATAAGAACCCCGATTTGCTCCGCAAGTTCGTCACCGAGAGCGGCAAGATCCTGCCCCGGCGCGTGACCGGCATGTCGGCGTTCCTGCATCGCAAGATCACGCGCGAGATCAAGCGCAGCCGCTCCGTGTTGCTGATGAAGTGAGTCGGGGAGCGCTGGCTCCTCCGCTTAGAATTTGAGCTGGGCCGGAGTCGAACGCTCCGGCCCTTTTCTTTTCTCCCATGGCTGTTGAACCGATCGCAGAACTCAAGGACACGCAGAGCGAGCCGGATTTCCGGAGGCTGGCGATTGATCGGGTGGGGGTCAAGAGCCTGCGGTACCCGATTCAGGTGCGGGACAAGGCGCGGGATTTGCAGAGCACCATCGCGACCGTCGCGTTGACGGTCGATTTGCCGCATCATTACAAAGGGACGCACATGAGCCGCTTCATCGAGGCGCTCAATGCGCACGGGCCAGTGCTGCACGTCGACGGCATCCGGCAGATTTTGCGTGCACTGCGCACACGGCTGGAGGCGCAGCGGGCGCACGTGCATTTCGAGTTTCCGTTCTTCCTGGAGAAACATGCGCCGGTGACGGGCGCTGCGGGGTTAATGGATTACACGGTGCGTTTCGAGGCAACGGCGGATGATGCGGGCGGCGATTTCATGATGACGGTGCTCGTGCCTGTGACGACGTTGTGCCCGTGTTCCAAGGCGATCAGCGCCGCGGGCGCGCATAATCAGCGGGGACAGGTGACGTACTCGGTGCGGTTTTTGAAGCCGATCTGGATCGAGGAGCTGATCCGGCTCGTGGAGAGCTGCGCGAGCAGTGAACTCTATAGTTTACTGAAGCGACCGGACGAGAAGGAGGTGACGGAGCGGGCGTATGCGAATCCGGTGTTTGTGGAGGATCTTGTGCGGAACATCGCGGCCAAGTCGAACGCGCATTCTGACATTACGTGGTATCGGATCGAGGCGGAGAATTTCGAATCGATCCATAATCACAATGCTTACGCGATGATCGAGAAAACTTGATGCGGCAGAAGGGCCTCGCGCAAAGGTCGCAGAAGGCAGAAGGCAGAAGGCAGAAGGCAGAAGGCAGAAGGCAGAGAGACCCATTATCACCGTTTCCGGATTTTTCTTCTTCCCCCTTTGCGGCTTTGCGTTCTTTGCGTGAGGCCTTCTGTTGCTCACCAATCAGAATTGATGCCGATCATCCAGTCGACCTTTGATCCTCCTCGTTGGCTGCGCAACGGACACTTGCAAACTGTTCTGCCGGTTATTTGGCGGGCAAGCGTCTGGCGGCAGTGGCAGCCGGAGCGTCTCGAACTCCCCGACATGGACTTCCTCGACCTGGCTTGGATGCGCTCCGGGCACAAACGGGTCGCGATCCTCTCGCATGGCCTCGAAGGGAACGCCGAGGCGGCTTACATTCAACGATTGGCCGGCGCTCTGCGGGAGGCGGGTTGGGATGCGCTGGCGTGGAATTTTCGCGGGTGCGGGAGGGAAACCAATCGCCTCGCGCGGTTCTACCATAGCGGAGAGACGGGCGACCTCCGCGCAGTCGTTGAGCTTGCGGCGGATCGTTATGCAACGGTGGCGTTGATCGGGATCAGCCTCGGCGGGAACGTCACGCTGAAATATCTCGGGGAAGCGCCGCCGCATCCGGCCGTGCGGGCGGGCATCGCCATCTCCGCGCCGGTGGATCTCGCCGCGAGCGCGAAAGAGTTGGACAGCCGATTGCTAAACCGAATCTACCTGCGGCGCTTTATCAAAACGCTGGTGGCGAAGGTTCGCGCCAAGGCGGTAAACTTTCCCGAGCAGTTCAATCTATACGATCTCGAGACGGTTGCGACCTTCCAGGAATTTGACGATCGCTACACGGCGCCGCTACACGGTTTTCGCGATGCGGCGGATTACTGGGCGCAATCCAGTTCACGACAGTTCCTGCCGCGGATTGCGTTGCCAACACTCCTGCTTAACGCGCATGACGATCCGTTTTTGCCGTTCTCGTGTTTTCCGTTAGAAGAAGCGGGAGGAAGTGCGTTCTTTTCTTTGGAAACGCCCGCGCACGGCGGGCATGTCGGCTTCTGGGACCGGCTCGGCGGTGGTTGGCTGGAACGGCGGGTGATCGAATTTCTAGGCCAGATTTGAACGGGTCGGGTCAGATGCTATTGCTCCGACATCCGCCAGAATTTCTCGAACGCCGCCGACCAGTTGCGTGTCTCCACGCCGCGGCGGGCCGCTTCCCCGATGCGCGCCCGCTCGACCGGATCGCGCGCCAGCCGCTCGATGGCCGCGGCCAAATCCGCGTCGTCGAGGCCGCGGGTGATCACTCCGGTGACGCCGTTTTCAACCAACTCCTGCGGCCCTTTCTGGTCGGAGACGATCACCGGCAACCCGCTCGCCTGCGACTCGATGACCACGTTGCCAAAGGTATCCGAGATGCTCGGGAAAACGAAGATGTCCGCCGAGGCAAAGGCGCCGGCAAGTTCTTCCCCGGAAAGTGATCCGGTGAAGATGGCGTCGGGCAGCATCCGCTGCATCGCCTTCACATAGACACCGCTGCCCACGATTGCGGCGCGCACCTTGAGTCCCGCGGCCCTGACCCGGTCATGGGCGGTCGCGAACACGTCGAGGTTTTTCTCCACCGACACGCGGCCCACGTATAATAGAATCAACTCTTCCTTCTTCGCGCCGCGTTTGATCCAGAAGCCGGCCTGCCGCTTGGACGGATGAAAGAGACTCGTGTCGAGCCCGCGCGGCAGGATCTTGATCTTTGCGCCGTCGATTCCGCGCTCGATCCAGCTCGTGCGATATTGCTCGGAGTTAACATAAATCAGATCCAGTTGGTTATAGAACCAATGCATGTAGCGCCACGTGAGCGACTCCATGAAGTGGTCGTCGGTGAGGATCTGCACGTATTGCGGAAAGTCGGTATGATAAATGCCGACCGCGCGCAGATGCAGCATCTTCGCCGCCAACAGCGCGGTGATGCCAATCGGCCCCGGCGTGCTGATAACTAGTTCCGTAAAACGCTCGCGCTGGATGTAATCGATCATCTCCAGCATGGGCGGGAAGGTCAGCTTCTGGAGTTCGTATTCGGGGATTTCAAATTCGCCGATCGGCGGGAAATTTTTGAGTGGGATGCCGCCGATGTCGATGTTCGTGCGTGAGGTGACGACCGTCATGTTGTACCCGAGCGCAACGCCGGCGGCGGTCATCTTCTGGATGGTCGTGGCGACGCCGTTGACGTCTTCGAGCGTATCGGTAAACCAGGCGCGTTTATCGTTGCGCAGCGCCGGCGGCATTTCATCGGAGATCTGTGCGCTCACCAGACGCAGGCGGCGGCGGTCCGGCGCCTGGCTCTTGAAGGCGTAAATATACGGGCTCAACAAAATGCCCAACGGCGCGATGGCGCTGATGGCCTGGAGCCCTTCGATCATGTTGCCGCCGGATAATTGCCGCACAAACTTCGTGAAAAAGCGGAACGCGAGTTGATTGGCAAAGAGGTTCGCGATGAGGAACGCGCGCCGCTCCGGCTCGGCCACTCCGGCGGTTTGCTTCGCCAACGCGGCCTTGACCGCCGGTTGCGAAAAATAACCGGCGAGTTCGCGCCAAAGCGAGGCGTTAGAGGGCTTCGCCAGTTCGAAAATGGATCCGCTCAAGATGCCCTGGGCCAAAAATTGCATCTTCTCGACGAACGTAAAAACCGTCGGGTTTTCACCCTCCATGAAACGCGAAAACATTTTCTCCAGCAGCTCCGGCGTCTGACCCTTGCCGGTCATGAACGTGTCTTTGGCAAATGCATACGCCGTCTTGTACAACCCGTGCGAAAGCGCGAGCGGCGTGCCGCCCACGCCGTGGACGCGGATCGCGCCCGATTGCACGCAACCCAGAAACTCCGCGGGCGTATGAACGTCCGCGGCCTCCGTCCAGGCATCGCCCGCGAAAAGATTGCTGTGGTCGTCGCTGCCGGCGGTGAGGATTTTTTTCCATGGCTCCGGGTGCGTCGCAGCGAGGCCGTGCCGCTCCGTCATGGCCTCTACCCGCGCCGGGGTAAGGTTCGCAAGGAGATGGGTGGCTACGTCGCTGAGCAGCGCATCGCGCCAGCCGTTGAGACCTTCGAAATGCTTGAAGAGCAGGATCAACCGTTCGAAGTGCGAGGCCGTCAATTTTTCATCTGGGCTGTAAAGCGGGTGCGCGACCGCGTGCGCGACGCCCTCGGCCGCGAGATAGGCTTGCAACTCGAAGATGTTTTCGCGCGCCTGACCGATGTCGCGATGCTGCGCCTCGGTCAGATTCCAGACGAGGAGGTGGACTTTGCAACGGTCGGCCGGGAAATAGGTCGTCACCTCCTCGCTCACGAAGACGCCGGGCAGGTCGGCGATTTCCAGGCAACCGTCGATCCGGTTGTGATCGGTCAGGGTGACGAGGCCCATCCCGCGCGCGCGCAGATGCGTGTAGAGCTCGCGGGGTTCCGAGTAACTGTCGGGAAAATTGAAGCGGCGAAACAGCCAATCCGCCGAGCGGTCGCTGTAGCGCGAGTGGAGGTGGAGATCGACTTTCATGCGGGGCGGCGCCGGAGGAAATCAGCGTAGGTGAGGGGCGTCCGATCCGAAAGGGCATTGCGCGCGATGCGGAGCGCCTGACTCCAGATCGCCGGGTGTTCCCGGTCGGGCGGGTGTAAACTGAGCCGGGCCAGGGGCGCCTCGCGCAGCCGCCGGGCGAGCGACCCATTCCAAGCCAGGCTCGCGGCGCGGCGCCAGGCGTTGCGGCAACTGTAGACGAGCGATTGGGAATGAATGCGGTCGCCCGCCGCAAAGTCGTCCACTGCCCGCAAGCGGGTCGTGTATTGGAATCCTGCCTTGCGCACCGCGCGCTCGGCCTCGGGCCCAAGCAGCCACGCCGGAGCGATGAAGCCGCGCGGGGCCGGGGCGTCGAGAGTGGCGAAATCGGCCCGCGCCCGGTCGAGCAACTCGGCCGCCGCCGCCTCGGGCAGGTCGTAGAATTCTCCTTCGCCGGCCGTGTAAACGCGCGTGATCCACCGATCCCACGCCGACTCAGCGGACCGGCGCGGCCTTCGGTGATAATACCCGTGCGCCACGAGCTCGTGCCCAGCCGCGGCGAGGCGTTCAAGCCAGCGGCAGAACCCAGGATCATCCCGGAAATTGCCCGCGCAATGGTGATCGGGGATCACAAGCAGCGAGCAGCGGTCAACGCCCAGCGCGCCCAGCTCGCGCAGGATTTGTTCAAACGCCGGGCGGGTGCGCGGACTGACGTCGTGCAGCGACACCACCAGTGCGCGCTCAGCAACTGCCATCAGACGCCTCCCTTCCACAACCGCCGACGCAACGCCGGGATCGCCGCTGCCGCCAGCGCGGCCAGCGCGCAGGCGACCGAGAACACCTCGCCGTTGCGCGTGTAGAAGGTCAGCTCCGGGTGAAGCGGGACGTGCGTCTCGCCCGCCAGCACGCCGGCGGTAAACGGCGTGCCGTTCTCCGCGCGCAACACGCGTTCGATCCGCCCCTGCGCGTTGATGAACGCCGTCACGCCCGTATTGGCGCAGCGGACCAGCGGCCGGCGGTTTTCCACCGCGCGAAAGACGGACTCCGCCAGTTGCTGCTCGCAAGCCGCCGAGTGCCCGAACCAGCCGTCGTTGGTGATATTGACGAGAAGCTGCGCGCCCCGGCGGACGGGTTCCCGCGCCACCCGGCCCACCGTGTCTTCAAAGCAGATCAACGGCGCGATCCGCACGTCCGGTCCCACCGCCTGGAAAACGACCGGCCCCGGCCCCGAGGCAAAATCCGCCGGCACCTGTTCGCCGACGATCCAGGCGAACAGCGGAAAACTGTGCCGGAACGGGACAAACTCGCCGAAGGGCACCAGGTGAATCTTGCGGTACGTGCTCCATTCGCCGGCGGCGGGAATCAGCACGGCGGAGTTGTACGCGTTGATGGCCTGACCGGCCGCGCCGAAGTCGTAATCGAGCGTGCCGAAGAGGAAATTGCACGCTTCCTGCGCCGCGATGGTTTTCACAAAACGAAAATTTTCCTCGTCCGCATAAACTCCGCGCGGGGTGGCGGCCTCCGGCCAGAGGAGGAGTTGCGGGCGCAGGGCGATGGCGGTCTTCGTGAGCCGATCGTAGGTCTGGAAGATGCGCGCCTCGTACTCCGGGTCCCACTTCTGGAGTTGCGGGATGTTCGGCTGCACGGCGGCCACGCGCAGCGGGAAGGTCGGGCCGGTCCCTTTCCGCAGGACGTGAAACCCGTAGGCGAACACCGCGAGCATGACCGAGACGGTGAGCGTGAAATCGAAGTGCGGCCGGATCCGGTGCGCGCGCACTTCGAGCGCAAACCGGCCCACGGTCGACACGGCGATCAGGTTGACGAACACGGCGAGGAAGGTCAGCCCGCCCACGCCCGTCCACTCGGCCGCCTGGATGAACGGCAGGCTGGCGTGCATTGAGGAGCCGAGCGTGTTCCAGCCGAAGCCGGTGAACATCCAGCCGCGCACCCATTCGAGGCCGGTCCAGGCGGCGGCGCCGAGGAAGGCAAACCAGAGGTTCCAACGCGAGCGCAGGTAGCGGTCGAGTGCGCCGGAGCGCCCGGCGTTGGCCGTTGAGCCCAGGAACGCGCCCCACACCGCCGGGTAGAGCGCCATGTAGAACGCAAGGATGAACCAGCCGATGCCCGTCACCTCCATGAGCCAATAAAACGCGCCCCAGAAAAACACCAACCCCGCGACGTACCCGAGCCCGAAAGAGCGGAAGATTCGCGGCGCCGGCGCGGCCGTTGGGAACCAGATCGCGGCCGCCAGCGGGGTCAACGCGAACCAGCAAAGCCACGCCTGATTCCACGGCGCGAAACAAGCCGTCAGGAGAGCGCCGCTGCCGAGCGCGGCGAGCCACGGCCAGACGTTCCCAAACCGGGAGGACTGGCGGGGCGTGAAAATCATGTGCGGCAAAGGATACGCGATGGCCGCAGATCGAACAACCGGGGAAGCGACCACCCAGGTTTCCCGCCCGATCTTCACCGGGAGCGATCGATCGCGGACGATCCGCGGCAGGGAGGCTGCTACCAACGGTGGCAATGAAACCGCTGCACGCGCTGGAAGCTTCCGTCCTCGGCCTGGTGGAAAGCGTGAGAAAGGGCGACGCGCTGGCCGACCCGGGACTGACCGGCTGCTTCCGCACGTGGCCGCGACCGTCGGCAAGCATCGCCCGGCGGCTCGCCGCGTGCGCCAATGCGGCGCGAGGCCGGGACGTGCTGTGGGTGATCGGGCTAGACTCTTCCTCCGTCCGCGGCGCCGATCTCGCGCCAGCGGACGGTTGGATCGCAAAGTTATCCGAGCAGTTCGACGGCATCGCGCCGCGAATGGAGGCGATGCAGGTGCCCGTCAGCGACAAGCCTCGGCGCGGGGTTGTGGCGTTGCGGGTGGAGACGGGCCGGGCGCCGTTTGTGGTCCGCGGGGCGGGGGGAGCCTTGGAGACGCCGTGGTTCGATGGCGCGGTGCGATCGGCGCGGCGGCTGGAGCTGGTCCAGATGCTCAGCCCGTTGCAGGAGCTGCCTTCTTTCGATATCCTGGAGGCGGATTTGAGCGTTTACCGCAATCCGCACGTGTCCGCGGCAGCGCGCGCCACGTTTCGTTGGACGCTCGATGCCGCCGTGTACGTCATGCCGCAGGCGGACGCGCGGGTGGTCATCCCGTTGCACCGTTGCCGCGGCACGGTTCTCATTAACGGCTCTGGTTTTCGCAATGAAGCCACCGACGTCAGCCTTACCGCGGATAAAAATTCTCCCGCCATCCGGATAACGGAAAGCGCGGCGCTGATCGAGGGGCTCGGGCGGTTCTTTATCTACTGCTGCGGTTCGACGCGGGAGCCGGAGTTGCTTTGGCAAAACCCGGCCGAGTTGATCTTCGATTGCATCCCGGCCGGCGCGAGCCGCGCCGCCTTGGCGGTCGCCCGGTTGCGCCCCGAGCCGCCGCTGG
>CAXUAZ010000143.1:9138-10474 GCA_964249195.1 uncultured Chthoniobacterales bacterium
GTCGTTGCTTCAGGTCGGTGAGCCGATCCGCGAGCCAGGCGGAGGCGCGTTTGGCCGCTTCGAAGCGCGAATCCAGCTTGTCGACGACGAAGGCGTCCGCGACCGCGTTGGCGAGCCGCGCCGCCTTGGCGGTCGCCCGGTTGCGCCCCGAGCCGCCGCTGGAGGCCAATCAGGCCGGCCGATGGAAGCTCTGAGGGAGGTCGGAAGGCCGGTTCCAGTTCACGAAGAGTCGTTCGTCTTCCGGCGCGACGTCCACGATCCGCAGGAACCCGACTGCCTCCGCGGCGCGCACGAAGGATTGGAGCGAACGATCCGGCGAAGCGAGCCGTTCGCGAGCGAGCGGAAGGCACTCGACCGGGTAAACCGCGGCCAACGGCTCCAGTCGCCCGCGGATCGAAGGCACGGCGCCTCCATCGAACTGCAAAAGGTACTCCGGGTTCATCTCCGGCAGATCGATCGCCAGCGCCACCAGCCGCGCGGTCGAGATTTGCTCCAGCGCGGCCACGAGGCCCGCGAGCGGTCCAAGCCCCGGCCGCGCATCCTCCACGCTCCGCAGGTGATCCGGCATCCCCTCGCGCCGCGAACCAGACAGCAAAATCTCGGCGGCCCCGAACTGCTCGAGCACGCCGAGCTGGCGTTGCCACAGGAGTTGGCCATTTGCCAGCGGCAGGAGTGCCTTGTCGCGCCCCATCCGGGTCGACTGGCCGCCCGCCAGCAACACCGCGCTAAACGGTTTCACCGGGCGCGGGCGTGGGTTTCTTCGTAAGCAGCGCGTACACCACAAACGCCGCCCCGATCGCGATCATAAACAGCGACAGGAACTGCCCGCGCGTAAAACCCAGCGTGAACGCAATCCCAACATCCGGCTCGCGGAACTCTTCGCCCAGGATCCGCACGCCCGCGTAGATCAGAAAGAACAAGCCGGTCAACATGCCCACCGGCGCCTTGGTCCTCGTGCGCACGAGCCACAACGAAACAAACAAGAGCACCCCCTCGAGCAACGCCTCGTAAATCTGCGACGGGTGCCGCGGCGGGAGCAGCCGGCCCAAGGCCGCCAGCGCCACCGGATCGTGCGCGTACCCATCCGCGACGAGCCGCGCCGTCTCGGGCGACTTAAACTCGATCTCGCGCGGGAACTGCATCGCCCACGGGACGGTCGTCGGGCGGCCCCAGAGTTCTCCGTTGACGAAATTGGCGCACCGCCCAAAGAACAACCCGATCGGCGCGACGACCACGAGATTATCCCCTAGCGCCGGCCACGAAATCCGGCGCCTGCGCGCGTAAACGAAGGTGAAAATCACCAACCCCAGGATGCCCCCATGGCTGGACATCCCGC
>CAXUAZ010000144.1:0-10428 GCA_964249195.1 uncultured Chthoniobacterales bacterium
TTGATCACGAATTCTCTAACTCCGACAGCTTGCATAGACCGCCGCTACAACTGGATCCTCCGGCGAGCCAAGCCTCCTTCTTGTCAAAAGAGGTCATGCAGCTTTGGCCGCAACAGGGCGCACCCGTTCACGGGTAAGCGATGCGGTAGAACTTCCGTGAGCCGGTCGCGGCCGTGTCGTTGTAACTGAAGGCGCCGCTGGCGTCGGCGGTCACCGTTGCAAGCGTCGTCCAGTTGAGCAGGTCCGTCGACGTCTCGATGCGGTTGGACGCGCTGGCCTGACCGTAACCGCTTAGGCTCACGGTGTTCGCCGCCGGCCTCGTGATGGAGCGCACCGCCACGAAGGTCTGCGGCGCTGTGACGACGAACTCACTGTTGTGATCGACCACCGCCCAGACCTTGTGGTTGACGGTGTCCAACCCCTGTTTGCCAAGCTGGAAGTCGGTGGCCGGATTGTAGGCGCCCAGCTTGAATAGCGAAGCCACCGCGCCGGAGTTGCCGAAAACGGCGGGAATAAAGCGATCGAGCAGCGGCGCGTGCCAGGCCAGCCGCAACGAGCCCTCGACCAAACCCGCCGCGGCCACAACACTCGGATTGTAGTTCATCTGCACGACGGTTTTCATCCCGGCGGTGCCGGTCAATTCAAGCGCGTCGCTGACTGCCTTGATCGCGGAAGTGACCGGCGGGGCGACAAAGGCGGCGGCCACCTGCGTGGGGGCGGAGGCCGTGCCATCGAGCAACTGCACCGTCGTGCCGAGCCGGTCGGGCGCCTGATTGGTGAGGACGAACGTGCCGAACGACGTGCCCACGGGATACGTCACGGCCTGCGCGGAACCCGAGGGGGAATTGGCCGTGTAGTCGAGCAAGTTTCCGTCCGGGTCCAGCACCACGTAGGAGCCGCCGCTGAAGTTGAGGTTGCCACTTGCCTGCGCGCTTCCGTCTTGCGGATCGCCGAAGTCGGGTTCGCCCGTTCCGGCCGTGACGCTCCATGAGACGTTATGCACGATCTCGCACGGTTGGCCAACCGTGCACGGGGTCTCCAACGTAAACGTGCGATTGGGCGATCCATTCCCGCCCCATGCCTGGCTTTGGGCGTCCCAACTGCCCGAAAAGCTAATCCCGCTCGCGCCGCCCGAGTCGCCTGCGGAGTAGCTATAACTTGCGGTGGAGTTCGCATAATAACTGGAGCTTGTCCCGGAAACGGCGCCGCTGGCGTGGTAGGTCAGGCGGATCGTTGCTGGTTGCCCGTCCATGCCAGGGCTGTTGATGGTGATCTGGCTAATCCACTGCGCGCTCAGGGTGCCGCCCCCGCTGCCCAATTCTCCGTCGTGCGAGGAGGTCAGCGCGGCGCCGGAGGCCGTCATGCCGCAGGAGCCGTAGTACAGGTTCACGGAGCCGTCGCCGCTGCCGTACGGGGCTTCCGAGCTTGAGCCGCTATCGCTGAGCGAGGTCCCCGGTGGAGCAGTCTGGCTATGATTGTAGGTCTGGCTCGGACCCTGAAAGAAGACCGAATCTCCATAGCTGGCGGTCACATTGATATTGGTCGAGAGCTGCTGATCGGCGAAAGCGCTGGCGGCGCTGAACAATGCGACAAGGCCAAGGGAGAAGATTGTTTTCATCGAGTTTTTATGGGAGGCAGACGCCGGTTTTTGGAAATTTTCTCGTGCTCTGGAAAGGGGGAAGGCCAGGCATGGTTGATATCCGCACGCTCAGTCATCCCGGCCCGCGGACATCTAAATATCTACTTTCCCAAAACGAATTGATGGAGAATACCGGGGCAGATTCCCAGAAAAAGCAAAATTTTGCATCCGCCGCGGCTCGGGTAGCGTAAGCGGGTCATCGCTGACCTCGCGCGCTGCCAGGTTTGACGGTGTGCTTACTGGACAAAGCGCGAGCAGTGGACCGAAGGGTCGCAGGACTCGCCGTGATCATAGTGCCAAACATGATCAGCCTTCCCTAATGCAGGGTAACATTCAATTCGGCCACGCGATCTTCCTCGCCCTTCGCGAAATCGCGCCGTCAACCAAGACCCTTCCCCCGCGAGTTGATCGTGTGGCCGATCTTAGGGTTACATTGCGCTGGACGTCGGCGCACGCAAAGGAAGTTGCATCCGGCGGGGGAAAACTAAATAAAGGCGGGCCGAGCCGCGTCTATTGGCTAAACTGCCGTTCCCGCCGCATGTCCATCTACCGACGCGTCCTCGTTTACTATCGGCCCTTCCTGCGGCCGACGCTGCTCGCGCTCGCCATCTCACTGCTGACCATCGGTCTGAGCCTGCTCAAGCCGTGGCCGTTTGGGGTGATCGTGGACGAGGTGCTGCCCGGCGGCCGGCACGCCGGGCGCCTGCAGGGCTGGCTTGGCGCGCACAGCCCGGCGGAGTTGTTGCTCGGGCTTTGCGCGACGCTTGTGCTCATCACGCTCGGCGCGGGGCTGCTGGGGCTGGCCAGCAATTACCTCTTCGTCAACGTGGGCCTGCAGGCGCTGCTCAAATTACGCACGGATCTTTTTGCCACCCTTCAAGGGCTGCCGCTCAAATTCCATGACAGCCGGCGCAGCAGCGATTCGAGCTTCCGCGTGGCGTACGATTCGCAGTCCGTCCAGACCATTTTCAACAAGGGGTTTACCAACATCGTGGGCTCGGGGATCACGCTCGTGGGCATCCTGATCATCATGGGGCGCATGGATGGGCAGTTGACGCTGATCTCTGTCGCGATCGTGCCGGCGGTGGTGTGGGCGATCCGGCATTATTCAACGCGCATCCGCGAGCAATCGACGAGCATTCAAGAGAAGGACAGCGCCATGCTCGCGCTGGCGCAGGAGGGGCTCAGCTCCATCAAGGTGGTCCATGCGTTCGGGCAGGAGGAGTACACCGTGCGGCAGTTTCGCGATCAGGCGCAAGAGAGCCTCGCGGCCAATCTGCGGCTCACGATGACGAACGTGGCGAGCGCGCTCGTCATCAATACATTGATGGCTCTGGGCGTGGCGGCGTTGACCTATGTGGGGTCATTGCACGTGCTCCATGGCGAGTTGTCGCTCGGCGCGTTGACGGTCTTCCTGAGTTATCTGGCGATGCTGTATGCGCCGATTGAATCGCTGAGCCAGACGGCGTGGGCGCTGGAAGGCGCGGCGGCGGGCGCGGCGCGGTGCTTCGAGGTACTCGACAGCGACGATGAAGTCAGCGACGCGCCGGAGGCCAGGCCGATTACGTCCACGGAAGGGGCGTTCCGGTTTGAGAACGTGGCCTTCGGTTACACGCCGGACCGGCAGATCCTGAAAGGGGTCAACCTGGAGATTCGGCCCGGGAGCAGCGTGGCGTTCGGCGGCGGGACGGGGGCGGGGAAGAGCACGCTGCTGAGCCTGGCGCCGCGGTTCTATGACCCAACGGAGGGGCGGGTATTGCTCGACGGGCAGGATTTGCGTTCGTTGACGAAGAAGTCGTTGCGCGCGCAGATCAGCCTGGTGTTGCAGGATACGCTGCTGTTTTCGACGACGGTGCGCGAGAACATCGCCTACGGGCGGCCCGATGCGCCGCAGGAGGAGATCGTCGCGGCGGCGGTGCGCGCGCAGGCGGATGATTTTATTCGCCAGATGCCGGGCGGGTACGAGAGTCCGGTAGGCGAGCGGGGCGGGCGTCTCAGCGTGGGGCAGCGGCAGCGGATCGGAATTGCGCGGGCGTTCTTGAAGGATTCTCCAATCCTGTTGCTCGATGAGCCGACCAGCGCGCTCGACCCGGCGACGGAACGGGCGATCATGGATACGCTGGAGGAACTCATGCGCGGGCGGACGACGCTCATCATCACGCACCGGCTGGCGACGGTGCATCATCTGGATCAAATCGTCGTGCTGGCAAACGGCGGGGTGGCCGAAGTCGGCAGCGGCGCGGAGCTGCTGGCGCGCGACGGGGTGTATGCGAAGCTTTACCGCGCGGGGAATTTTGCGCCGGCTGCCTTAACATGAAAAAGAAAATCGCCGTCCTCGGGTTCATGGCCAACTGCCCCATCGCCGGGGTTGTCTGGCAGCACCTGCATTACATCGTTGGGCTGCAGCGGCTGGGGCATGAGGTCTACTATATAGAAGACACCTCGCGCATTCCGTACGATCCGGTGCAGCAAACGCCGACCGAAGATTATTCGTATGCGGCGGCGACCCTGAAGAGACTCAGCGAGGAGTTTGGGTTTCAAAACCGGTGGGCGTTTTGCCCGCGGTATAAATCGCTGGAGGAAACGGCCGGGAAGTCGCGGGCGGCATTGCGTGAGCTTTACCGGACCGCAGATGCGATGTTGAACATCTGTGGGTCACACGAATTGAACGACGATCTGTTGCTCAGCGAGCGCGTCATCTACGTGGAGAGCGACCCGGCGGTGGAGCAAATCAAGGTGGACCTGGGCGATGCGCCGACCATTGAATTTCTCAAGCGACACATTGCGCGCTTTACGTTTGGCGAAAACATCGGGAGGACGGAGTTTCCGGTGCCGCTGCACGGGATCGAATGGCTCCCCACGCGCCAGCCGGTGGTGACCGACTTCTGGCGCACGGATAGGGCGGCGGGTCCGCGATTTACTTCCATCGCGAATCTCGCGACCGGCGGGAAGAAGGACATCGCGTGGCGCAACGAGCATTACCTGTGGAGCAAGCTGCCCGAGTTTGAGAAATACCGGCCGAGTCCGAGGGCGGCGGGGGAGGATTTTGAATTGGCCACCAGCTTCAAGGATGCGGCATTGCGGACGCAGTTTGAAGCGAGCGGATGGCAGATTGTTTCGCCGGATGAGATCAGCGTCGATCACCGGCAGTACGTAGAATACATCCAGGGGTCGAAGGGGGAGTTTACGGTGGCGAAGGATCAGTATGTGCGGCTGGACACGGGTTGGTTCAGCGACCGCAGCGCGTGTTACCTGGCGGCGGGGCGGCCAGTGATCACGCAGGAGACGGGATTTAGCCGGATGTACGGCGGGGAAGCGGGATTATTTGCGTTCCGCTCGCCGGAGGAGGTGGTCGAAGCGGTGAGGGCGATCAACGCGGATTACGCGGCGCACTCGCGCGCCGCCATGGAGATCGCGCGAGAGTTCTTCGAGGCCGAGACGGTGTTGAAATCGTTGCTTGAGCGGGCGGGAGTCTAACGGGGTCGGGTTTTCTCCTTCGACAAACCTCCCGCGCCGCTCGTAAGGTGGCGGGTAAATCCCATGCTTCGATTCCTCTCCTGTTTGGCTCTTCTGCTCGGTCTCTCCCTGGCTCATGGACAAGATCCGTCCCCCGCGGCGGACACTTTTCAACCGGCTAAAATCCTCACCCGGGCGCCGGTGTCGTATCCGCTAGTGGCGCACCTCAACCGCATCGAAGGCGTGGTGCGGATCAAGTTCTCGATCGATGAAACGGGGCACGTCACCGATGTCGCCATCAGCGGGACGGGCAGCAGCGTGATGCTCAATGATGTCGTCCGCCAACACAGTCTGCGCGATTGGGTGTTTCAACCTGCGACATTCCAGGGCAAGGCGGTGCCGTCGACGTTCGAAGAGGAGTTCGAATTCAAGCTCGACCCCGCGGAGGAACGCGCGATTGCCGAGAAGCGGCTGGCGCTGCCGATTGGCCTGCCCGATCCGCCGTATCCGCGCGAAGCGTTGGCGCGCAAATTGGCGGGCGCCGTCACGATCGGCGTGCATTGGACGCAGGGCGACCATCCCGGTCTCGTCGACAGCATCTATCTTGCGAAGAGCAGCGGCTCGGGGTTGTTGGATTCCGTCGCGTTGAAATTTGCGTACGAGAATTGGCGCGTCGATCCGGCAAAGGCTGCCAAGCAGGCGTTCCAGAAAACAGTGCTCTTCGCGCCGCCGCAGCCGTGAGGGCGCCAAATTAGGAAGCGGTCACTAATTCGCCAGCGGGCGTCGCTGCTTCCATTCCCGCCGCGTGGATTTCCTGGTCGAACTGCAAATCGTATAGCCGCCGGTACCGGCCGCCAAGCTGATAGAGGCGCGCGTGCTTGCCCATCTCGACGATCTCTCCGCCTTCCATGACGATGATGCGGTCCGCTTTCAAAATCGTCGAAAGACGATGCGCGATGGCGATGACCGTCCGGCCGACGACCAGGCGCTCAAGTGCGTTTTGAATCATCAGTTCACTCTCGCTGTCGAGCGCGCTCGTGGCCTCGTCGAGCAGCAGGATGGGCGCGTTCTTGAGCAGCGCGCGGGCGATGGCCAGGCGTTGTTGCTGGCCCCCGCTCAAGCGGCAACCCTTGTCGCCGATGCGCGTCTCGTACCCTTCGGGAAGCGCCATGATGAAGTCGTGCGCGTAGGCTTGGCGGGCGGCTTCCTCCACCTCGCCGCGGGTGGCGTCGAGCCGGCCGTAAACGATGTTTTTGTAGATCGTATCGTGGAATAAAAACGTGTCTTGCGTCACCACCCCGATATTCTCCCGGACCGACTTTTGGGTCAGCGTCCGGAGATCGAGCCCATCGATCATGACGCTGCCATGCACCGGGTCGTAAAAGCGCTGCAGCAACGATAACATCGTGCTCTTCCCCGCGCCGCTCACGCCGACCAGCGCGATGTATTTCCCGGCTTTTATCTTCACGTCAAAATCGCGCAACGCCGCCGTCGTGGCGCCGGGATAATAGAAATGCACTTGGTTAAAGGCGATGTCTCCCCGGCAATGGGTCAGGTCCACGGCGTCGGGCGCGTCGAGCACGTCGGCCTTGAGGTCCATGAGCGCGAAGATGTTCATCGTCGCCGCCTGACATTTTTGGAAGAGCAGATGCATGCGGCTGATCTGCTTGATGGGATTGTAGAGCAGGAATAACCCGGTGATGAGCGAGACGAATTTGCCGAGGTCCATCCCACGATAGTGAACGTAGAGCAGCGCCAGCCCGACGCCGATGGCCGCGACCACTTCCACCATGGGGCCGACGATTTCGGTAGATTGGCGCACGCGGATGGCGTTGCGAAACTGGCTGTTGTTCGACTCCTGAAACTGCTCAATTTGAAACCCTTCGCGGGCGAACGATTTAATGACCCGGATGCCGGCAAACGTCTCCTGGAGAATGACCGACATCGCGCCGGCGAGCTCTTCCTCCTGGCGCCCGCTCTTGCGGATGCGTTTGCCGTAGACCGCCGCCGGGATGATGCACACCGGGAATAACACGAGCGCCACCAGCGTAAAACGCCCGTCGATCGCCAGCAGCGCCGCCACGCCGAAGACCACGCAGATGGGCTGCTTGATAAGGTCGGCGCCGATGATGCCGAGCATCGTCTGGGCGATGCGCGTGTCGTTCGCCACCCGGCTGATGAGATGCCCCGAGCGGTGCTGGTGAAAAAACTGCAGCGACTGCTCGGTGATGCGGGTAAAAAGGTCGCGCCGCATGTCGCCCAGCACCTTGAGGCTGACCCACGCGCTGCAGTAGCCGTCGAGATAATCGAAGATCCCGCGCAACACCATCACCAGCGGGATGGACGAACACATGAGCAGGATGCCCCACGAGGTGTGCGCCATGTTATCCACCATCCCCGTGAAAAATCCGGGCTTGGCGTGGTGGGGATGGACCGCGCCGCCGGGAACCGTCTGCAGCACCGAGCGCATGATGAGCGGGATGGTGGCGTTGAACACCGCGAACGCGATGCCGCACATCTGGCCAAGGAGAAAGCGGGTTCGGTAAGGCCGCAGGTAAACGCCCAGCTTGCGGAAAAACGGTCGATTTTCCTCCCGAAACATCGAGAAACGATCCCGCACCGTCTTCGGCGCGGGCGGGGCCGTTGGATCGATCTCGGGCGCCGCTCCGATTTCCGCCTCGTAGATCGGCGGGGCGGGACGGCTTCGCTCCATTGACCGCATGATCAGCGGCACCGTGGCGCGGTAGGCCGCGTTGTAAGCTCCGCGGAGGCGGGGACGGCCGGGCCAACGTTCTTCCGGCGGGCGGCTGGGGTCCGGTTCGGCAGAGGGAGGAGACATTGTACTTGAGCTATCCTGCGATCGGCGGCGCCGCATCCAGCAGGGCCAACCGCTTTATACAGCAGATCACGGCCTCCGTCGAGATGCCCTCCATGGGGCGTCCCGGCGAGCGATCGGAGAAGTCCGTTTCGGCCAGCGGCTCGTTCCAGCCCGCTTGCAACACGAGGGCGTTCCCGCCGCGAGGCCGCCAATGGAAGGGATTGGTGGGGCCAAAAAGAACCGTCACCGGTGTTCCCAGAGCGGCCGCCACGTGCATCGGCCCGGAGTCCGCCCCGGCCGCCAGCCGCGCCGCGCCCATGACGGCGGCGAGTTCGAGGAGTGACAGCCTTCCCGCCAGGTCGACGCACGGCCGTGCAAGCCCGGCGCGGATGGCGTCGAGATGCCGATCCTCGTCCGGGTCCCCGCGGCCGCCGGTGAGGACGCATGGGATTCCCCGTTCGTCCTGACAATGGTTGATCACGTCGGACCAGCGTTCCGGGCGCCAGTATTTTTCCCGGCGCGCCGTGCCCGGGTGGATCACCGCAAACGAACGCGCCGCCAGACCGTGACCCGCCTCCGTGTTCGCCGGCAATCGCAGCGTCGGCCCGTCTGACGTCGCCGGATCCACACCTAACGGCGCGAGGTGATCCAGGTAATAGTCCACCGTGTGCTGCGAACGGACGCTGGCGTCCGCGACCGCGTTGTAACACCACCGGCGCCAACGGCTTTTCCCGCGCAGGGCATCGCGGGAGATGATCCGCCGGGCCGCGCGCGAGGCCAGGGTCAGGATGGCGGAGCGGTCCCGGCCGGTGAAGTCGATGCACGCGTCAAACTTCCCGCGCGTGACCCGCCTCCACGCGTCGTCGCCGTAGACCGCCGCGTCGTCGAAGGCGCCGGTCATGGCCGGCAGCAGAGCGGCTGGGCCTTGGGCAAGCGCGAGGGTCACGTGGGCGCCGGAACGTCGAAGCGCCTCCAGGGCCGGCAGGGTCAGGACGAGGTCGCCGATCCTTTTGAGTTGAATCGCCAGGACCCGCATCAGCGACTCGCCTGCAAGGCGCGGGCGCGACGGTAGCCTTCCAACAGGCGCGCCCGGTAGCTTTCCCAGGTAAAATGCTCCAGCGCCCGGGCGCGCGCCGCGATCCCCATCGGGCCGAGGAGCGACGGGTTACGGTAGAGCCGCTCGATCGCCGCGCAGAGGGCGTCGAGGTTGTTGGCGGGGACGGTCAGGCCGTTGACGCCATCGACCACCACGTCGCCCGACTCGTGCGTCGTGATCTGCGGGAGGCCGGCGGCGGCTGCTTCACAGGTCGTCTTGGCGCATCCCTCGCAGAGCGACGGAAAAATGTGCACGGTCGCTTGCGCGTAATATTCCTCCACGTTGGGCGTGGCGCCGATGACCTTGACGTTCTCGCGTTTAAACTGCTCCAGGACCGGCTCGATTTCCTCGTGCACGAAACCGACGAGAACAAGCTCGGCGTCCTTCAGGTTGAGCCGCGACCAAGCCTCGAGCAAGAGGTGAACGCCCTTGCGCTTGATCAACGCGCCGACAAAAAGCGCCCGGAAAAGCGGCGGCGCAGCCCCGGGTTGGAAGCGCTCCGTATCCGCGCCGTCGCCGAGATAGTAGACTTTTTCCTTGGGAAACCCCTCGTCGAAGAAGGTGTCCATGGCGCAGGTGGAGCGAGTCAGCAGCAGATCGGCCAATTGATATTCTTCGAGCAGCCGTTCCGGGGTGATCGGGAGGCCGTCGAGCCAGCGGCGCGGCAGGATCGCTCCCGACAGACCGCGCGGGGGCGGCGCCACCTCGTACTTGCGAAAGCTGTGCGCGCAATGCCACGTCGGAATCTCGATGGCCGAGGGCACCCCGCGGGCTTTCGCCTCGCGCAAGGCCGCCTGGCTGTCGCCCGACCACCCATGGAACAGGTCGTAGCGGCCCGTCTGCAACTCGCCGGCGGCAATCCAGTCGGCGTATTGTTTCTTGGCGCCGTAGTAGTACGGGCGATCCAGGAACGAGATCAACCGCACCGGGTGCATCCGCAGGGAACGCACGCGGGCGTCGGGCACGTCCGGCGCGCGGTTGCGGTAGGCAATGGCTTTCTCAAGAAAGTTCCCCCGCACGCTGGCCCGCAGCGCCTCGTGGGCCACCAGGTCGAGCCCCGTGCCGCCGATGCGCGCGCTGGTGGCGTAGAGCAGGTGAGCGGGCAGGGCGGCATCCGTCGGCTCCGCGGCGAGAGCCGGGAGACGGTCGGGAGAATGCCGCTGCGCGTCCATGAGTGATCGGTTCTGTTTGGCCTGATTGGCGCGGTACTATATCTTACGACCGTGCCAAATGTCTCAACCCTTTTGTCGATCAACGCCGCCCGGCTCGTCAACGCATGAAGATCGGCCTGGCGCGGCGGGGCTTCTCGGCGACGGGCGGCGCGGAAAACTATATGCGCCGGCTGATCGTCGCGCTTGAAGACGCCGGGCACGAGTGCGTGCTCTTCGCCGGCCGGGAGTGGCGGGGGCAACGCCAGCC
>CAXUAZ010000145.1:0-10215 GCA_964249195.1 uncultured Chthoniobacterales bacterium
CTTCGTGCGCGTGGAGGCGGGCGGCAGGGTTGGGGTTGGGGATACGGTGCGTGTGCTGTTCTTATAAGTCCTATGGGTCCTATCGCTTGCCGTAATTGTCAGACTTGGTCAGGCCGCCTTGACGTGATTAGGTTCACTGATATTAAAGGACCTTAAGCAAGTCCCTGCTCCTTTGATCGCCAAAACTGTCCAGCCCAAAGCCGGCGCCAATGCCCCAGATGGCCCCGATACCCGTGATCTGGCGGAGATCATCCTCGTGTTCCAACGCTCGTTTCTCAACAACCTCTCCGCCGAGCTTTCCAAGGGGAACATCTCCTTTGCCCAGTTTTTCCTGCTCACCGCCCTGGAATGCGGCGACGCCATGACCATGTCCAGCATCGCCGCCCGCATGCGCCACACCACGGCCGCCGCCACCGGGCTCGTCGATCGCCTCGAGGCGCTCGGCTACGTCGCGCGCGCCCATGCCACCGACGACCGCCGCAAGGTGTTGGTGCGGATCACCTCCCAAGGAAGCGCGCTTGTGGCGCGCACCAAAGAAGATATGGTCCACAACCTCAACGCGGTGATGACGTACCTGACCGGCTCCGAGCAGAAGGCGTGGGTGCAGATTTACCGCAAGATTTACGGCGTCCTGCAAACGCAATCCCTTTGCCCATGAAGAACACCGCACATCGGGCCGCCGCCGCGGCAATCACTTCCGCCTTGCTGTTCACCGGCGCGCTCCCGTACGCCGGCGCCGGCGCCGGCGACGTCGACGCCCAACACCGCCTCCTCCCGCCCGATGCCGGCCTCGCCGCCCGTCTCAAGCACCTCACGCTCGACGACGCCATCGACATCGCGTTGCGCCGCAACCCCGACATCCTGCGCCAACTCCAGGAGATCCAGCGCAACAAGGGCGTCTACGTCGAGGTGCGCTCCCAGGCGCTGCCGCACCTCGCCCTCGCCGGCACGTATACCCAGACCGACCCGCGCCTCCTCGAGAACCGCTCGAGCACGAGCGGCAACAACACTGTCAACGTGCCGCTCCTGCGCACGGTCGACGGCACGACCGGCGCGGACAACGGGGCGGTCAACATCAGCCCGCTCATCAACGCCCTCCTCGGCAATTCCACGACGGGCGTGGCCGGCGCGACTTCCGGCAGTTTCGAGTCGCCGGACAAGAATTACGAGATCACCCTGCAAGTGACCCAGGCCGTCTACGCCCCGGCGGTGCCCGCGGCGATCCGCCAGGCGCGTTTCACGCGGGATAACTCGTATTATCAACTGCGCGAGACCGTCGACACCACGGTCAACAACGTCAAAACGCAGTTTTACGGGGTCTTGCTCGACCAGGCGCTGATCACCATCCAGGAGGAGTCGATCCGCCTGCTCGAGAGCCAGCTTCGCGATCAGCAGAACCGGTTTTCGGCCGGGACGGTGCCGCGGTTCGACGTGTTGCAGGCCGAGGTGGCGCTTGCCAACCAGCGGCCGCAGCTCATCACCGCGCGCAACAATTTCCGCCTGGCCTACATCGGCCTCGCGCGCAGCCTGGGCGTCGAGTACGGCCCGGATCAACAACGCACGTCGCCCATCGAAGTGATTGGCAACCTCGATTACCACCCGCAGGATTTCTCGGCCGAGCAAAGCGTGCTGGCCGCCAAGGCTAACCGCGCGCTGCTCAAGCAACAGCGCCAGACCATCCTGATCGAGCTGGAGGCGGTCCGCATCGCCGCGGCCGGCTATCAGCCGACGGTCACCGCGAATGCGGGGCTCGAGCTGCGCAATTCCCAGCTCGAACGCAACCTCACCAGCACGATCGACGGCTGGTTCTTCGGCGGGTCGGTGAACTGGAACATCTTCGACGGCCTGGCCACCTACGGGCGCATCAAGCAGGCCAAAGCTACGCTGGTCGAGGCCAAGGTGACTTACGACGACGCCGTGCGTCAGGTGGTGCAGGAGGTGGAGTCCAACTACCTGACGTTGCAACAATCCAAGGAATTGATCGCCAGCCAGACGCTCAACGTCTCCGAGGCGCAGGAAGCGGTGCGTCTCTCGCAGGCGCGGCTTTCGGCCGGGGCGGGCACCCAGCTCGACGTGTTGCAATCGCAGGTGGCGCTGACCCAGGCGCAGACCACCGAACTCCAGGCCCGCTACGATTACGCAACGGCGCTGGCGAACTTCGAGCGCGTGACGGCGACGAGCACGGTGTACGAGGAAACGTTCGACGATCCGTTGGTGGCCAAGGCGCGCGCCGGGTTGCCTAGCGCGCAGACGGGCGCCGCCGAGAAGGGGCGCAAGCTGCCGGATTCGACTGTCAAGACCCCGGGTGTAAACCGCAACGGCGCCGGGCGGCCGGACAAGGTAAAGATCAACGCGTCGACTCCGAAGGATCCGGAGTACGAGCAGCAGACCGCCCGGGACAACGGCCGCGCCCCCCGCGAGCCGAAGCCGAAACAGAAAACTCCGCCGGCGGCGGGGATAGCGCCGAGTGGCCAGGGGGACTGACCGCTGGGCCCAAGGCCGCCAAAATGTGGCTTCCCGTGAGAATGCTGCGGGTGTAATCTTGTGGGCATGAGCGCCATTCTCGATGTCCCGGAAACCCGGGCGCGTGTCCAACCCTGGACGGTGGAAGACTACCGCGCCTTGGCCGAGGACAACCCGGTCTTCCGGCACTCGGAGTTGATCCGGGGCGTCATCGTGGAAAAAGAGATGAAGACGTGGCTGCACGATAAACTGGTGGACATCGCGGGGGAGCGTCTGCGCGGCGCGGTGCGCGGGACTTGGTGGGTGCGGCAAGAGGCGTCCCTGCATCTGGCCGACTCCATGCCCGAGCCGGACGTGTCGGTGGTAGCCGGCACGCGCGATGACTACGACGACAAGCCGACGACGGCGGCGTTGGTGGTGGAGGTGGCCGTGACTAGCCTCGTGTCAGACCGCGAAAAGGCGGCTCTCTACGCCGAGGCGGGGGTCGGCGAGTACTGGATCGTCCTGGCCGAGGCCGAGCAGGTGGAAGTCTACCGGCAGCTGGAGAACGGGGTGTACCAGACGCGGCGCATCTACGGGCGCGGCGAGGTGATCGAAGGAGTGAATGTGACGGACGCACCCGTGCCGGTGGAAGCATTGTTCGCCTGAGAATTTGCCTCGCCCCTGCGGGAGGACGCGGAGCCAAGGTGATCGAAATGGGGCTTCCTGTTAGAATGGCGTGGGTGTAGTCTTGGCTTCATGAGCGCCATTCTCGATGTGCCGGAAATCCGGGCGCGTGTTCACTGCTGGACGGTGGAAGACTATCGCGCGTTAGCTGAGGACAATCCGGCCTTTCGGCATTCGGAGTTGATCCGAGGCATCATCGTGGAAAAAGAGATGAAGACGCCGCTGCATAACGGTTTAACCAAACGGTTGTACGATCTTTTCCTGCGCCAAGCGCCGGAAGGATGGGTAGTGCGGCAGGAGGCTTCCTTGCAATTGGCCGACTCCGTGCCGGAGCCGGATATCAGTGTGGTGCGGGGCGCCGAGGCCGAGTTTTTCACCCGGCATCCCACCACGGCGCAACTCGTCGTGGAAATCGCGGTGACCAGCCTCGTGTCGGACCGGGAGAAGGCGGCCCTCTACGCCGAGGCGGGGGTGGGCGAATACTGGATCGTCCTCGCCGAGTCTGGGCAGGTGGAAGTCTACCGACAGCCGGAGAACGGCGTGTACCAGACGCGCCGACTCTACGGGCGCGGCGAGGTCATCGAAGAAGTGAGCGTGACGGACGCGCCCGTGCCGGTGGAAGCATTGTTCGCCTGAGAATTTGCCGTGCCCCCGGGGGCAAAATCTCGCGGGTCTCCACCCTGGTGCAATGGCACTTGGCGAGCGCCAGTTAACAAACCCATGAAAATCTCCTTCTCTCTTGCTCTTTCCCTAGCCGCCGGCTTGCTCGGGGCGCGTCCCGCCGTTGCCCAGGTCGATCGCATCAACGGCGCGCCGTTTGCCACCCGCTCGGCCGTGCTCGGGCTGCACGGCATGGTCTGCACCAGCGTGCCGCTCGCCTCGCAGGCCGGCCTCGACATCCTTAAACACGGCGGCAATGCCATCGACGCCGCCATCGCCGCCAACGCAACCCTGGGCGTCACCGAACCCGACTTCAACGGCATCGGCGGTGACCTTTTCGCGATCGTTTACATCGCGAAGGAGAACAAGCTCTACGGCATCAACGGCAGCGGGCGTTCCCCTCTCGGGCTGTCGTACGACGCCATGAAGGCTGAGCTGGACCGGCTCAAACGCACGACGATCCCGTCCTTGGGAATGTTGCCGATCAACGTGCCGGGTTGTGTCGATGCCTGGGCGGCGTTGCGCGACCGCTTTGGCAAGCTCCCGCTCGACGTCGACCTCGCTCCCGCCGCGCACTGCGCGGAAGAGGGTTTCCCGGTTACGCAGGAGATCGCGTATTACTGGGCCCGCGGCGTGCCGCTGTACCGCACGCAACCCGGCGCGTTCCTGGAGACGTATACGCTCGACGGCAAAGGCCGCGCGCCCGCCGAGGGCGACGTCTTCAAAAATCCCGGGCTGGCGCATACCCTGCGGTTGATCGGCGAACAGGGACGCGATGCTTTTTACCAAGGCGAGATCGCCGGGGAGATCGACGCCTTCATGCAGGCACACGGCGGCTACCTGCGCAAGGCCGATCTCGAGCGGCATCATTCCGAGTGGGTGGAGCCGGTGTCCACCAACTACCGCGGCTACGACGTCTTCGAGCTGCCGCCAAATTCGCAAGGCATCACGACGCTGCAAATCCTAAATCTGATCGAACCCTACGATCTCAAGGCGATGGGTTTCCTGTCTCCTCAGGAGATCCACACGATGGTCGAAGCCAAGAAGATCGCGTGGGACGACAGCGCAAAATTCTACGCCGACCCCGACTTCAACAAAGTTCCCATCTCCGGCCTCCTCTCCAAAGAATACGCCGCCGAACGCCGCAAGGGGATCGATCCCGAACACGCCGCCCGGCAGGTCGCCCCCGGCAACCCCGCGCTCAAGGATGGCGACACCACCTACCTCTGCACGGCTGACGACGAGGGCAACATGGTGAGCTTGATCCAGAGCAACTACCGCGGGATGGGCAGCGGGGTGGTGGTACCCGGTTTAGGGTTCATGTTTCAGGATCGCGGCGAGTTGTATTCGATGCAGCCCGGCCACGCGAACGTCTACGCTCCCGGCAAGCGCCCTTTCCACACGATCATCCCGGCCTTCGTGATGAAGGATCAAAAACCGTGGCTGGCCTTCGGCGTGATGGGCGGCGGCATGCAGCCGCAGGGTCACGTGCAGATATTGACGGACCTGATCGACTTCGGCCTCAACGTGCAGGAAGCCGGCGACGCCGCCCGTTGGCAGCACGAAGGCGACAACGAACCCACCGACGACAAGATGACTGCGCAAGGCGGTTACGTGGAAGTCGAGAGCGGCATCCCTTGGGAGACGGTCCGCGCCCTGCGGGCCAAAGGCCATGAGATGCGATACGACCTCGGCGGGTATGGCGGCTACGAAGCCATCCAGGTCCAATGGCACGACGGCCAGCGCGTGTACGTCGGAGCGACGGAGAGTCGCAAAGATGGGCAGGCGGCGGGGTATTGATGATTGTTCGACGTCGATTTTAAGATTTGTTCAATTCTGGATCTTCAATTTAAATAAACGTCGGGAAAACTTTAATTCAGCTTGGCAAATCCGGTTAAACCTTTAATTGTCCGTTTGAAAAAGGCTGATCAAAAACGCTCAAGCCGCGTATGCAGCGAGGAATCACCGGGTATTATCTGCCTATAAGCACCACCGGGGAAAGAGCGCGAGCTTTCGTTCCCCGACCGTTGCCGCCTGAGCCTGCACTCGCCATTGATGGAGAGTTGGGAACTCTTTTGGACGCCGCATCTACCGCGCTGGGGCGCTTGGACGGCATTTCGCTGCTTTTGCCCGATCCGAGCCTCTTCCTCTACACCTACGTTCGCAAGGAGGCGGTGCTTTCCTCTCAGATCGAAGGTACGCAGTCTTCCTTGTCCGATCTTTTGAGTCACGAACTGGCAAATACCCCCGCTGGTTTACAGGAAGATGCCGCCGAGGTTTCCTGCTACGTGGATGCCATGCAGCAAGGGCTGGGACTCTTAAAGAAAGGAGATCCTCTTTCGTTGCGTCTTATCCGGGAGATCCATTTCACCCTGCTTTCTCATGGGCGAGGAAGCGGGAAGATGCCGGGTGAATTCCGGACTAGCCAAAATTGGATTGGCGGCTCTCGCCCGGGCAACGCCCGCTTCGTGCCTCCTCCTCCAGACCATTTGATGGAAGCCGTGGGGGCGCTCGAACTTTTCCTTCATGACCGACCCGTTAAAACCCGTCCGCTCCTAAAAGCTGCTCTCGCTCATGTTCAATTCGAGACGATCCATCCTTTTCTTGATGGAAACGGGCGTCTTGGACGACTCCTGATTACCTTCATCCTTTGTGCCGAAGGAGTGCTGGAGGCTCCGTTGCTCTACCTTTCACTATATCTCAAGAAGCATCGCGATGAATACTACCGTCTTCTCCAGGAGGTGCGCCTTTCGGGCGATTGGGAGGAATGGCTTACATTCTTCCTGACCGGCGTGCTCGAAACTTCGCGCGCAGCCACCCAGACCGCTCGCGAGTTGCTGCGGCTCTTCGAGCAAGATGCAATGACTATACGTCCGGCGGCTGCTTCCGTGATTCGGCTTCATCAGCACCTGCAGCGTCGGCCCTTGGCCACGGTCGCGGAGGCCGCCCGCGCCTTGCACGTTTCCGTGCCCACCGCGGCAAAGGCGCTCGGAGTCCTGGAGGCTGACGGCATTGTCCGTGAAGTCACCGGACACTCGTACCGGAAGATTTTCTCTTATCACCGCTACCTTGACATCCTCAACGCTGACACGCTTTGAGTTTGCCGTCTCCGCGGATCCGTTCGCGCTTGCTCATGCACTTGAATTACGGGCGGGATATCGATAGCCAACGCGATTTCAGATATTCCTTCGGGGTCTCGCCGCGCACCGGCGCCGCCCACTGTTGGCGCGTCGTGCGGGGGAGGAGAGGCTCGTAGCCGAGCGGAAGCATCAGGGCGCGACAGTGGTGCTCGACCCAGGCGATTTCGGACTCGGTCAGGAAGGTGCGCCAACGATCGATGGGCTCGGGGCTGATCGATTGGAAGCAGTGTCCGGCGGTGCTGTTGCCCACCCATGGGCGGCCGGCCTTGGTGGGGGTGAGCATCGCGGGATCGTAGGCGATGTCCAGGAAGGCGCAGACGCGTTGGAGGTTTTCCGCCGGGGCGCGGAGAAGCCGCTCGAAGGAGGCGACGAAGATGCGAGGGTCGGGATGCAGAGCGAGTTGGGCGGCCGTCCGCCAGTGTTCCATGCACAGGTAGATCGAAAAGCGGCGGCGGCGGAGGGATTGCTCCAGCTTGATCTGGGCGGCCAGGAGCGCGCGAGGGTCGCGCAGGGTCAGAATCACCTTTGCCTGCGGGAAGCGGGTGAAGATCGCGGGAAGATGGGCGCGATTGGCCGGGGTCTTTTCCACCCAGCGGCGGACCGCCTCCAACGGGCGGCCGAGCATCCGCGCGTAGGTCTCAAAAAGCAGGACGAGCAGGTCGCGCCCGGCGTTGGCGGGATCGAACGCGGCGCGTTCGAAGTCCGCGCGGAAGCGAGCGGCGTCGAAGTGGCTGTAATCGTGCTTTTCGTATCCGCCGCGCCCGCCAAACAGGATGCCGCACAGGGCCTTGCCGGTCAGGTGGTTGAACTGCCCCCGACGATCCCCCGCGTGCTTGCGAAGGGCGGTAGGAAAGTACGCCGTTTCCTCCGGCAGGACGAGCAACTCCGGATGGCCGTCGAGCAACGACACCCAAAGCGACGTGCCTGATTTGGCAGGACCGGCGATGAAGCAGGCGCGGTCGGCGAAAGGCAGCACGCCGGAAACGTGAGAGCGCCTGAGCGGATTATCAAGGCGGAAGGCCGCAACGCCTGTTGTCACACATGTGCAAAAATAAGATTGACATGAAAGCGGCCGTCTGGTAGAGTGCTCACGCTTATGAACAGAAAGGCGTCGGTCGGAAATCAGCCGATGCGTTACAACGCGTTACGATACTTAATAGAGGGCCTAAAATTTCAAAATTTGCGACCACCTATAGGACCTATCGCCCGTCGCTTAATCGCGGAAGCCAAACGACAAACTCACGGCCGGCGGATAGAAGAACGGCCGCGGACGGTAGAAGCGCGGGTAGGCGTTATAGTAGTCGCTCACGTACACCCGGCGCGGACCGTAATAGGTATAGCAACGATCATAGTCGTCGAAGTATGCGCGGCGATAAACAGGCCGGCCGTGTTCGACGATGTAGACGTTGCGGGAATAATGGTAGCCGCGATCGCCGCGGTGATCGCGGGCGGAGGCGTTGGGAACGAGGGCGCCGAGGCCGGCAACGGCCAGGACAACGAGGAGCAGTTTTTTCATGAGAAGGTTGGTTGGGTTGAAGTTGCAGTGGCGAACAGCAAGAAAGACGACGGTCGGCGGCAGCTTATTCATCGGCCCAAAGGCGAAACTCACGCAGAGGCGCAGAGACGCAGAGGAAGGGAGAGCAGGCTTCTTCCCTTTGCGGCTTGGCGACCTTTGCGCGAGGCCTTCCGCCGCTTTCCTTCTTTGACACGCCAGACCCCCGCGTTTATCGATGTGCCTGTGTCGTCCGAACCCGCGCTGAAACAAACTCCGCTCCATGCCGCCCACGTGCGGCTGGGAGGCAAGATGGTGTCTTTCGGCGGCTGGTCGATGCCCGTGCAATATCCCACCGGCATCCTCGCCGAGCACCGCGCGGTGCGCACCGCCGCCGGCGTGTTCGACATCTCGCACATGGGCCAGTTCATCGTCAGCGGGCCGGGCGCGAAGACGTGGCTCAACTCGATCTTCACCAACAACCTCGACCGCACCTCCGCCGGCCAGAGCCAGTACGGATTCCTCCTCAATGACGAGGGCGGCGTGATCGACGACCTGATCATCTACCAATACGCGGAGGGCGAATTCTTCCTGGTCGTCAACGCCTCGAAAATCGACGAGGATTTTGCCTGGATGGAGAGCCATCTCGCCGCCGGCGTGGAGTTCAGCAACCGCAGCGATCGTTTCGCCGCGCTGGCCGTGCAAGGTCCGCGCACTCCGGAGATCTTCGCGGCGTTTTTTGGTCCCGGGGCGCCGATGCCGGAGCGTCTCGGCGTGGCGGCGATCGAGCGCAACGGCCTGCCGTTCTTCGTGGCGCGCACCGGCTACACGGGCGAGGATGGTTTCGAATGGTTCTTCCCGGCGCAGGCCGCGGAGGTCGTGTGGGATGAACTCCTCGAGAAGGGCGCGCCCTTCGGTCTCATCCCGGCCGGGCTCGGCTCGCGCGACAGCCTCCGCCTGGAAGTCTGCTACCCGCTGAATGGCTCCGATCTTTCCGCGACCCGCACCCCGCTCGACGCCGGCCTGGGGTTCTTTGTCGATCTGGAAAAACCGGCCTCCTTCCCCGGCCGCGACGCGCTTCGCCGCGTGAAGGAAAACGGCGGACCCACCGAACGCCTCGCCGCGTTCCGCATGACGCAGGCCAGCCCGCCGCCGCGCCCGCATTACGCGGTGTTCGACGCGGCCGGCGCCGCGATTGGCGAGACGACCAGCGGCGGCATGGCGCCCAGCCTGGACGCGGGCATCGGCATGGCCTACCTGCCCGTCGCGTTCGCGAAACCGGGTCAACCCATCGAGATCGACATTCGCGGCCGGCGATTTACCGCGGTGGTCGAGAAGAAGCCGCTTTACAAACGTCCGATTACTCCGCCGATCCAACCCGCCTGCGAGGCGATGCTCCCACCTGTATGAACGTTCCCGACGACCTGAAATTCGCCTCCACCCATGAATGGCTCCGCGCCGATGGCACGATCGGCATCAGCGACCACGCGCAAGCCGAGTTGACGGACATCGTGTACGTGGAATTGCCAAAGGTTGGCGCGCAATTCACCGCTGGCCAGACGATCGCCGTGGTGGAATCGGTCAAAGCCGCCAGCGACATTTACTCGCCCGTGGCCGGCGAAGTGACCGAGGCCAACCCCGCGCTCGCCGCAAACCCCGCCTTGGTAAACACCGACCCGTATGGTGACGGCTGGCTTTTCAAGCTGAAGCTGGCCGAGGATTCCGGCGCCGAAGCGTTGATGGACGCGGAGGCGTATAAGAAGCAAATCACTGCGTAAGGCAGAAGGCAGAAGG
>CAXUAZ010000146.1:0-10201 GCA_964249195.1 uncultured Chthoniobacterales bacterium
CCGCGGCGCCGGCGCGGGCGCGTCGGGCAATGGCGCGGGATCGACGGCCGGCGGAGGGTCGTCTGCTTCAGAGTTGGGTTGGTACAACGGGCTGATCAAAGACCGGTTCTACGCGCAGTGGGAACCGCCCGCCGTGGCGGATCCGGCTTCGCGCAACTACCGCGCGGCGTTGAAAATCACCATCGAGAAGGACGGCCGCATCTCGCACTTCTCCTTGATGAAGCCCTCAGGCATCGCGGCAATCGACGATTCCATCCTGGCCGCCGCCGCCGGCGTCAAGCAGATCGAACCGCTGCCGGAGAAGCTGGCGAAGAAAGGGCCGTACGAAGTCGCGATCGGGTTTGAGCCGCAGAATTAGGTCGAGCCAAATTCGACGCTAACCGAACGCAGAATTTTGGACAGAATTAACGGAATTTAACAGAATTAGGGGAAGCGTTGATAAGGCGCCTTCCGCGAATTCTGTCTTCCTTAATTCTGTTAAATCTGTTAATTCTGTCAAAGAACGAGAGCGCTTATCTTCGGATGCCGCGTGCGATTTCGGCGCCGGCGGCCGCGAGGTCTGCGCTCAGGAGATTAGCCATCGTGGGATAATCGCCGTACTTCCATCCCGCCCGCGCTTGCCGGCTAACGCGAGACACGATCGGGTCACCTGACTCGGGACGGAAGAGGGTCCAGCGCAACGTCGCCGCCGCGTTGCCCGCGTCGTCGCCTTCGAAACGCTGCACGTCGATCGTCAGATCGTAGTCGCGCGCGGGCGGGATGCCGTAGGGGGTTGCGCTCACCGCCCCGATGCCGGGTTGCTGCGCCAGGGACGCCATCAACGCGCGCTTGATTCCCTCGCCCAAGTTCTCCGACCAACGCGCGGCGGGCGCGTACTCGATCTGCGTCGCGCCGCGGCGGCTGACGAGTTTTGCCGTGTTCAGATAACCCGGCACGTTCACCGCGCGAATGAAGACACGAATGCCGTGCGTCGAGCCCGAAGCGGCAGCCCCGGGCGGGGTCAGTACGTAATATTCCGGCAAGGGTTCGCGGGATGCGCAGCCACCAAGGAGCAGCAGCGCGCCGAGAGCGCAAAGGGATCGTAAGAGAGAGTTCATGCCGAATGACGCCTGCCTCATTCCTTAGTCTGGGGCGAAGGTTTGCGGCCGAAGAGGAGCGAGTTCGGGTTGCGCTCGAGGAACTCCGAAAGTTGCTGGAGCGACTTGGCCATGTCGCCGAGCTGGTTGAGCGTGCCGCCGAGCTGATAACGCAGGTCGCCCTCCGGCGCGAGCGTCGAGTTCAGGTTGCCCGTCGTCTTCTGCAAACTGATCAGCGTCTTGCGCAACTCCGTCAGCGTCGGGGTTAATTCCTTGCCTAAAGGATCGATCTGTGTCTGCAAACTCTCCAGCGTTTTGGTGAGCTGCGCGAAGGCGCCTTGCACGCTCGTGAGCGTCTCTTTTACCTGGCCGCCGCTGGCCAGATCGGTGATGGAATCGGCCGTCCGCTTCAGCGACTTGCTCAACTCGTCGAACTGGATTTGCGCCAGGCCGTTTCGCGTCGTGACGAGCAGGTCCTGCAGGTCGCGGCTCAGGCTTTGGAAGTCGATCTTGCCGAGGTTGCCGATCGCCTTTTGCGCGTTCTCCACGATCGCCTCGATGTTCGACGGCAACGACGGGATCTCGGTGTAGGACGATTTCTCCTGGAGGTAAACCGGCGGCGGCGCGTCGGGATGGTAATCCATCTCCAGGTAAAGCTGGCCGGTGATGAAACTCTCGTACGCGAGGCTCGTGCGCAGGCCGTCCTCGACCTGCTTCTTGTTAAACTCCTCGCTGAAGAGATCGAGATCGGCGCCGAGGCGGTTGATCACGACGTCGGCGTTTACGTCGAAGATGATTTTGACGTAGGTCGGTTTTTCTTCGTCGTAGCGGATCTGGATCTTGCTGACCTGGCCGACCGGCACGCCCTTAAAGCGCACCGCCGAGCCCACCTGCAAACCCGCCACCGATTGCTGGAAAAAACAGACGTACTGCTTCGTGCGCGTGAAAAGCTTCGTGGTCCCAAAGAACACGATGGCCGCCACCGCGATCAGGATCGCGCCGAGGACGAACACACCAACCAAGACGGGGCTGCTTTTCTTGCTCATGCGGGTTGCTCGGACGGGCGCTCGCGGCGCAGGAAATGTTGCACCTTGGGGTCGCTGTCCTTGAGCAAATCGTGCGGGTTGCCGCGGGCGAGGATACCCCTGGTTTCGGGGTCGAGAAAGATCGAATCGTCGGCGATCGCAAAAATCGACGCGAGCTCGTGCGTGACCACGACCACCGTCGTCCCAAAGCTGTCGCGCAAGCGCAGGATCAGATCGTCGAGGTGCCGCGAGCTGATGGGGTCCAGCCCCGCGCTGGGTTCATCGAAGAAGAGGATCTCGGGGTCGAGCGCCATGGCGCGGGCGAGGCCGGCGCGTTTGCGCATGCCGCCGCTGATTTCCGAAGGATAAAACTCCTCGAAGCCGCGTAGGCCGACGAGGGCGAGGTTCAGCGACACGAGTTCGGCGACATCGGCCGGTGGGAGCGCCGTGTATTGCTCGAGCGGCAGCGCGACGTTCTCGGCGAGCGTCATGGAACTCCACAAGGCGCCGCCTTGATACAGCACGCCGAAGCGCCGCAGCATGGCAATTTTGCCGGCGTCGTCCGCGGCGGTAAAGGGCTCGCCAAAATAGCGGATCTCGCCGCGGGCCGGCGCCTCGGGCGTTTTCAGGCCGATCAGGTATTTGAGCAGCGTGCTTTTGCCGCAACCGCTGCCGCCCATCACCACCATCACCTTGGCCGGCGCGACGGTGAAATCGAGCCCTTCCATGAGCACGAAATTGCCGTAGGCGAGGTCCAGATGACGGACTTCGATGGCGGGAGGGACGGGCACGGGGGTCAGATTTTGAGGATGTTGAACAGGATGTCGAACACGGCGTCCGACGCCACGATGAGCGTGATGCCCGTGACGACGGCGGAGGTTGCCGCGACGCCGACGGCCGCGGCGTTCGTCCCGCATTGCATCCCACGCAGGCAGCCGGCGAGCGCCACGATGCCGCCGAACGCCACGCCCTTGATGAGGCCGGTGAGGACATCGGCCAGCTCCATGGCCTTATGCGTCTGGGTGAGGTATTGCGCCCAGGAGAGATCCATGAGCCCGAGGCCGACCGCCGCGCCGCCCATCATGCCGATCAGGTCGGAGTACAGACACAGGAGCGGCATCATGATAAAGAGGGCGAGCAACCGCGGGGTGATGAGAAAATCCTGCGGCGAAATGGCGAGGGTCTTGAGGGCGTCGATCTCTTCGTTGACCTTCATGCTGCCAATTTGCGCGGCGAAGGCGGCCCCGGTGCGGCCGGCCATGATGATGGCGGTCATCAATGCGCCCATCTCGCGCACCATGCCGAGCGCGACGAGGTTGGCGACGTAGATGGTGGCGCCGAATTTTTCCAATTGCAGGGCGCCGACGAATGCCAGAATGAGCCCGGTCAGGAAGCTGATCAACCCCACGATGGGCAGCGCGCCGACGCTGGTCTCGTGCAGGGTGATCCAGAAGTCGCGCCAGTTGAAGGCGCCTTTGCCGCGGATCACGCGCCCCAGGCTCAAGACCGATTCGCCGACGATCTCGGCGAAGTCCACGCTGCCGGTCCACAGCGACAGGCCGAATTGCCCGAGGCGCGCGAGCGGCCCGGCGGGGGCGTCTTCGCGGGGGCCGGTGGGTTTCTCGGGCACGGACTGCGAGAGGTTAATCAAGTCGCCGATGTCCTCTGGGAGAGTGTCGCAGCGGAAAATGACGTGGCGGGCCTGGCAGCGTTTTTCGAGGCGGGAAAGAAGGACGATCAAGGTGGAATCCCAATCGCCGAGTCCGGTTGCATCGAAGAGGAGGGCGCCCCCGTTTTGCCGGTCGAGCGCGGAGAGGGGGGGGGCGAGGTCAGGCCACGGATGCTGCAATTTCCAGTCGCCGCAGAGGGACACCCGCAGGTCGGCTCCGGCCGGTTCGGCGGAGATTTGGGCGGGGGAGGGCATGGGCAAGTGTGGAAAAAAACAGGCGCTATGATGCGCAACGGGGAGCGTTCTCCAGAGTAAAGGCGTCGCCGACAGGCGCTACACTGCGGATGGTGGCGACGGTCATATTGGAGCGTGCAGCATAGGCGATCGGGGCTGAATGTCAAGGAAATTGTTTCACGAACGTGAGACAACAAGGTGGATCGTGCTCTCCGAGTGCGATGCCAAAACCGCGGCGCAGCCGCTCGGAGGAGAGAAGAGGATATCCCGCCCCGGCATTTGAGGCGATCGCGGACACAAGTTGTCCAACAATTTAGCGGCAGGTCGTGTATCCGACGCAGGGACGCTGAATAAAGGCAAAGAACTAAACGCTAAGAAGTTTCAGATCCGACCACAAAGCTACGGGGATTCTCCCGTCGGCCCAAGATAAGGTTAATGAAGACGCCTACCGTGTTCTTTGCATACCTCGCAAGCGCAGTTGTAGCGACCCGTGAAATGCCGCATTCCGACCAAAGCTCCGTCTCTACGATCAATGCGCGCCTTTATTCGATAGAAGAAGTTTGTTTCTCCCTTTTCAAAAAAGCGCCGTGTCGCGTAAGCGCATAAGTCGGAAAGTTGAACCATCGAGGTCAACGAGCTATCGACAAACATTGGTGTTTCGATAATCTTTCCGATTTTCGCCCAAGCGGTACCCCTAGCGTGAAATTCGCGCATGGTCTGAGTTAATTTTCGAGCAACCGTCTGGTTGTTGTCTTGCACGAGCAGCCCACTTGGGCGGTGCGTAACTTCCAAGAACGTATTGAAGCGAGTGACAACCTGCTCGAATGCAAATTCGTAATGGGAGGTACCTGCCGTATGCCGTTTTGCATGAACATCCGCAAAAATACGCACATCGCTCCAGGAGCCCAGCAAGTCGGCTAGCTCCTCCGCCAGTTGCACTCGTTCTGTTCTTGTTAAATGGATGTAATCGGCGGATTTACGGTAATTCAAGAGCAATTCCCGCTGCTGTTTATTCTTACGCGGCCTGCTTAGATTCATCGCCCTAACTCCCAAAACTGCTTTCCGACGCGCTTCCCAATCCAAGACTTCAAAGTCGGGAATTATTTTTTGCTCTGGGTATTCACGCACCATCCAGGCCGTATGCACTTCCTTGTCTTCGATGCCGTATTTCGACTTCAGGCTATTTACCTGTGCGTCCTTTTGCTTCCAAGTATCGGCGGGAATTGCCAAGCCTAGCAACACAAAATGGTCGGTGCTGCTCCCCGGTTCCGGGGTTCCCGATTCATCCAAATAGCAGAGGTACATGACGCCAGTGCAAAAAAAAGCGTCTGAGGCGGGGCAATCGCACCGCACGAGGCGCATACGCGTCTCAACTCAGTCGCTGAGTTAAAAATGCGCAAAATGCAAAAATTGGCAAGAGCAATCTTGCGCCCGCGCTATGGCGCCCTTAATTGCGACTCCGGGTATGATGCAGAAACCGATAGCCGGCATTTTTACAGGGCGTTTCTTGTTCTGACATGACGAACGCCAAACGTTTCGGCTTCGTCAGTTTGCCAAGTCGCCGACCTCGCGCAGGACTACCTCCACCTCGGCAAAGAACGCTTGCTGAATTTCCTCCTTGCTCTTGCCGAGCGGGAGCCGGCGCCAGCCGTCCCGCATCGACGCGGCGAATTGCAGACAGACCTTGCGTCGGTCGGCGCTCCACTTGTGGGTAAACCCCGTCAGACCTTCCTCGCCCGCCCGGATCACATCGCGGCGGGCGTGGGCGCGGCGCACCAGCGCGGAGTAAAGCAGCAGGGCGCGGTCGAGCAGCACGAAGATGAAATCCGCGTTGCGGCAGGTCGCCTGGATTTGTTGGCCGCCCAGCTTGCCGCGCGGCGCCAGCCAGTGCGGAAGCTTCGGCGCGCCGGGAAATTCAAACTCGATCTCGCCCAGCTTCTTCCCCCCAAAGTACGCGCCGCCGCCACCGACAAGCGCCCCAATGCCCGCCCCGAGCATGAGCGTGTGGCCGACCGTGATCACGTCGACGGCGCCGCCCGCCAGCGCGCCCATCGCGGCGCCGGCCCACACGAGTTGGGCGCGGGTAAGACCCAGGGTCTGCCAGGTGGATTCGTGGAACAGGCCGACTTTCAGCGTTTCGGACGCGGAGAGCGCTGCGGGGTGCGAATAGATGTCCTTGAGCCGCTCGTGCGCGCGGCGTTCGATCAGGCTGACGCTTTCCTGGTAGCGCGTTTCGAGTTTTGACTTCAGCGCGGGCAGTTCGAACTCGTTCGTGTAATTCGCCTTCTCGGTGTAGCCGAGGCAGTCGCCGGCCATCTGGCAGAGGGTAACCGCGGCGTCGGACCGGCGCTTGGCCCAGCGTTGCTCGAAGGCGGCGATCGCGCGCTCGAAGCCAATCTTCCACGTCTTGCGGCCGTCCATGTGCTGGAGGTCGCGCAGGAGGTCCAGGCGGTCCGGGTAGGTCGCGAGGTGGGCGTTGAACCGGCGCGTCTGGTTAAAGAATTTGCCGAGCTCGACTTCCCAATCGGGGAAGTAATCGTCGTCGTCGGGCCCGACTTCCTTGTGGTTGATGAGGGCCATGCGCGGGCGGCCGGAGAGCCAGAGCATTTCCATCTCGGCTCGATGCGTCTGGCCGATCGGCGACGAGCCGTCGACCACGTAGAGAATGCCCGCGCCGTCCTCCGCGACCGGGCGGAACAACTCGCACTCGTGCTCGAAATTTGGATCGTTCCGGTGCGTTTCGCGGAAGAGCTTGAGGAGGTCGACGCCCGCGGGAAGGGATTTCACGCGCTCTCGAAACCACGCGAGCGCGCGGATCGGGTTCTGGAAGCCGGGCGTGTCGTAGAGCCGCAGGACTTCCACGCCATCGACCTTCACCGGGAACGCCTCGCAACGCGCGGTTGCGCCCGGCGTCGGGTCGGGCATGACGTTGGGATCTTCGCTCAAGGTGGCGACGACGGAGGTCTTCCCCTCGTTGACCACGCCGAGCACGGCAAAACTGGGGACGTCGGACTTGGGCATCGGGCGACCAGATGGCTGATCGGGGGTCAGGCGTCGGCCTGGTCTTTTGGAAAGGTGACCCGGTAGTAAATCTCTTCGAGCGGCAGCTCGCAGCCGACGGCAACCAGGGGGACACAATCGGCCGGATCGCTGTATTCATTCAGCGTCCAGGCTGCGCCCGCCTGACGGACGTAATGCTCGACCCGCATCTGATCTGAGGCAACCAGCACATAGTCGGTAAGCGACTCGATCCGGCGGTACCGGGCAAACTTGTCGCCACGATCAAAAGCTTCCGTGCTGGGCGAAAGAACTTCGAAAATGACCTGAGGATTGAGCAGGCTTCTCGGGTTTGAAGAGGAGTCGAAGCGGGGCGTTCCGCAAAGGGCGCTTACGTCGGGATAGGTCCAAAGGTCCCCTACGTCGACCCGCACTCTCATATCGGCGCCATACACTTTGCATGACTTGCCGCGGAACAGGTTGCGCAGTTCGCCCGCGATGTTTCCGGCGATCTCCACGTGCCATGGCTCTGCTCCGGCCATCGCGAAGATCTCGCCCGCCACGTACTGGCTCTTGTATTCGGCCTTTTCCTCGAGAGCTAAATACTCCTGAGGGGTAAAGAAGCGTTTCGGCAAGGCGCTCATGGGTGGATAATAGTGCCTCCATGAACCGCTTTGCAACGGCGGATCGTCATTGCACCACGAGGTAGGCGTCGCCCCGGGCGTTGGCGGCGGAGGTCCAGAGAGAGCGATCCGAGTCGCGAACGGGGCGGTAAGCGCCGTCCGGGCCGGGGCGGCCAATGAGCACGAGGCGGATGAGCGTTTCGCGGCCCACGCTGGCGGAGCAGGAGTTTGCTGGCCACCATGGGGGCGGTCCACGAGGCGACGAGCGCGGCGACGGGGGCGCCAGCGGCGCGGGAACGCAAGGCGGCGAAGGTGCGTTCATCATCCTCAAGGGCCAGCGAGCCGGCTTCGTAGACGGCGGCGTCCGCGCTGCCGACGGCGTTGGCGGCCTGGGAGGGGGTGAACGGGCGGCCGGTCAGATTAATGACGACCGCGTTCGGCAGGGGCGCTTCTTCGACGATCCTGGCGGGCGTAACCTGGACCGGCGGCGGCGGAAGCGTTGGCGGCGCGGCGGCCTCCGCGGCGGGCAGGCCCTGCGTCTGCACGGTGGGGGTATGCAACCGGTTGAGCACCATGGCCGACCGGCCGTCGCCGAAGCGGAGCCGCTGCAAGGAGCGGCGTTGCGCCCGGGCGGCAAACGCCAGCAGGGCAACGCGGGGGAGCAGCCCGTAGCAGATCACCGCGCCAAAGAGGAAATGGCTCCACGATTTTAGGCTGTCGGCGTCGAGGCGGGCCGCGCCGCGCTTGCGATTCTGACTGCCGGCGACCTGCGCAGGAGAAGGATGCGCGGGCTTCAACGCCCAGGCCCAGGGGGTGGCGGCGAGTTCGACCCCGCGGGAAATCTGCGGTGCGTCGAACCACGTCGATTCCCAGCCGAAGTCCAGGTCGTGGAACGCGTGCCGGGCGGCCATGGCGCCCAGGACGCCGGCGTTGAAACTGATGGCAAACCCCTGCGCGAGGATCACCAGGCTCCAGAGAAACGCCGTGCCGTAGAGGGCATGGCGGGAACGCAGCAGGCCGAAGAGCGCCTCCGCGCTTTGACGCCGGGAGCCGGCGATCCGCACCCGGTGCCGGCGCCACAAGCCCCGCGCGACGCCGGCCGCCAGCCGCAGCGCGAGGCGCATAAGGGATGGAATTTGCCGATCAGGGAACCAGTGGCGCGCCCCGAGGACCGCGAACGCCAGCAGCAGGATGGCCGCCTGGACCATGGCGAATTCGACGAAGAACGTGAACGCGTTGATCGGCTCCGCGTTAGCCGAGTACGCCAGTGCCGCCGCCGCGGCCGCCCAGCCGATCAAGAGGCCCAGGGTGATGAGGCTCCAGCGGGTCAGGGAGTAGATTTGGGAGAAGGCTTCGGCCGGGAGGATGACCTCCGTTGCGGCGGTTTGCCGGCGGGCGAGGCCGCGGCGGAAGTCGAGCCAGCGCCGCAGGAGGGAGCGCGGTTTTTCGTGGTCGGAGTCGGGGGCGGCGAGGTAGAAGGCGCGGTCGCGGCGGTGAAGTTCGTCGGCGGGGGCGCGTTCGTCGGCGTTGAGGAAGCTCTCGTAGTCGATGAGGTCCGGGAGGCGCCAGGTGGGAGAGGGCATCGGCGAGAGGTGACTGCCGACTTCTAGCATGGATGTGCCCGGAAGGCGAAAAAAGGGACTAAAGGGACCAAAAGGACACAAGGGACGTAAGCTCAACTTCGGACGCGCTCATCCTTATGTCCCTTCGGTCCTTTTCGTCCCTTCCGTCCTTTGAGAAGTTCGCTAGACTGCGCTCCAGCCATGAAGTTTCTGCACGCCGCCGACCTCCACCTCGACAGCCCCATGCGCGGCCTCGAGGCTTACGAAGGCGCCCCGGTTGAAAAACTCCGCGGCGCCACGCGCCGTGCTCTGGAAAACATGGTGCGCCTCGCCATCTCCGAACGCGTCGACTTCGTCCTCCTCGCCGGCGACATCTACGATGGCGATTGGCCTGACTACGGCGCCGGCATGTTCTTTGCCGGACGCATGTCCGAACTGCGCGAAGCCGGCATCCGCGTGTTCCTGATCTCGGGCAATCACGACGCCGCCAGCGAGATCACGCGCCGCCTGCCGCTGCCGGACAACGTCTGCCGGCTGTCCGATGCCCGCGCGGAGACGATCCGTTTCGAGGAATGCGGCGTCGCCATTCACGGCCGCGGTTTTGCCCAACGCGCCGCGCCCGACGACCTCTCCGCCGGCTATCCCCCGGCGCTTGAGGGTTATCTCAACATCGGGTTGCTGCACACCAGCGCCGATGGCCGCCCGGGCCACGCCCCGTACGCGCCTTGCACGGTCGAGGGTTTGCGGGGGCGCGGGTACGATTACTGGGCGCTCGGGCATGTGCATTCCCACGAGTTCCTCTGGCGGCCCGACCCCTGGATCGTCTATCCGGGCGTGCTCCAGGGGCGCAACATCCGCGAGAGCGGGCCGAAGGGGTGCGTCCTCGTCGAGGCGGTGGACGGGCAAATTATCAGCGTCGAGCCGCGCGCGGTGGACGTGTTGCGCTGGGTCGTCTGCCGTGTCGAAGCCGCCACGGCCGAGGCCTATGAACGCGGCAGGGGATCGCTAGAGGCAA
>CAXUAZ010000147.1:0-10044 GCA_964249195.1 uncultured Chthoniobacterales bacterium
AGCACCGCCAGCAGCCGCCAGGCCAGCGCGATTCAGCGTCGCAGTCGACCGCTATCGATTGCGGCACGGCACGCTGGAGTTCTTGAACGCGGCCGCGACGCCGCTCGGGCGCTTCGAAGAGGTGAACCTCGACGGCCGCGTGCAAGGGGGGCGCAGCAGCAGCGGCAACCTCTGGTTCGACAAGGCGACCCTGCCTCAGGTCGGGCTGGCGTTGACCAAATTCCAGTCGCGTTTCGCCTACGATCCGGCGGCCGGTTTCTCGCTGGCCGACGGGAAAGGGGAGGTGGGCGGGGGGCAGGTGTACGTCGATTATTCTGTGGGCACAAACGACAACGGGTCCCCTTTCGACGCCCAATGCCACTTCGAGAACGTCGCCCTGGAACGCCTCGCGCCCTCGCTTGGCGACGCGGTGCAAGGGCGGCTACAAGGCGTGCTGAAAGTCAGCGGGCTGGCCGGCGACGCCGCCAGTCGACGCGGGACCGGCCAGTTCAGCCTGCTCAACGGAAAGCTCAAGGATTTCGCAATGCTCAAGGCGATCGGCGATTCCATGCGGATCGAAGACTTGAGCCGCCTGGAACTCAAGACCGCGCAGCTCAATTGCCATCTCGAAGGGGAGGATCTCATCGTCGATTTGCTCAACCTCGTCTCCAACGACTTGCAATTGACCGCGAAAGGCCGGTACGACGGGGCCGGGGACCAGATCGATCTGCAGGCGCGGTTGGTGATCGACCAGGCCGTGGGCCGGCAATTGCCGCAGTTCATCGAGGCGAATTTCACCCCTTGCGGCGACGAGGCGCCGGGAAGCCGGTACGTCGACTTTGTCATTGGCGGGTCGATCAGCAAGCCGAGCACGGATTTCATGAAGCGGGTGCTCTCGGGGCCGATGGGCAGCCTGTTCCAAAACTTCCTCGCCCCGAAACCCAAGGGGCCGAAAAAGCCGAAGAAACCCCAACCGCCCGCGCCGGTCGAGCCAGCCGAAAGTCCGGCCCCGTAAACCCATATGCGCGTGGTCAGTGGAACGGCGGGCGGCGTGCCGCTGGCGTGCCCGCGCACGCTGGATGTCCGACCCACGATGGACCGGGTGCGCGGCGCGATTTTTTCCAGTCTTGCGGAGTTGACGCCCGGCGCCCGGGTGCTCGACCTGTTCGCGGGCTCCGGCTCGGTGGGCATCGAAGCGTTGAGCCGCGGGGCGGCGGGCGCCGTGTTTGTGGAACGCGACAAGACGGCGGCAGACTTCATCTGGCGCAACCTCGCGAAGACGAAACTCGAGGCGGCCGCTCGGGTCCTTTGTCTGGACGTCTTCAAATTCCTCGATCGCCGCGAGACCGATCCCTTCGACCTGATCCTGGCCGACCCACCATACACCACCTCGGCGCAGCCGGTGGATTTTGCGGCAAAACTCCTTGCGCCCGGCGGGGTGGAGAACGCGTTAACGCCCGATGGGATTTTTGTGTTGGAGAAGTCGCCCCAGCACGCGCTGGCGTTGCCCGGCGGATGGCAGGTGCGGCGGCAGAAACGATATGGCTCGTCGGAGTTGTTGTTTCTCGTGCGGGACGCGTAGAGGAATGGCCGTGCTGCGCTGGATCTACAATCTGCTCTTTCCGCTGGCATTCGCCGCCATGCTGCCCGGGATCGTGCGCCGGTTGCTGCGGCGCGGGAATTATCGCGCCGGATTTGGCCAACGCTTCGGGCGGTACTCGCCGGAGTTGCGGCGCCGCTTGGCCGACGGGCCGCCGCGGCCCTGGGTGCAGGCGGTGAGCGTGGGGGAGATGTTCGTGGCGCTGAAGTTGATCGCCGCGTTGCGCGCGGCGCGCCCCGGCCTGCGGCTCGTTTTATCAGCCACGACCGTCACCGGGATGCGGCTGGCCCAGGAACGGGCCGGCGCGGGCGTGGAGGTCGTTTACACGCCGATCGATTCGTGGGGCGCGATGCGCCGCGCCTATGATGTCCTGCGGCCCAGCCATCTGGTGATCGTTGACGGCGGCCTGTGGCCCAATGCGCTCTGGGAGGCGCGGCGGCGGGGAATCCCCATTGCGCTCGCGAGCGCGCGGCTGTCGCCGCGTTCGGAGCGACGCTTTCGGCGGTTCGGCTGGATCAGTCGGTCCATCTTCGGTTTGCTCGATCTGGTGTGCGTCTTCGATGGGGCGGAAGTCGAGCGCTGGAAGCGGCTCGGCGTCGAGGCCGGGAAGATTGTTTGCACCGGGAACGTGAAGTTTGACGACGCGGACGCGCCGGCGGTCCGCCCCGTGCGCAACTCGCCGGCTGAATGCCTGCGCGAATTGGGCGTGGCGTCGGAACGGCCGGTGCTGCTTGCGGCGAGTACGCACCCGGGGGAGGAGACGTTCGTCGCGGAGGCGTTCGCGAGGGCGCGCCGCCGGCGCCCGAATTTATTCCTGGTCGTGGCGCCGCGGCACGTTGAGCGCGCGCCTGAAGTTTTAAGTGCCCTAACGGCGACGGGTCTGAGCGTTGCGCTGCGTTCGGAGGCGGGGAGGACGGGTCTATGCGACGCGCTGTTGCTTGACACGACGGGCGAGCTTCGCGATTGGCCGGCGGTGGCATTCGCGGTGTTCATCGGCAAGAGCGTCCTGGCGGTCGGGGGCCAAAACCCGGCGGAAGCAGCGGCGGCGGGCAAGCCCGTGTTGTTCGGCGCGCACATGGAAAACTTTGAGCCGTTTGCGTCGGAGCTCGTGACCTTGGGAGCGGCGGTGCGCATTTCCACCGCGGATGAACTCGCCTCCAGCCTGATCTTTTTCTTCGAGCATCCGTCCGCCGCCCGGGCGGCGGGCGAGGCGGGGCCGAAGGCGCTGGCGGTGCATCAAGGCGCCGCGCAACGGACGGCGCGCGCACTGATCGAGAGGGGTGGTTTTTCTCCTTGCCCATAAGGGGCGCCCCTAGCATATTACGGCCCTCGCTTCCGAACGCGGGCCTTTCACCCTATCGTCCAGTGGTTAGGACAATGGCCTTTCAAGCCATGAACACGGGTTCGAATCCCGTTAGGGTGACCACTTCGTCAATCTGCGCGGCGAATAAGCTGAAACGTCGAAGGATAGCTTCTGGATCTCGCCGTGTGTCGATAACGCCCGCAACGACAACGCCACGCGACTCGACGGTGTAGAAGACGCCGAAGGGGAAACGGGGAACGAGCAACCGGCGATAAGTTCGGTGGAAGCGCGCTCCGCTCTCGGGGAAGCGACGGAGCTGGTCAAACGCTATGTCCAAATTACGCAGGAATACCGCTCCTCGGCCCGCCTGGAAATCTTCGTGGTATTCAAACGCTTCCTGGACATCAAGGTCGGCGGAAAGAAGAAGGATCAACTCGTTCATGCGGCGTTCGCCGCGCTGCCAAGAAGACGCGTCTTCACCGCCTCCCAGGTCGTCACCTGGGTTGGGTCCTGTCGATAAGCTTCCATCCGCCGGTCAAGTTCGGCAATCAACTCCGGGGCAACAGGCACATCCTCTGGATGCGCAGCAAGATCGTCCCACAATTCGGACACGAGCGTGAGTTTGTCCGCAGGGGCGAGCCGCCGCAACTCAGGATGCTGTTCGAGGATCATGCTCACAGAATAGCGGCGAACTCGCATCGTTCAAGGAGCGAGCGTTCTCGGTCGTTCACCGCAAACGGTCGCAGCGAAGATGTCATAGACGCCATTGTCAGCTCCATCGATGACTTGGATTCTTCATTCAACGTACGGGCCTGACGACCCAAGCTCGGCAGCGAGCCATGACGCAGCAACGGCAATGAGACCGCTGGCGGCTGAGCCTTTGGTCATCGATGTGTTTCAACGCTGGATTGGGGCATGAAGTAAGTGCCGATATGCAAACCGTCGGGCTCCCAGTTGATCTTGCCCCACCTTTCCACCGCCATCGCAAAGCTGTCTTCTGTGCCCAGCAGGCCGCAATCATGGAAGAGGCTGTTGCCATGCCCGAGGTGAATCCGCGCGTGAACAACGAACCGCGTTCCCGCGGGCTCGACATAGACCTGCGCTCCGTAAAATGCCTTGCCGTACGCGCCGTCGCCCCATGCCATTGCCACGATGTCACCGGTTCCCGCCGAGTGGCGCAAGGAAGGCAGCCACGCGCTGGAAATCAGGCCGAGAGAAAAGCAAGCCAAAGCGAAGAAGGCGATGAATGATGCTTGCTTCATGGAAGACGAATCGTCGTTTACCGTCCGAATGAACGGCAGAAGGTGATGTTCGCAGTTTATGCCAATAACACTTCCCGTGCGCTCGGACAAGCTTGGGGAGCCGTCCCGGCCATTGTAAGAATCCTGTAAGACGCGCACTCGCCAAAGCTTCAGAACATCAGGAAGTTAGAACGATTTGCGTGAATAATCTTCTTGCCCCCCTCGGGGATCAGTTGTATGGGGATAGCAACCCACATCCGGGAAGCCGGCTGAAAAATCCTAAAAAAACTAACCGCTATTCTTATGACTCTTGGAGATCGATTGAAAAATTTGCGCCGTGAATTCGGCCTTTCGCAAGATGCCCTTGGCTCACAGGGATTCGTGTCGGCGCCGGGCTGGATCAAGATTGAAAACGGCCAACGGCAGGCCAGCGAGAAGCTGATCGATAACATGCTGCGCTGGCTCGTGAGCCAGAAGTACGTGAAGTCCAACGCGTCCGCGGCGCTCCGCGAGGAGTTGCTGACGCTCAAATATATGGGCAGCAGCTCGCCGTTCGTGCGTTCGCTGGCCAAGGCGCACGCGGCCAAGCTTCCCACCGGCGACCTGATCCTTAAAGAGGAACCCGCCGGTTACCGGGCCAAACCCAAGCGCGGGCGGCCCCCCAAGGCGCAATAAGCGCTGGCATTCAAAGCTCGAGGACGAGTTGGTCTTCCGCGGCGGCCGTCTCCAAGGCGCGCTCCGGCTTGAAACGAACGCCCACGCCTAGCAGGCGGACCACCCGCCTCGTCGGCTCGCGCCGCCGCCAGCCTTCTTCGAGCAGTGGCCGGTAGGCGGCGAGCGTGGGCTCGTCGCTTCCGCGCTCGACCGTCGTGTGCGTGAAGTCGGCGAACCGGAGCTTCACGAAGACCTTGGTAATCGCGCGCTCTGACCCGCGTTTGGCGAGGTCGTCAAGCAACTCGGTGTGAAGTTCAACCAGCCGGGCGTCGCATTCTTCGATCGTGGTCAGATTCGTGGAGAAAGTGCTCTCGTTGGAGAGGCTTTTTCGTTCGCGGTCGGGCTTGACGATGCGGTCGTCCTGACCGCGGCACCGGTCGTAGAGTTCCGCGCCGAATTTGCCAAAGGCGGCCGAGAGTTCCGGGCGGTCGAGCGCCTGCAAATGACCGCAGGTTTCCACGCCCATGGCCGCCATTTTTTGCGCGGTGACGGCGCCGATGCCCGGGATCTTCTTGACCGGCAGGGACCGCATGAACTCGTCGATGTCGGCGGGCGGGATGGTGCATTGGCCGTTGGGCTTGCGCAGATCGCTGGCGATCTTGGCCAGCATCTTGTTCGGCGCGACGCCGGCGGAGGCCGTCAGTTGGGTATCGTTGAAGATGCGGGCGCGAATCTCCCGGGCGACCTTGGTGGCGGGGGCCGGCAAATGGCTGACGTCCAGATACGCCTCGTCGAGCGAGAGCGGCTCGACCAGCGGGGAATATTCCAGAAAGATGGCCCTAATCTGGGTGCTGACCGCGCGGTACAGATCGAACCGCGGGGAGACCACCGTCAGGTGCGGGCAGAGATCGAACGCTTGAAAAGTGGGCATCGCCGAGCGGATGCCGTATTTGCGCGCCTCGTAGTTGCAGGTCGTCAAAACGCCGCGACGATCGCGGGAGCCGCCGACGCCTAACGGAATGCCGCGCAGGGCTGGCTCTTCCCGCTCTTCCACCGCCGCGTAGAAGCAATCCATGTCGATATGGATGATCTTGCGTCCGGGCGTCTCCACGGGAGGAACCTAGCCCAAGCCCGCCGATCCGTCACTCGAAGCGCAGGGCCTCGACCGGGTCGAGCGAAGCCGCCCGCCAGGCCGGGTAGAGCCCGAAGCCGATGCCGATCGCCGAGCAAACGGCCAGCCCCGCGGCGGCCCAGCCCCAGGGAAAAATGACGTCCGCCTTGAGCAGCGCGGCGAGGGCGTTGCCGCCGAGGACGCCCAGCAAGATGCCGACGAACCCGCCCACCTCGGAAAGAAACACCGCCTCGACCAGAAATTGCCGCAGGATGTCCCGCTTCTTCGCGCCGATGGATTTGCGAACGCCGATCTCCTTGGTCCGCTCGGTCACGCTCACCAGCATGATGTTCATGATGCCGACCCCGGCCGCCAGGAGCGCGATCGAGCTGATCACGAAGGCGCCCGCGCGCACCGCATCCGCCACGGAGGCGAAGGCGGCGACGAGGGAGTCGTTGGTGAACACTTCGAAGTCGTTGTCCGCTCCGGGTTTGAGCCCACGCGCGATCCGCATGGCGCCGACGGCGGCGTTGAACGTGCGCTCGTACTCGGCTTGCGAGGGGGACTGGGTGGCGATGTTTACCGTCCGGTTGACGTACCCGAAATCGGCGAAGAAACGGGTGATCGGCACGAGGGAGATGTTGTCCTGGCTGCGGCCGAAGGAGGCGCCTTTTTGCGCCAGCACGCCAACGACCGTGTAGTTGCGGTCGTTGATTTTGATGAGTTTGCCGACGGCGTCCTCCACCGGGAAGATGCGGCGCTGCACGTCGAGGCCGATGACCACGACGCTGCGCGCGAGGTCGACATCGGTTTCGTTGAGGTTGCGGCCCTCGGCGATGCTATAGCCGTTGGAGACGAGGAAGTTGGGGTTCGTCCCGCAGATCTCCATGTTCGGGTTGGTGCGCAGGCGGCCGTAGCTGATGCGCTTGCCGGAGTCGAACACCTTGAGGCTGATGATCGCGTTGGCGCCCTGCATCTGGCGCACGTAAGACACGGCCTGCGCGTAGGTGATGTTATGCCGGTTCGCGTATTTCTCCCCGGCCTTCGGGCCGCCCGTGCCGAGCCCCGGGTATTTGGAAAACTGGAAGATGTTCGAGCCCAGGAAACTCAAGCCCGTCTCGATGGAGCCTTGCAGCGCGCCGGTGGCGGTCATGACGCTGATGACCGAGAAGACGCCGATCGTGATGCCGAGCATCGTCAGGCCGGAGCGCAGTTTGTTGGCGCTGACGGACGACCATGCGAGTCGGAGGGTTTCGATGAAGGGCATCGGCGAATGCGGCGGGCGCGTTGCGATGGTATGAATCCGCGCGGCCGAAGTCAATCTTCCCCATGCGAGCCATTGTTCTTTCCTGCGATCGATACCGGGCGTTGGCGTTGCACATGGTGAACGCGTATGGGCGGTTGTGGCCCGATCACCCGTTCGAGTTTCTGGTCGCCGCGCAGGACGTGCCAGAGGGCGCCCCAGACCGGGTGACGTATCGCAAGTGCCCGCTGCCGATCAAGGCCACGGTGTTGACGTTGATGGCCGATCTGGCGGACGAAGAGTGGGTCTACTGGTGCATCGACGACAAATACCCGATCAAGCTGGACCTGCCCGCGATGCGCGCGGCGGCGGCTTGGAAGGACGTTGACGGGGTGCTGCCGTGCCGGTGCCGGGACTTGTTGCGCTGGCGTTTTTTGACGGGAGCCCGGTCTCGCGATTCGGCAGGGAACGTGTATCTGGAAAGGAGCGGATACCAGCAGATCTGGCTGCATCAGTTTCTGCGGGTGAAGGTGTTGCGCGGTCTCTTTGGCCAGTTCCCCGACGAGATTCCCCATGCCAAGATGATGGACGCCTTCAAGGATGCCGCGCGCAAGCCTGCGGAGCACCGGCTATTCGTCGCGCGCGAAAACCGCGCCGTCTTTGGCGAGAGCACGTCGCGCGGTCTGCTCACCGGCGATTGCGCGGAGAGCATCCAGGTGAACGGCCTGGAGCTTCCCGGCTGGTTCACCGGCCAGACCGCCGCCTCACGGATCATGGGCGAGCTGCCGGCGCGTCGTTGGCGCCTATGGGGTTGAACAATCCTCCCGCCTAGTGTATTTTCACGAGCAACATGATGAAGGTGGACATCCCGCGCAAGACGGTCTACCGCCTCTCGCTGTATCAGCGTGGATTGCAGCGCCTGAAGGCCAACGCGGTTGAGACGGTCTCGTCCGCGGCGCTCGCCAAGGCGTCCGGTGTGAAACCGACCCAGCTTCGCAAGGATCTGACGTACTTCGGCCAATTCGGGACGCGCGGTCTCGGGTACGACGTCGCGGCGTTGCACAAAAAACTCGACGAGGTCCTGGGCACGACGCGATTGCAACCCGTCGTCCTCGCCGGCGCGGGAAATCTCGGGATGGCGCTCCTGGGTTATTACGAGGGTTTCGCAAAGGAAGGGTTCGAGATCGTGGCCGCCTTCGATCTGGACGCCGCGGCCAAAGCGGGGCCGACGCCGGGCAAAACCCCGGTGCTGCCCATCTCCATCATCGGCGATTACGTTCGCGCCCACGCGATTAAGATGGCGATCCTGGCGGTGCCCGGCACGGCGGCGCAGGAGGTCGTCAATGGGCTGGTGGGGGCGGGGATTCAGGCGGTGTTGAATTTTGCGCCGATCATCCTGCAAGTGCCGCCTCCGGTGGTGGTCAACAACGTGGACCTCGCGATCGAACTCGAGAATTTGAGCTACTTCATTAGGTAGCGGGCCATGGCTGTTTTCTCCGCTCTTGCGGCGCCGGATTTTAATCTCGCGACCACCCTCGACTCCGGGCAGGTCTTCCACTGGCTGCCGGCGGGCGATGGATTCGCGGGCATGATCGGAGAGACGCCCGTGTACGTGGAGCAGCGCGGCGAGACGCTGTTGGTCTCGGCGGGCGCCGCTGAGTTGGCTGCCCGGTATTTCGCGCTCGACCATCCGCTGCGGGAAATTCAGGCGAGCTTCCCCGCGGGGGACGCGGCGCTCAAGGCGGCAGCCACGTATTGCGAAGGTCTGCGGATCATTCGCCAACCGCTCTGGGAATGCTTGGCGACGTTTATCACGTCGTCGCTCAAGCAGGTGGCTCACATTGCGCAAATCTCCCATACGTTGCGCAGACGGTTCGGCTGTCGCGCGGGAGAAATGAACGGAGTCGAACTGCACGCCTACCCGACCCCCGAACGACTCGCCGCCGCCACCGAGGCCGAACTCCGCGCCTGCGGGCTGGGCTACCGCGCGAAGACGCTTCTGGCGACCGCCCGGATGCTGGCCGAGGCGGGCGGCGCGGGAGCGTTGGAGCGGCTGCGCGGCGTGGATCGCGCAACGGCGCTGGCCGCGTTGTGCGAATACTCCGGGGTGGGGACGAAGGTGGCCAATTGCGTGTTGCTGTTCGGCTACGAGCGATTGGAAGCGTTCCCTATCGACGTGTGGATCGAACGGGTCCTGCGCGAAAATTATTTTCCGCGTCGCCGCAAAGTCACGCCGCAGCTCCTGGAGAAATTTTGCGCGAAGCATTTCGGAGCATACGGCGGGTACGCCCAACAGTATCTGTTTCACCACGCGCGCACCGTCCGGGGGCGCAAACCATGAAGATCGAAGTCATCCTCACGCCCGCGGAGATCGACGAATTGCCGGCCCGCGACCTTTCCGAGACGACGTGCGTCGTCTTCGACGTCCTGCGCGCAACCTCCACCATGGTGACCGCCCTGGAAAACGGCGCGTCGCGCATTTTCCCCGCGCTGAACATCGACGAGGCCCGCGAATGGCAGCGGACCCGCCTGCCCGGCGCGCTCCTGGGCGGGGAACGCCGCGGCGTGCGCATCGACGGCTTCGATCTCGGGAATTCTCCGCGCGAATACACCCGGGCCGCGGTGCAGGGCAGGGACATCATCACGACCACGACCAACGGCACGATTGCGCTCCGGGCCTGCGCAACCGCCGAGCGCCTGTACCCCGGCGCGTTGCTGAATCTCGGCGCGCTCGGCGCCCACCTCCTGGCGCAACCTCCCGAGCGCCTGATGCTCGTGTGCGGGGGCTCCGGCCGGGCGTTCTCGCTGGAAGACGCCCTCGGCGCCGGCGCCTTGCTGGAGATCGTCGCCGGCGCCTTGGGCGGGGACGCGGGTGACGCGCTGCGGGCCATCACCGCGCGGTACGGCGTCGAC
>CAXUAZ010000148.1:0-10016 GCA_964249195.1 uncultured Chthoniobacterales bacterium
GCGTAATGGTCGGGACCGGCGTCGGGGTAGCGGTCGGAGCGGGCGTCGGGGTGGGCGCGGGCGTCGGCGTCGGCCCCACCGAACCCGCCGGCGTGAAGGTCAGGGTGTTGCCATCGGCGCTGAGCGCGAAATTGCCCAGGTCAGTTCCAGCGCCAGCGCCCGGGACGAGCTGAATCAAATGGAGAACGATGTCGGCCGCCCCGTTCTTGAAGCTGCCTTCCGAAGTGGGATTGAAAAAGCCCCACGCGATGTTGCCGCTGGTGGCATGCCCGGCGTCCGTCGTGCCGCCCGGCATGAAGTTCTGGTAGGCATCCGGCGATGTGCTCGGCTCCAACACCGCGTTGGTCCCACTCTGGACCGAGAAGGCGTTGAAGTTGCTGCCGCCTTTGATGATCTTGTTCTTTAGAATGGTCGAATTGGTTTGGGTCAGGCGGGGCCAAATCACCGCGCCGGAGCCGTCGGAGTAATTCTCCGGGGAAGTGACGTAATTTACCGTGGCCGTCCCATCCTGGGGCCGGGTCGTGGCCGCCAGGGAATAATAAACGTCCGCGTTGGTCGCCCAATCGCTCCCGTAGGTGGAGGAAAGGAGGCTGCCGAACGATCCCAAGATGAAAGTTTGCGCCGTGGTGAAGTCCGTGATCGGGCCGAGGTCCACCAGGATGCTGGTGGTGGAGCCCACTTCGCGGAAGCCAAGGATGAAATCTCCCTGGGTATTGTCGTAGGCCGCGGCGCCCGCACGCGGGGCCGCGACCATGGCAAGCACGACCGGCGCAACCAAGAACAATGTCTTGAGATTGAGCCGGACGGCGATGGCGAAAGCAGATGTTCTTTTCACGTAAGAGATGGAGTCAGAGCGGTCGCGGCTGCGAGCGGTTGGGAGTTGTCGGGTAGTTTTCTCTTACGCGCAAGCTCTGCCTTAGTGGAGCAGGGAGCTGATCGGTCCGCCGTCCGAGAAGCGTTGAACTTTCATGTCGCTCAGCGCAACATTCGGGCTGAGCGTGGCGGAACTCGAGCTCTTGACCTGGGTCACCAGCCGGTTGGCGAAGGTCAGTTTGATGCCGGCGAGGCTGCTCTTGTAGTCGATGTGCCCGTAGCTCCAAAGGGTATAAGCGCCCTCGATGATCTCAGTCTGCGACTCCGGGATGCCGTTGTAGTTCAGCGCCACGGCGCCACTTCCCGCGACCGCGCTGAAATCGCTGACTCCGATGTAGGTGACGAGGAAGCCACCGGTCAACGTGCCGTCAATTTGCTGCGCGGCGGACGGGCTGACGACGTTCGTCAGGAAAGTGCGCAGAGTGCCGTCGCCCGTCTCGCCGCCATCGCCCGCGGCGTGCGGGACGCCGTTGATGGTCTTGGCCGGATATAAGGCGAGGCTGGTGATGGTGCCGCCGGAGAACGTCGGCAGGTATTGGGTCAGCGCCGTGTTGACGCCGACGTTGGTCTCCGCCGCGGCGGTGAGACGCGTGCCGGCATCCGCGTCGCGGCCCGTCGCGATGACGCCGGTGTTGTTGTCAGCGGCCAAGCCGGTGAACTCCGACAACGGAATCAGGCCGCCGGTGAAGAGAGTCTGCGCGATCTGCGGAGTCACGTTTTGGTTGGCGGGGAAGTTCTTGCTCCCCGCGAAGGTGAGGGCAATCACGGCCACCGTGTTATCGGTCAGCTTGGCGTAGTTCACGCCGTTGAACGTGCCGTTGAAGGGAGTCGTCCCCTGGTAAACGAGTGACGTGGTGATATCCGGCACGGCCAGTTCGCGGGGGTTGCTGGCGTTGGTCCGCGGGTCGGGGTTGGACGTCCCGGTGGCGCCGTCGGGCAGGAAGCCCACCGTGAAAGTCCCGGCAGGCGCCGCGACGGTCTGGATGCCGGCGGCGGCTCCCGAGTACGACACCTTGATGGTCACCGGCGTGCCGCTGATGTTGCCGCCCGTCCAGTTGATGACGTTGGCGCTGGTGAAGGTCGCGTTATCGGAAGCCTTCGTGTAACCGCCGCCATTCGAGTTCAGCAGGGCGTCGATTTGATTGTTGATGGACGCGCGGAAGGCGGAGGCGCCGGTGACGTAAATCTTGGTCTGGGCCGAAGCGAGTCCGGTCGTGCCAAGGAGGGCAAGGCCGCCCAGCAGGGTTTTGGAGATTTTCATTTTATATAAGTTCAGTTTGTGGGTGTTTTTTCTGCGATTGTGTTAGGCGGGCACTTCGTTGGTGAACGATTTCCGCCGTTTGCTGATTTGAAAGCCGGCCAGAGCGAGCGCTCCGATCGCGGCCGCCGCGTAAGCGGAAGGCTCAGGGACCACGTTGGGCGTGAACGTCAGCGTGTTGCCGTCGCCGCTGAGTTGGAAAACGCCCAGGTCGTTTCCAGGTCCCGCTCCGGGCGCAAGTTGGATGAGGTCGAGCTCGACCCCGGCCGTCCCCTGGTCGAAGGCGCCCTCACTGGTGGGATTGAAGAAACCCCACGCGATGTTGCCGCTGGTGGCATGTCCGGCGTCCGTCGTGCCGCCTGGCATGAAGTTCGCGTAAGCGTTGGGATCGGTCTTGGCCTGCACGCTGCCGGCGCTGGTGAACTCGTTCCCGAAGTTATTGATCTTGTTCTGAAAGATTGTCGAGTTGGTAGGAGTCAAACGCGGCCAGACGGTGGCCGGGCCGGCGTTGGGGCCGGTCAGATATTCGGGCGACGTGACAAAGCTCGTCTTGTCGCCGCTGTCGGTCGCCACCGCGCTGAAAAACACGTTGGGGTCGGTCGCCCAGCCGGCCCCATACTGCGCAGAGAGGGTCGATCCGGCATTGATCGTGAAGTTCTGGGGACTGGTGAAGTCCGCGATCGGCCCGAGGTCGACCACGACGCTGTTGTTGTTGCCGACCTGGCGGAAACCGAGGAGAAAATCTCCCTGGGTGTAGGTCGTTGGGAGCGCGCTGGCGGTGGCGGCCAGCGTCCCGGCGGCGGCCAGCGCCAGGAGAGTTTTTGTGACGAGATTCATGCGGAAGGGTTGTGCTTTCTTTGGGGTGTTTGAAACCATACTGTTTTAGTAGGGAATACAGATGCTGGGTCTGCGCATGATTGGCAAACATAATTTTCAACTTTTTTTATCGCGCTCGAAATGAGCGTCTTATCCACCCGGTTCGCGCAGGCGCCGAAAGTCGGATCGGGTGGCCGGAGAGTCTCCGTCCCTCGGGGGACGCCCGAAGCCGTGCGATGGCTCACCCGGATGCGGGAGCGCGCTGTTTGGGCGCCGGTCTGAGCTTATCTGGAAGCTGACCTGGAACGTCTGCTGCGACAGCCGTCTCTCGAAAACGGCGCGAACTCGTCAGAGCCTTGCCGGCCAGAGATTTCTTCGGTGGCTGCAGCCCCAGCCGCCCCATCGCCCAACCACCGAAGAAAATTTACCGCTGGTTAAAGTTCGGCGGAACGACCCTTGGAAGTCCGCATCGAACACGTCGCGACGATTTTATCGCCGTCAACGTCTCACCCTGGCTAGTGAAGCAGGGAGCTGATCGGGCCGCCGTCCGAGAACCGTTGGACTTTCATGTCATTCACCGAAACGTTCGGGCTGAGCGTGGCGGAACTCGAGTTCTTGATCTGGCTCGTCAGACTTGTTGCGAACGTCAACTTGATTCCCGCGAGGTTGCTCTTGTAGTCGAGGTGCTCGTAGCCCCAAAAGGTATAGGCGCCTTCGATAATTTCAGTCTGCGACTCCGGCACGCCGTTGTAGGCCAGCGCGACGGCGCCACTTGCAGAGACCGCGTTGAAATCGCTGACTCCCAGGTAGGTGACGAGGAAACCGCCGGTCAGGCTGCCGTCAATTTGCTGCGCGGCGGCCGCGCTGACGACGTTCGGCAGGAAAGCACGCAAACTGCCGCCGCTCGACTCGCCGCCATCGCCCGCGGCGTGAGGGACGCCGTTGATGGTCTTGGCCGGATACGGGGCGAGGCCCGTTACGCTTCCGCCGGAAATCGTCGGCAGGTACTGGGTCAGCGCCGTATTGACGCCCACGTTGGTCTCCGCCACCGCGGTTAGACGCGTGCCGGAATCCGCGTCGCGGCCCGTCGCAATGACCCCGGTGTTGTCGTCAGCGGCGGAGCCGGTGAACTCCGCCAGGGGAACGAGACCTCCGCTAAAGAGAGTCTGCGCAATCTGCGGAGTCACGTTTTGGTTGGCGGGGAAATTCTTGCTCCCCGCGAAGGTGAATGCCGCCACGCCCACGATGGGCTCGGTGAGCTTGGCGTAGGCAACTCCGTTGAAGGTTCCAGTGAAGGGAGTCGTCCCCTGGTAAACGTCGGACAGGGCGATATCGGGCACGGCCGCTTCGCGCGGGTTGGCGGTGTTCCGCGGGTCGGGGTTGGCCGTGCCGGCCGCGCCGTCAGGCAGGAAGCCAACCGTGAAGTTCGGGGCGCCCGCAACCGTCTGGATGCCTGCGCCTGATCCGGAGAACGACGCCTTGATGGTCACCGGCGTGTTGTTGATCTTGCCGCCGGTCCACGTAATGACGTTGGCGCTGGTGAAGGTAGCATTGTCGGAAGCCTTCGTGTAGCCGCCGCCATTTGCGGTCAGCAGGGCGTCGATTTCGTTGTTCGTGGATGCGCGGAATGCACTGGAACCGGTGACATAGATCTTGGTCTGAGCCGAAGCGAGTCCGGTCGTGCCAAGGAGGGCGATTGTGCCGAGCAGGGTTTGGGAGATTTTCATTTTGCGTGAGGTTAGTTAGCAGGCGTTTGTTTTAGTGAGTAGGGATGGTAGTTTTTCTGCGATGGTTAGGCGGCCTGTTCTTTCGCGGATGATTTCCGCCGTTGGTTGATGAGGAGGCCGGCAAGAGCGAGCGCTCCGATCGTCGTCGCGGCGTACGAGGAAGGCTCAGGGACAACGTTGGGCGTATAGGTCAGCGTGTTTCCGTCGCCGCTGAGCTGGAAGATGCCCAGGTCAGTTCCAGGTCCAGATCCGGGCGCGAGTTGGATGAGGTCGAGGGCGACCCCGGCCGCGCCCTGGTCGAAGTTGCCTTCGCTGGTGGGATTGAAGAAACCCCACGCGATGTTGCCGCTGGTGGCATGCCCGGCGTCGGTGGTGCCGCCCGGCATGAAGTTCGCGTACGCGTTGGGATCCGTCTTGGCCTGCACGCCGCCGGCGCTGGTGAACTCGTTCCCCAAGTTATTGATCTTGTTTTGAAAGATCGTCGAGTTGGTAGGAGTCAAACGCGGCCAGACGGTGGCCGGGCCGGCGTTGGGGCCGGTCAGATATTCGGGCGATGTGACAAAGCTCGTCTTGTCGCCGCTGTCGGTTGCGGCGAGGCTCGAAAACACAGTGGAGTCGGTCGCCCAGCCAGACCCGTACTGGGCAGAGAGGGTCGATCCCGCATTGATCGTGAAGTTCTGGAGGCTGGTGAAGTCTGCGATCGGCCCGAGGTCGACCACGACGCTGTTAGTGTTTCCAACCTGGCGGAAACCGAGGAGAAAATCTCCCGGGCTGTAGGTGCTCGGAAGCGCGCTGGCGGTGGCGGCCAGCGTCCCCGCGAATCCAAGCGCGAGGAAGGTTTTTACCGGATGATTCATAATGTTAGTTGAGTGCTTTGGCAGATGGGGTGGTTTGTGTAACCGAGCTGATCATCAACCTAGATGACCTCCCGGAATGCGACGCACCTTGGTAGTTCAACGCACCGGCGGCATATGGTTTATTGTGACGTTTTCGACGCACGAAATCGCTCGCGTTTAGATAACTGCAATCCAGAGTTGCCCCGTGCCGCGAGGCGCCGGCCGGAAAAAAAGCGACGGCCGGGACCTGTAATTGCGGCGCCGCCGTGACTGAAAAATTAATCTTGATCTCCAGCCAGCCCAGCATAACGATGCCGAAAGCCTACGAATTCAGTATGGATACCGTGAAAAAGCTGCTTTCTCTGCTCCCTGTTCCTGCCGCAGCGCCGTTTCCACCCGCGGCGCCTTAGTCATGCTTACCCGTACGAATAGTTACCCCTGGCCGTCCACTAGATGGAGGACTGCCGCGGTCTGTTTTTTCTGCGTTACAGGGCGCCTCGCAACGACGGCTTTTGCGCAAGGCGGCAGCGGGGGGCCGCCGCCGACCGGGTCGCTTTTCATCAAGGAGTACCGGGTCCGGGGCAATCATCGCCTTTCTCGCCTTGAGGTGGAGGAAGCCGTCTATCCCTACCTTGGTCCGGGGCGTGGCGCGGGCGATGTGGAGCAGGCGCGCAGTTCCTTGGAAAAGCTTGTCCAGAGCAAGGGATTCCAGACGATCGCGGTGCAGATCCCCGCGCAGAATCCCGCCCGCGGAACGGTCTATCTGGATATGGTGGAAAGCACCGTGGGCCGATTGCGCGTGCGTGACGCGCGGTATTCTTTGCCCAGCAGGATCAAAGCGGGCGTGCCGTCCCTGGCGGAAGGCAGCGTGCCGGATTTCAACCAGGTCAGCTCGCAGATCGTCGAATTGAACCAGGCGCCTGACCGCCGCGTCACGCCGTCGCTGAAGGCGGGGGTAATCCCCGGCACGGTGGATGTCGATCTGAAGGTAGACGATGCCTTGCCGTTGCATGGCAGCGTGGAGCTTAACAATCGTTACAGCGTCAACACGACTCCGCTCCGGTTGGACGCATCGGCAAGTTACGACAATCTGTGGCAACTGAACCACACCATCGGGGGCAGCGTGCAAATCTCGCCGCAAGACCCCAATCAGGTGCAGGTATATTCCGGTTATTATGTGGCGCGGATCCCGGGTTGGTCCGGCGTTTCGTTTGTTGTGCAAGGAGTAAAACAGCAGTCGAATGTAAATACCTTGGGCGACATCGCCGTGGCCGGTCGCGGGGACGTGGAAGGCTTGCGCGCGATCTTCACCTTGCCCGGACAAACCGATTTTTATCATTCGCTGACCCTGGGCTTCGATCATAAGCATTTCGACCAGGATGTCACCATCGCGGGGACGACGGCGCCGACCCCGGTGACCTACTATCCTCTCAGCGTGAACTACGCCGCGACGTGGTCGTCGAAGGGCTCAATCACCACCGTCGACGCGGGACTGACTTTCGCCGCCCGCGAGCTGGGGAGCGACACGGCGGAGTTTGATGTAAACCGCTTCAAGGCGGATGGGAATTTTTTCTATTTTCGCGGCGACATATCGCACCAGCGCGACCTGCCCGCGGGGTTCCAGCTATTTGGCAAGCTGCAGGGGCAGGTGGCCGACCAGCCGCTGGTTAACAGCGAGCAATTTGCGGGCGGCGGGTTGGGCACGGTGCGAGGCTATCTGGAAGCCGAGGTTCTCGGCGATGATGGCGTCGCGGGCTCCGTGGAATTGCGCAGTCCCAGCGTGCTGCGGGCGGCGGGCGATGAGGGGCGCTTCTACGTGTTCGCCGAGGGCGGCTATTACAGCTTGTCCAAGACGCTGCCGCAACAAACGGGCAATTTCGAGTTGGCCAGCGTTGGTCTCGGCGCGCGGGTCCACTGGCGCGACCACTTCAACGGCTCACTCGACCTAGCATTTCCCCTCACGAGTGAGAACTCAACGGATGCCTTCGATCCACGCGGCACCTTCCGAGTATGGGCAGAATTTTGACCGTGAACACATCGATGAATGCAAAGCTCCCGGCAATCCTGTTTGCCTTTCTCACCTTTTTACAGTCCGCCAGCGCCTATTGGGATAGCGATTGGACCGTGAGGAAGCAGATCACGATCGATCCCGCCGCGGCCGGGACGCCGATGGCGGATCCGGTCGGCACGGTGGCGCTCCTGCTGCGTCTGCACGACGGAAACTTTACTTTTGCGGAGGCGAAAGAGGATGGCAGCGACATCCGTTTTGTCGCTAGCGATGACAAGACGCTGCTGCCTTATCACATCGAGAAGTACGATTCGCTTCTGGATGAAGCGTTCGTGTGGGTCAAGGTTCCCAATGTAAAGGCAAACTCGAAAATCACGATATGGCTGTATTACGGCAATGGCAAGGCGTCGCGCGTTGAGGATGCCAAGAACACCTACGATGCGGATACAACGCTGATCTACCATTGGACGGAAACCAATGCGCCGCCGCATGACTCCACTTCTTACGGCAATAATGCGGAGAAGAGCGCCATCCCCACCTCCGGGTCGCTCATCGGGCCGGGGGCGAGGCTGGAGCCGGCGACGTCGGTTTCGATTCCCAACTCCGATTCGCTGACCTGGCGGGAGGGAGCGGCCTTCACCTGGAGCGCATGGGTGAAATTGGGGCCGGGGAGCAACGGGACGCTCTTGAGCAGAAGTGAGAATGGAGCGGCCGTTGTGCTTGGGATCGAGGACAACACGCCCTATTTTCAGTTGACGGGCCAGCGGGCGCGCGGCGCCGCCAAACTTGACGCGAATGGCTGGCACCATCTCGCGGCCGTGGCCGATGGCGCGGAGGCGACGCTGTACGTGGACGGCGCCAGGGCGGCCAGTGTCGCCGCGGCAACGCCGCGCATGAGCGCGCCGATCATTGTGGGGACCGATCCCGGTTCAAATTTGGCGGGGGCCGCCTGCGAGATCGATGAGTTGGAATTCTCCAAACTGGCTCGGCCCGCGGGTTTCCTGAGCGTGGCGGCGATCAACCAGGGAGCGGAACGGGATTCCAAGCTGGTGGCGTTTGCGGTCGATGAGAAGAAGCATAGCTGGTTGAGCGGCGGCTTCGTGGGCATCATCCTGGGCTCGCTCACGGTGGATGGTTGGGTGGTCATCGGCATCTTGGCGGTCATGTCGGCCATCAGTTGGCTGGTGATGATCAGCAAGGCGCGCTACCTCGGCATCACCCAGAAAGGGAATGCCGCGTTCCTCATGCACTGGAAGCATGTCGCGGCCGACTTGAGATTTCTCGATGACGCGGACGCCAAAAACGTCGTGACGCTGGGCGGCCGCATTCAGGCGCACAAGAGGAACGTCATCCGGCACTCGTCGGTCTACCATATCTACAAGATCGGGGCCGAGGAGATCCGCCATCGCATGGCGCTGGAAGGGGCGGATCGGCATGTGCTTTCCGGGCGCTCGATTCAGGCGATCCGCGCGTCGCTCGATGGCGGGCTGGTGCGGGAAACCCAGAAGCTAAATAGCCTGATGGTATTGCTGACCATCGCGATTTCCGGCGGTCCGTTTCTCGGTCTTCTCGGCACGGTGGTTGGAGTCATGATCACGTTTGCCGCGATCGCGGCGGCGGGCGACGTGAACGTCAACGCCATCGCGCCCGGCATCGCGGCGGCGCTGGCCGCGACGGTGGCGGGTCTCGCCGTCGCGATCCCGGCGTTGTTTGGGTATAACTATCTGCTCTCCAACGTGAAGAACGCCGCGAGCGACATGCACGTGTTCATCGACGAGTTCGTGACAAAAATCGCGGAGTATTACGGCGGACGCAAGGCGCCGGAGGACACGCGCGAGTTCTAGCTGCCGCCATGCAAATCCAAGACGACAAGCCGTACGACGACATCAACATCACCCCGATGTTGGACCTGGCCTACGTGCTGTTGGTGATCTTCATCCTGATGACGACCGCTACTGTGCAGGGTTTGAAGGTGAACCTGCCGAAGGCGAGCAGTTCGCCCAGTCTCGCGAAGCCGAAGACCAAGGCGATCACGATCAACAACGAAGGGAAGATCTTTCTGGACACCATCCCCGTGAGCATTCCGGAGTTGGAGCAGCGTCTTACCGCTCAGAAGGCGCAGACGCCGGATTTTCCGGTCGTCATCCGGGGGGATAGCCTCACGCAATATCAAGCCGTGATGGAGGTGCTGGACGTCGTTGGCCGGCTCGGCGTTTCCCAGGTCGGTCTGGCCACCAAGCCGCAAAGCAAGTAAAATGGACGACCCATTTGGAGACGAGCCGCTGGAAAAGGCGCGCTGGAAGAGGTATCTGGCGCCGGCATTGGTCATCGTTGCCCTGCTGGCCGGCGGCGCGGTGTTGATCGCCAAGATTTCGTCTGGCAAGGGCGGCGCGTCTCGCCGGGATGCGATTACCATGGTCAGCCTTCCGCCGCCTCCTCCGCCACCGCCGCCCCAGCCTCCGGCGTAACCGTCTATCCGCCATCCTTCTTCGCCGCCG
>CAXUAZ010000149.1:0-9785 GCA_964249195.1 uncultured Chthoniobacterales bacterium
CACCAGCGGCGCCGTCGCGGTGCTTTGCTATCACCGATTTGAAAACGGCAAAGGCCAGCTCATCATCACCCCGGCCGACTTCGACGCCCAGATGAAGAAGCTCAAGGATTCCGGCCTGACCGTGATCCCCATGCACGATTTCCTCGCCTGGCGCAAAGGCGAGAAAAGCATCCCGCCGCGCAGCGTCGTCATCACGCTCGATGACGGCTGGGTCAGCGGCTACACAGACGCCTGGCCGATCCTGAAAAAATACAACTTCCCGTTCACGATGTTCATCTACACGGACTACGTCCGCGGCGGCCCCAAGAGCGGCGGCAAATCGATGACTTGGGAACAACTCGAGGAGATGCGCGACGCCGGGGTGGACATCGAGTGCCACACGACGACCCACAGCGACCTGCGCGCCGCCCGGCACAAAATGGGCCAGGATCAATACACCGCCTACCTCCAGAACGAACTCGCCGTCTCGCGCGACATGATCGAGCAGCGCCTCGCGATCAAGGTCGACGCCATCGCCTATCCCTACGGGAACTACAACGAACTCGTCGAAGCGAAGGTCAAGGAGTTGAACTACACGGCCGCCTTCACGGTCAATCCCCAGAAGATCACCTTTGGCTCGCCCGCCGCCACGCTGGGCCGGTACGCGATCGACGGCCTGACGCCCAAGGTGTTCGACATGGCGATCAACTTCGGGGCCGGCGGCGAAGGCCCGGCTTCCACCGAGACCGCGCCAATGGCCGCCTCATCCATGATGACCGTCCCGGCCGAGGGTGAGACCGTGAGCACGCCCAAGCCGGTGATCCAGGCCAACCTCCAAACGCTCGGCAAGTTTGATCCGAAGACGGTCGAGATGTTGATCAGCGGCTTTGGCCCGGTGCCGGCGAAGTACGATGCCGCCACTGGGTTGGTCCGTTATCAGCCCCCCGCCCCGCTTGAACCGAAGACCTACACGGTGATCGTGCACGTTACGATCGACGGCAAAAAAGTCGGCACCCGCTGGAACTTCACGGTCGCGCCGAAGTAGGCGCGCCCCGATTTTTTAGACAGAATTAACGGAATTTAACAGAATTTTCCAGAGAGCAGACATGGCGATGGACCCCTTCTTCCCTCTGCCCAATTCTGTTAAATTCTGTTAATTCTGTCCAAAATTCCCCTCTGTATGTTTTCCCAACTCGGCGACAAGCTTCAGGATGTTTTCAAGAACCTGCGCGGGCAGGGCGCGATCACGGAGACCAACGTCAATGACGCCATGCGACAGGTCCGGCTCGCGTTGCTCGAGGCGGATGTCCATTTCCAAGTCGCCAAGGATTTCATCGCGCGGGTCAAGGGAAAGGCGCTCGGCGTTGATGTGCTCCGCAGCGTCACGCCGGGGCAGCAGATCGTCAAAATCTTCCATGACGAACTGACCGTCCTCCTCGGCGGCGATGCCGCCCCGCTCAACCTCGACAAACCCGCGCGCATCCTGATGGTCGGCCTCAACGGCGCCGGCAAAACGACTTCCGCCGCCAAGCTCGCCAAATGGCTCAAAAAACAGGGGAAGAACCCCGTCCTGATCGCGTGCGACTTGTACCGCCCGGCGGCCATCGAGCAACTGGCCACGCTCGCCGAGCAGGTCGGCGTGCCGATGTTCCGCCCGGAAGCGGGTGAGACCGACATCGTGAAGGTCGGCCGCCAAGGCGCGACCTGGGCCGAAGCGCAGCCGGGCGCGAATGTCCAGATCTACGACACCGCCGGCCGGCAGGAGATCGACGAGCCGCTCGTGCAGGAACTCCGGCGCCTGCGCGACGAGCTCCAGCCGCAGGAAATCCTGCTCGTCGTCGATGCCGCCACGGGGCAACAGGCGGTCAGCGTCGCCACGCATTTTAACGACGCGCTCACGATCACCGGCCTCGTCCTGACCAAGCTCGACGGCGACGCCCGCGGCGGTGCGGCGCTCTCGCTGCGCGAGGTGACGCAGCGGCCAATCAAGTTCGCGGGCGTCGGCGAGAAGCTCGATCAATTCGAGGTGTTTCACCCCGACCGGCTGGCGGGCCGCATCCTCGGGATGGGCGACATCGTCGGCCTGGTCGAGAAGGCCGCCGAGGCCATCGACGAGGAAGAAGCCAAGCGGATGGAGGAAAAGCTGCGCACCGCCAACTTCAACCTCGAGGATTTCCTCTCGCAGATGCGCTTCATCAAGAAGCTCGGGCCGTTGGAGAACTTGATGGGAATGATCCCCGGCATGGACAAGATCAAGGATCTGCCCACCGACGGCAAGGAACTCAAGCAGGCGGAGGCGATCGTGCTCTCGATGACGATCAAGGAGCGGCGCAAGCCCGACCTGCTCGACGCCCGCCGCCGGCGCCGCATCGCCGCCGGGAGCGGGGTGAGCGTGACGGCGGTCAACGATTTCCTGCAGCGCTTTCAGCAGATGCGCAAGATGATGAAGAACATGGGCAACATGAAGAAGCTTATGGGCCGCATGGGCGGGGGCAAAGCGGGGGGCGGATTCCCCGGCATGCCGAAGATGCCCACGGGACGGCCGTTCTGAGTTTTGCGCTCAATCGTGGGGAAGAACGGCACCCGCATGATGCGCATCGTAGCGTGAAAGCGCCGCCCCGGTTTGCGCTGGAATTTAGCTGTCAAAAAACTGGCAGAGACATGGTCCCAACCATATCTCCCACCGTCGCACCAAACCGGTGGAATGTCAATACAATTCTTTCATTATCGTGAATTTTCCGACTGTAGCGTCGGTTTAAGTGGAAAGGCAAGTCCACCGGGCTGCTACAACATTGCGGCAGCGGCGCTGTACGCTATCGTGAGCGCATGAAGACTCTGACGATTACGGAAGGGCGCGGGAGACTTGGACACTGGCTCAAGAAGGCAGTTCAGGGAGAAGACATCGGTTTTGTCTTCGAGGGACGCGTTGTGGCCTTAAGACCAGTGGAGGTCATCTCCGCTGACTATGCTCTTCAAGAATACGGCATTGAACCCGCCGAGATGAACGCAGCGGAAAAACGAATCAGCCGAGAGTTAAAGGCGATCGTGAAAGCTGGCGATATGCTCTCCTTCCGCGGAGACGGCCATGATTTCGATTAAGTTCTCCAAGCGGTTTCAAAAAATTGTAGGTCGGGCCGGCCGCGGGGAAGACGTGATCGCCACGTTGAAATTGATGCAAGAAGGCTTCGGCAACCCGCATGTACACAGCGGGTTGGGAATTCGAAAGCTGGGAAATCGACTTTATGAGTGCCGAACGGGTCTTCAATGGCGGCTCGTTTTCGAAGCTCGTAAAGGCGTGCTGACCTTTGATTTCGCCGGGAATCACGACGAGGTGCAGAAATATCTCCGGAGCGGGTGAATGCCAGCTTCTCGATCTAAAGACTTCGGTTGCGGCGGAAACAGAACGCGGCCTCACTTACCCGCCTCTTGCTGGAGCCGAGCGATGCCGGCCAGCTCGTTGAGCGCTTGGTCTCGCATCGGTCCCGGCGAAAATTGCTCCACCCACGCCGTCGCGCTCGCCGTGTCCTTCGTGGCCCATTGATGCAGCACCATCAGCACGGCCGCATCCTGCGACGAACCCGGCGTCATCTGGTCCAACACATACTGCGCTGCGCTCGCGGGTTCGGTCTGCGACCAGATGAACGTCACACCTGTCGCCAACGCATTGCGCTCATCGTCGTCCGGCTGCTCGGCCACCCATTTGCACGCGCCCGGCAAGTCCTTCGCCGCCCATTGCTGGGCCAGCGGTTGCAACACCGAGTCCCGGTTGAGCTTGAACTTCCCGGCCAGCATCACGGCGCGCTGGGGATCGCTCTGCGCGATCTGAAAACAGGCGTCCATCAACGCTTCCTCGCGCACCGGGTCTGTCCCCGGCTGAAGCTGCGCCCAGGCCAGCGCCGCCTCCGGCTCCTTCCGCGCCCAGTCGCGAATCTCCCCAAAGAAGTTCCCCTCCGTATCAACCCCGCCTTCCCGCAGCATCCGGCTCCGCCGCGACAGCTTGGTTCCCACGGGCTCTTCGGCCGCTTCCGGGGCATCCCCCGCCGGCGCTCCGACCACGGCGTTGGGAATACTTTTGGCGGCCGGCTTTTGGTCCTCCCGCAAACCGGAAAACAAAACATACGCGCCCCCGGCGATCACGGCGCCGCCCAACAGTAGCCCCGCGAATGCTTTCATCCTCCCGGTCCGCACCGCCGGGTGAACCTCAATCCACCTTCAGACGAACTTCGCAACTCACCGGCCGCTGGAACGACGGCGACGTCACATCGAAAACGAGCGTCGCGTAGGACGGCGCATCCGTATTCTTGGGCGTGATCGTCATCCGGTAGTTCTCGCCCTCGTGTTTGAGGTCCACGGCGAAGTTATCGTTCTCACCGGTCTGAACCAGGTTGATCCCCTTCACGTCGGCGCCGGCTTTCACGACCACCTCCCGCGGCTTGCCCGGCTCGCCATGGGGCCACACCACAGCCTCCGGGGAGACCGTCACCGCCTCGCGCACGTGAACGGTCAACTGCAGGATCTTCGGATGATCCGGCGAGTCGCTGGTGACGATTTTGATCGTCCGTTCCTGCGTGGGTTCGTCCTTATCCATCTCGGCGTCGAACGTGACCTTGATCGTCCCGCTCTCGCCCGGAGCGTACTCGAACTTCTCCAGATTGGTCGCGACGCAGCCGCAACTGGGTTTGATCGCGAGCACCGAGACGGGCTCTGTCCCCGTGTTCTTGAAGGAGTAACCGGTGCGGACCACCTTCTCACCGATCGCGGGGTTTAGTTCGATCCGTTCCTTTTCCCAAGCCAGCTCGGCCCGCGCCTGAGCGGCCGCGCCCAGACACAGGACGACGCCGGTGAGGACTTTGACCCACCGTTCGTTCCTGAGGAAGATTGTCGCTGTCATAAGGACAAGATACCCGAAGCTTCCACGATCACAAACGCCGCGCTAAGGCGCCTGGAAGGACCACTGCTGGTTGTTGCCGCCGGTAGCCTGCCATTGATCCACACCGGCGTTGGGCTGGGTGGAGCCGATCACGTCGAGCAGCAACCCGCTTTGCACGCCGCGCACCGTGTAGTAGCCGGCCGTGGTCGTCGGCGAGATGACCCACTGCTGGTTGGTCTTGGCGCTGCCGTACGGGTAGATGTCGATGAGCGCGCCATTGGCGGCGGAGCCCGCGGTGACGTCCAGCGCCTGGCCGCTGCCCACGCCGATGATCTTGTAGACGCCGCCCCCGATGGAAGTCACCGTCCACCGCTGGCTGGTCGCTCCGGTGTAGGTCTGCTGCTGGGTGAGCGCGCTGTTGGCCGTGCTGCCATCCTTGACCCCCAACGCGAGACCGCTGTTGCGGCTGGTGATCTTGTACGTCCCGTCCGCGATCGGCGGCACGACCGACGCCAGCGATCCGTAAACACAGACCGTGTTGGAGAACGTGGCCAGGTACACCTTGCCGTTGGCGATAGTGGGCGGCACGTACTTGGCGAGGTTGCCGGAGTTGTCGCGCGATTTATTCTGGTAACTGTTCCACAGTTCTTTGCCGAGGTTGTTGGCGTCGTACGCGCGGAGGATGCCGGGCACGATGTCGTGAATCGCGTCGCCGGTGTAGACGCAGCTCGCCCAGACGATGCCATTGGCATTCCCGTTGGCCGACAACGACAGGATGGAGCCCGGCATGCCGCAGCCCGTGGTGGGCGAAGTCACCGCGGTGGTCGTCGCCGGCGTCGTGCTGAAATTGGTTCCGTCGAACTTGAAGGCCTTGCCCACGTCATTCTCGCCCCACACGTAGATCACCTGCCCGAGGGAGGCGCTGTTCCAGTAGACCGGCGTGCCGTGAATATGGTGGCTGCATTGGGAGGTCTGAATCGCCTGCCAAATCTGATGCGCCCCGGCGTCGCCCGAACTTTCGTGCCCCATGCCGCCGGCGCTCTTATTGAGGACGAACAGTTTGCCTTCCTTGCCGCCGGTGACGACGTAACTGGTCGACGGATACCCGGCGCCCCCGGGCAGCAGCATACAACCGGCAGCGCCAAAGTCGGTGTCACCGGCGTTGAGGGAGGCGTAATTCGCCGGCGTGAACCAATCGAGCACTCCCAGCGTGGGCGACAGCTTGAGGCAGGTTTCTCCCCACTGGGTCGTGCCGTTCCAATCGCCGTTGCCGGTGGTCAGATAGAGATTGCCGGTCGTGTCGAAGGCCGGCGCCTGGCCCGCCTGCCAGATCGCGCCTTCACTGCCGCCGGGCGTCGTGTTGAAGAAATCCTTCTGCGCCAGCGTGGCCGCATCGAACGAAATGACGTAGCCGTGATACGGGTTTTTGTCCTCGTGCGATCCCCAGCAGACGTAGACCTTGCCATTGTAAAGGCCGAGGCCCGGGCGCTGGTTCTGCAACAAGGCGTTGAACCCGGAGACGGTAATGTTCACCGGGCCGCCAAACTTCTCGGCCCCGGTCGCGAGATCGAGCGCATGGAGAGCCTGGGTATAGGTGGTGTTGCTGGTGTTCTTGGTGCGGGCCAGCACGTAGATGGTGTTGGAAACGCGATCGATCACCGGCGTGCTGATGACGCCGACATCGCCGTGGATGTTGAGATTGCTGCTGCCGACGGCGTCCGCGATGGGCACCGGCGTGATGTTGCCGCCGGTGAACTGCTTGCGCCAATAGGTCTGGTTGGTGTCGGCGTCGAAGGCGTACACCGAGTCTTCCATGGTGCCGACGTAAAGGACGTTATGCACGGACCCGCCGATGGTCAGCCCGGAAACGTAGAGCGGCTGGGCGTAAACGTAACCGTCCACCGAGTAGCTAAACAGCTTGCCGAACTGGGTGGAATTGACGTTGGCGGTCGTCAGGGCCGTCTCGCTGAGGTTGGCGCCGGTGCGGAATTGGTCGTTGTGCTGGGTGAGGACGTCAGCCGCTTGCGCGCTTGCCAGGCCGGCGAAGAGGCAGGCGGCCCGAGAGAGCAATTGGTTCGAGCGGCGGAAGAGAAAGTTTTTCATGACGGTTCGCCCGGGGAGAAGTGGCTTATTGGGCGCAAGTTTAACTTTGAGAGTCAATGAAAATGTTCTCACAAATGCGAAATTCGGTTTAGGAAGATTTTCGTCTTGAACCGGGCCGGCAAACGCGCGATATACCGGGTTCACCGCAAGCAGGCACCCCGATATTTATCCTAGTTATGGCAGTGGCAATTCGTTTGAGAAGAGAAGGCACCAAGAACCATCCCTACTACAAGGTAGTGGTGGCCGATCAACGCAGCCCGCGGGACGGCAAGTTCATCGAAATCATCGGGACGTACGATCCGAAGGCGACCGGCGTGAATTACACGGTCGACGTCGCCCGGGCGGATTACTGGATCGGCTGCGGGGCACGGCCCTCCGACACGGTGAAGAGCATCGTCAAGAAGACGCGCGCGGCTGGTTTGCTGGCGGGCTCGGGCGCAGATTCCAAGGCGGCGTAAGCGGTGTTGGCGGCAAGGCCGCTTTTCCCTTTCTAACGACCATGAACGAGTTTTTGAGATTTGTGGTCGAGACGTTGATTGATCGTCCCGACGAGATGGTCCTCCGGGAGGAGGAGCGCGGCGGGACCGTTCATTTCCTGCTGCAACTGCCGCAATCGGAGGTGGGCAAGGTCATCGGCAAACAGGGCGCGACGATCCGGTCGATCCGCAACCTGCTCTCGACCGCGGCCGACCGGCATCACCAGCATGCGACGCTGGAGATTTTTGAGGAAGCCGGGTAGCTCGCGCGGCGCAGGCAGATTTTTAGACAGAATTAACGGAATTAAACAGAATTTGGGAATCCCGTTGGAAGCTTCCTTTCCTTAAATTCTGTTAATTCTGTCCAAATCTCCGGAATGTTCCGGTTCTGATGACGTCGACGCAAATCTTCGAGGCCCTTCCGATCATTGCCTCGCTCGTGCTGATCGAGGGGCTCCTCTCGGTCGACAACGCCCTCGCCATCGCGGCGATGACCTCGCACCTGCCGGACGCGCAGCGGGTCCGCGCCATGCGCTATGGCATCTTCGGCGCTTATGCCTTTCGCGCCGTCACCCTTTTCATCGCCGCGTGGATCATTGCCAATCCCTGGATCAAGATCCTCGGCGCGATTTATCTGATCTACCTGATGTGCTCTCACCTCGCCGACTCCGAGGCGGGTGAAAGCCACGCGGCGCCGTTGAAGACCAGCTTCTGGATGACCGTTCTTCAGATCGAAGTCATGGACCTGAGCTTGAGCATCGATAACGTGGTCGCGGCGGTGGCGTTGAGTCCGAAGCTGCCGATCGTCATCACCGGGGTGTTCATCGGCATCCTTGCGCTGCGGCTTTTGGCCGGGTACTGCATCCGCCTGCTGGCGCGCTTCCCGGCGTTGGGGCCCACGGCGTTCCTGCTCGTGGGCTACGTGGGGTTTCTGCTGCTGTTCGAGATGGCCGCCCACGTGCACGTCGGCCCCTTTGGCAAATTTGCCGGGATCCTCATCATTGTCGCGCTGGCGATCGCCTACGACCGTGCTCCTCGGTTGCAAGTCGTTGCCGGCCCGTTCCTGCGCGGCTGCCGCCTCCCAATGCGCTGGTTTGCGCGGGCGATGCAATGGCCGTTCCGGATTTTCACCAAAGCGTGACCGAGGAGGCCAAGCGTTACTTCTCCTCGAACAACGAGGCGTACTGGCCGTAGCCTTCCTCCTGCAGCTTCTCCGCCGGGATGAACCGCAGCGCGGCCGAGTTCATGCAGTACCGCAGGCCGGTCGGCGCCGGGCCGTCGTCGAAGACGTGACCCAAATGAGCGTCGCTCTCCTTGGACCGCACCTCCGTGCGCGCCATGCCAAATGCCCGGTCTGTCTTCTCCTGCACGTTCGCGGGATCGAGAGGCTTGGTAAAACTCGGCCACCCCGTGCCGCTGTCGAATTTATCCGCCGAACTGAAGAGCGGCTTGCCGCTGATGACATCCACGTAAATGCCGGCGCGGTGGTTGTCCCAATACGCGTTGCGAAACGGCGGCTCGGTGCCGTCTTCGCGCGTCACGCGGTATTGTTCGTCGGTGAGCGGCTTGCCGTGGGCGGTCTGATGCGAGGCGGGCGTGTTCATGAATTTCGAGGATCTGGCTCCCTGCGCCCGCACGAACCAAACCGACGCGGCCAGCGCGGCGATGGCCGCAAGGGCAAGAGAGGGTCGCATGGAGTGAACAAGCTTTGACAACCAATCAGCGCACCCGTTCAGTGCTTGTCCGGGTCGCCCCAGGTACGCTTCAAAAAACCCACGCGGCCGGATCCAAATTCGTACGCCTGGAAGTGGTCCGGGTTCTTTTTGTAATATTCCTGGTGGTATTCCTCGGCCGGGTAAAACGTCGACGCCGCCACGATCTGCGTGGCGATCGGTTTGTCGAACTTGCCCGACTTCTGGAGCGCGGCCTTGCTGGCTTCAGCCGCTTTTTTCTCGGCTTCGTTATGGTAGAAAATCGCGGTGCGGTATTGCGTGCCAGCGTCGGCGAACTGGCGGTTGACGGCCGTGGGATCGATGTTCTTCCAGAAAACATCGAGGAGTTTGTCGTAGGTGGTTTGCGTGGGGTCGTAGATGACGTCGATCGACTCGGCGTGGCCGGTCTCGCCCGAGGACACCTCTTCGTAACCCGGGTTTGCCTTCGTGCCGCCGGTGTAGCCGACGATCGTTTTCTTCACCCCGGGCGCCCGATCAAATGCGTATTGCATGCACCAGAAGCAGCCACCCGCGAAGGTGGCGGTGGCGGCCGGGGGAGTGGGCGCATCCTGGGCGCGGGCGGCCCCCCATGCGCACAGCATGGCGAGAACGAGAGATTTGAGCGGGAGGTTCATGGCTTTCCTA
>CAXUAZ010000150.1:0-9754 GCA_964249195.1 uncultured Chthoniobacterales bacterium
CTCAATCCGTCGCTTCCCGCCTACTCTACACACGCTTGTGATCTGCTGGCAGTCTTGCGGTCATGCCACGGAGCGTGCGGTTGGAATATGAGGGAGCGTTTTACCACGTCATGGCAAGGGGAAACCGGCGCCAGGCCATCTTCCGCGATGACGCGGACCGGCGCTTCTTCCTGCACGCGCTTGGGGAAGCTTGTGGGCGGACCGGCTGGCGGGGCACGCGTGGACGCTGATGGGCAACCATTGTCATTTGTTCATCGAAACGCCCGAGCCTAATCTGGTGGTCGGCATGAAGTGGCTGCAAAATGCGTATACCCGGCGTTTCAACGCGCGTCACCGGGAGTAGGGCCGGCTCTTTGGCGATCGCTACAAGGCGATCCCGACGGAGGCCCGGGAAAAGCCGCTGGCCAGGAGCCCGACGGCGATCGATCAGCTCATGCCAAGAGTGATGCGGACCGCAAACGCCGGATGGACTCAAGCCTGGGCTCTCCGCCCTACGGCTTGCTTGTTTGTCCGCTGCCGCCGCCATCCCGCCGCCAGAAGGCCGACGGCCGTCAGAAGCAAGACGAACGACCGGGGTTCGGGCACCGCCGTCACCACCACGGATAAACCGCCGTTATTGTCGCCAAGACCGTTGTCAGGAATGGCGAAGACGAGGCTGGTGGCCGTCGTCACCGTGTACGAGGTCTCGAAGACCGTGCCCTCGCGTCCCGGCGTGGCGCCCGATTGCTCGGAAGTGAGCCGGAGCCGGTTGGCGTAGCCGCCGTTGACCGCGTCGTTGTAGGCCGACTGAGCATCGAAAAACGCTGGGGTTCCCGCCGGCGCGCCGGCGCCGTCGAAAAGCTGCGGCACGCTCGGATTCGTCGCGGCGCTGAGGTCGAAGACGAAGAACTGCGAGGAATAGGGGCTATTGTAAGTCCAGGCCGTGTAGAGCGTGCTCAACTGCTCAGAGGTCAATGAGGGATATGCCAGCGCCGCATCCGCCGGATCGATGATGCGGAAGGTGTACGTGCCGGGCGAGACCGGGATCGATAGCAATCCGTTGGGACCGGTCCCGAAGGGCGAATACCACAACGCTTGCCCCGAGTTGCCGCCGTTGTAGTTCGCGGCGCCGTCCTGCTGCGCGTTGATGTTCACGATCTCCACGTTGGACGGCAGTCCTGCGGTGATGACAGTGCCGGCCCGGGCATGGCCCAACGCGCCAAACGCAACCAGACAGAAACAAAGCAGGAATCGGATCATAGAGAGAAGGATGCTTGTAACGGGTATCCAGAAGGATGGGTTCAACTTCTTCTCCGTGAACTGCTTGATGAAGTCAATCCTGCTTTTTAGAAAACGGCCCAAGAGCGAAGGTCGTCGCATAATCCTCGGGTTACCGTCCGTTTTCCCACGCGGCAAGAAACGCCTCGACGAGATCCGGCAATTCGTCGCTGTAACCGCCCTCCATGATCGCGGCCGCCGGGCAGGGCGCCGCGTGCAGCCAGCGTCCCAGTTCACCGAAATCCTTTTCGCGCAGCGTCATCTGCGTGATGGGATCCCCTACGAACGCGTCAAACCCCGCTGAGGCCAGGATCAACTCCGGGCGCGCCTCCAGCACCTCCCGCCAACTCGCCGCCAATATAGCCATGTGCTCGTCCGGCGGCGTCCCGGGCGAAACGGGATAATTGCGCACGTTCCCAGACGACGCCGCGCCCGTCCCCGGATACGCGGGAAACTGATGCACGCTCACGAACAAAATGCCTTCGCGCCCCTGCAGGATCGCTTCCGTCCCGTTGCCATGGTGCGCGTCGAAATCCCACACTGCCACGCGCCGGAGACCGTCCGCTTGCGCCCGCAAGGCCGCCGCAGCGACCGAATTGTAATAACAGAACCCCATTGCTTGATCCGCCGTCGCATGGTGCCCGGGCGGGCGCATCAGCGAAAAGGCGCGGTTGCCGGCCATCGCTTCGTCGACCGCCTTCAGCGCCGCGCCCACGGTCCGCCGCGCGTGGGCGTCGATGCCAGGGAGCGCCGCGGTGTCGGCGTCGAAATCCCCGGGCGGATCGGCCACCAGACGCAAGTGTGCGGGCGTGTGGGCGCGCAAAAGATCGGCGTCCTCCGCCGCGTCCGGCAGAATAAACAGCCACTCCGGATGACGCTCCCGCAATCGCGCCGCGATCGCCGTCACCCGAGCAGGACGCTCAACATGGCCGACCACGCCGTACCCAGCACTTTGGGGATCGTGGATGACGACCATGCCAGCAATGGTTTCGGCGTCTCCCGCGGGCCTCGGCATTTCTTCGTTTCTCGCACGCGGTTCTGTCGTGCTAACCGAGTCGCGCTTACGCCTTCGGCTCTATCTGCTGGGCCTGGCGGGCCGCCGCTTCCCGGCCTGCCCGGTTCAGATTCTCAATTCCCTGCGCCTGAATCCGGGCCGCCTTCTCCTTCAGCGTAAGACCCGAGAACGCGCCGCCGAAGGACTTCGGTGAAGAGAGGGTTGAAGGAGGCGTTGTCGTGAAAGTAGGCATTGACATAATCCTGCGCGCGGGTCCGTAGCTCGTCAAGGTCTTCCGGTTGCTGTTGCCGCAGTTCATCAATCGACATAGCGCGACCGCGGTTTCCGGAGTTATCCACCGAAAGCAGCTCGACGTTGGGATTGTCCTTGTGCTCGTCAGCCAGCCGCAAAACATTCTCGCGGGCCAAAATGCGCCCTTGCGCGGTGCTTGGAGCCGCGACCACCCGGCCATTATCAGGAGAAATCGCGTGATTGATGATGTTTTGCAGCGCCTCTTCAAACGGCCGCTGAACATGCCGGATCAACACCTGTTTGCCGTAGTCCAGGGCCGCCTGAATCTGCTGTCGGCTTCGAGCATAATCGGACAACGTGCCGTCCATGATGATTTGTGCGTCAACGCGGCTGCCGGAGATCGCTGTGCTCTTGCCCACACCCGGGCCGCCGGCGTTGAAGAGAACCAAGTTGTTGCCCGTGGGATCAGGCTCAGCAATCGATTGACGAAACATCTCGTCGGCCAAGATCCCCGCCGGTCGGTACGTTGCTGCGCTCAAAGCTTGGCGGCTTTCGCGGTTCTGAGCGTATTCCGGAAAAAGCTCGCGCACGTTGTCGCGATCGATGACGTTGCCGAAGCGACGTTGGTACTCCGCCACGGCGCCCTCCGGATCGGCCGCAAGCTGTTGGTAAAAGCGGCGCTTCGCGTCGTGCAGTTCGGGCGAAAGATCAGGAGACGGCTCGTGCGGCGGGAACACGAGAGACGTTTGTACGGGTCTGACGCGATCTTGGAAGAAGTTGATGGCGGGAGGGCGGGGCTGGCGGGCAAGGAAAGGTAAAGCTTTGTCCGAGGACGGCACAAGTGACTGCCCGGAAGCATCTTCTTTGCATAAGTTTATCTTATGAACGCGTCATTTTGTGCAACCGGGGGGTTGACACGCCAGAGTCGGCTGATACGCTGAGCCCCATTTTAGATGGGTTCTCTCGTGACGAACTACTCGCTTGACGGCCAGGGTCCTTCCCGAATAGAACCGCCCTTGTGCGTTCCCATCTAGTAATGCGCCACTCATGAGATTTCCGCTCGCCCTTACCGCCAAGATCGCAACTTACATCGTCGGCCAAAAGCTGCGCTCTACGAAGAAATTTGCCACCGTCCTCCAACTCGAGCCGCTGCATACGTGCAACCTGACTTGCACGGGGTGCGGACGCATCCGCGAATATTCGACGTCCATGAAGGACGTGATGCCGCTCGAGGATTGCCTCGGGGCCGCCAACGAATGCGGCGCGCCCATGGTGTCCATCTGCGGCGGCGAACCGCTCATTTATCCGCAGATCGAGGCGCTCGCCAATGGGCTGCTGCACGACCAGAAGCGCGTCGTTTACATGTGCACCAACGCCATGTTCATGCGCCGCAAGATGCGCTCGCACCTGGCGAAGCGTTATCTTACCGAGCCTGCGGCCGTCGAGGCGCTCATGGCCACCCTCCAGGACCAGGAGATCATGGCCGAGAAGGATATCGCCGATGTCCGCAAGGGGCCGAAGGATCCCAAGGCGCCGACGCTCGACCCGCACAGTTTTTTTTATTGGAACGTCCATCTCGATGGCCTCGAGTACACGCACGATCTGATCGTGGAGCGCGAGGGCGTGTTCAAGGAGGCGATCCTCGGCATCCGCATGGCGAAGGCGCTCGGGTACCAGGTCGCCACGAACACGACGATCTACAAGGAAACCGAGATGGACGAGATCGAGGGGATGTTCGATTTCCTCTCCGACATCGGCGTTGACGGCCACACGATCAGCCCCGGTTACGAGTACGACGCGGCCAAGGCCGACATGGTCACGCGCCTGAATTTGCAGCCGGACGATTTCTTCCTCACCCGCGAAGGCACCCGGGAGAAATTCAAGGACCTCGTCGAGTGGAGCAATCGTTACACGATCATCGGCACGCCGATTTACCACGAGTTCCTGGCCGGCAAACGCGAGTTGGAGTGCTCCGCGTGGGCGATCCCGACGCGTAACATTGCCGGGTGGCGCGGCCCCTGTTATTTCATGGCCGGCGCGGGCCACTTCGCGACGTATCAGGAAATGCTCGACCAGGTGGACTGGAGCAAGTTCGGCGTCGACAAGGACACGGGCAAGGCGCGCGACCCGCGCTGCGACAATTGCATGACCCAGTGCGGCTTCGAGCCGAGCGGGGCGTTGAGCAACAATCTGGTCGATAGCTGGAAAAATCTGACGTACAACTTCGGCCCGCGGCCCAAGCCGAGCGGCCGGGGAGCGATCGTCGACGCGTACAACGGAGTGACGTCCGGCCGCGGCCACTTGACCGGCGCCCAGATCGTCGCGCCTGAACGGGAGACGGCGGCTGCCTGACCAAGGAGAATGTTGGGCATTCCCGCCTTCGGCCCAACGGAAGCGGGATCGACTGCTTCGGAGAGGCGCGCGGAAGTTGACGTGAAGTCTGGCGCGCCGTGTAAACGGAAGCCTCCGCGATCGAGATGATCCAGGCCAGTCTCCGCCGCTGGCCTGCTTCCGTGAGCAGGAAGGCGTCGTTTAATGTAAGTGACTCAAAATGAACAGTTTCTTATTTGAGTCGGAAACGACGACGGCCAAGGAATGGGTAAAGAAAGGGGTAGATTTACTTCGGGCAAGCCTCGAACCGCCACAGCACGAGTTGAATGAACTTGATTGGAAGGCGGCCTTGTCACCGGATAAAAAAAGGCTGGCTGAGCATCTAATTGCTTTTTCGCATTATCCTGGTGGTGGATTCCTCGTCTATGGGGTTGATTCGGCCGGATGCCCTGCTGGTTTGGAGGCGTCTGCCATTGAAAATACGATCAATCAGCTTTCGAATATCGGTCGCACTGCGATTGAGCCCCCGATTGCGCTAGACCACGCGGTGGGCGATTGCGACGGGAAGCGGCTGCTCTTTGTCAGAATTGCCGAGGCGAATGTAAAGCCGCTCTGTCTTAAGGGAAAACCAATTGACGCAACCTTTATTCGTTCGGGTGGAACGACGCGAATAGCCTCGCGTCCCGAGATAGGCACCCTGATGTTGAACAGCCGGACGCCTCGTTGGGAGGAACTTCGAGCATCGGTGTTGCTGAGCAACGAACAGCTAAAAGACCTTCTTAAGGTTGAGCCAATCTTGAAAATGTTGGGGCGGCCGATCCCCCACGACGAGATGGAGATTTTAGCGTGGATGGAGGCTGAGCGTTTTATCATCCGCGAACCGTCAGGAGGAGGATACGTGACGAACCTAGGGGCGATCGCGGCCGCAAAGAAACTGGACTCGTTTGCAGAGTTAAGTCGAAAGGCGGTGCGCGTGATCGTCTACAACGGATTGAACAAAACGAAAACAAAGCAGGAGCAAGAAGGGGTTTTAGGATACGGACTGAGCTTTCAAGAGGTCCTGCGCTTTGTCATGTCCCTTTTGCCACAGAGCGAAGTGATACAACAGGCTCTGAGGACAACACGAACGGTTTATCCGGAAATTGCGCTGCGTGAATTGATTGCAAACGCTTTGATCCATCAGGATTTCTCGATTACAGGGGCGGGACCGATGATCGAGATCTTCAACGATCGAATAGAGATTTCCAATCCCGGAACCATTTTGCCGTCGAAACGCCTGGACCGGCTGATTGGCACGCAACCTGAATCAAGAAACGAACTTCTAGCCAAAGCGTTCCGAAGATATAAGATCTGCGAAGAACGAGGTTCGGGCCTGATTAAAGCGGGAATTGAAGTCGAGTTATACGGACTTCCGCCAATGGAGTTCACCGCAGGATCGAATCATTTCAAGGTGACTCTTTTTACTCCGCGAACGTTTGCCCAGATGTCAGCTCGCGAGAGATTAGAAGCCTGTTACCAGCACACGGTTCTGAAATACTACTCGGACAGCGTGATGACAAACACATCGTTAAGGACGCGGCTGAAAATGCCTGAGCGGCAAAGGTCGATGGTTTCGGTCCTGATTAGAGAGGCCACCGAAAAAAAGCTAATCAAGCAGGCTGATCCAGAAAGCACTTCTCAAAAGTTTGCAGAGTATATCCCGGCGTGGGCCTGAGTTCAGACCGGCGCCAATGCTCGTCGTGTTGAAAGCTGGACATCCTGCACCAACTCCACTTTAACTTTCTCTATTCCCAATGGCAAAAATCGTTCGCATTCCCTCCACCCAAGGCAGCCTTGCGGTGGCCCGGCCGCCGTCGCACGTCGACGAACACGAGCTGCAGGGGGCGATCGTGCTCGCGCAGGAAAACCTGCTCCGGTTGCAGTCGCCCGAGGGCTGGTGGGCGGGCGAACTCATCGTCGATAGCACGCTGTGCTCGGACTACGTCCTCTACATGCATTGGCGCGGGGACGTGGAGGCCGACCTCCAGGAAAAATGCGTCAAGCACATCCGCCGCCGGCAACTCCCCGACGGCGGCTGGAACATTTACCACGGCGGCCCCAGCGAGATCAACGCGTCGGTGAAGGCGTACTTCGCCCTCAAGCTCGCGGGCCATTCGCCGAGCGCGCCGTGGATGGCCGAGGCGCGCGCGAACATCATCCGCCTGGGGGGCATCCCCCACATGAACACGTACAGCAAGCTCTACCTCGCCTTGCTGGGCCAGTACCCGTGGGAACACCTCCCCACCGTGCCGGCCGAGGTGATCCTTTTCCCGGATTGGGCGTACTTCAACATCTACCAGATGTCGAGCTGGAGCCGGGCGATGTTGATGCCGCTGGCGATCATCAACCATTTCAAGCCCACCCGGCAGCTCCCGGAGGATAAACAACTCCACGAGCTGTACCCGTGCGGGTTGGAGGGCGTGGATTTCTCGCCGCAACGCACCGGGCGTTTTTTCACCTGGCGCAATTTCTTCCTGCGTTGCGACGTGATGCTCAAGAAAGTCGACGCGATGGCGTGGAAACCGTTTCGCGGCGCCGCCCTCAAGCGCGCCGAGGCGTGGATGATCGAGCGCATGGGCCAAGGCAGCGACGGGCTTGCGGCGATCTTCCCGGCGATGCTCAACGCGCTCGTCGCGCTCCAGACGCTCGGGTACGCGAAGACCCACCCGATTTTCCTCAAGGCGAAGAAGGATCTCGAAGACCTGTTTGTCGATGATCCGCAGGATTTCCGCATCCAGCCGTGTTTTTCGCCGGTGTGGGATACCGCGGTCAACGTGATCGCGCTGGCCGAGAGCGGGCTCGACCCGGCGCACCCGGCGCTCACCGCGGCCGGCGAGTGGCTCTACCGCAAGGAGGTCCGCGTGCGGGGGGATTGGGTCAAGCAGAATCCGTACGGCGAGGCGAGCGGCTGGGCGTTCGAGTTCAACAACGATTATTACCCGGACACCGACGACACCGCGATGGTGTTGATGGCGCTGCGGCTCGTGGCGCCGGAAGATCCGGTCGCGGCAGCGGAAGCGTTCCGCCGGGCGCTGGGCTGGCAGATGAGTTTCCAATGCCGCGACGGCGGCTGGGCGGCGTTCGACAAGGACGTGACGAAGTCCTGGCTCGAAGACATGCCCTTTGCCGATCACAACGCGATCCTCGACCCGACCTGCAGCGATCTCACCGCCCGCACGATCGAACTGCTGGGGTATCTCGGCGGCAGCCGCAAGGACCGCGCGATTGCCCGCGGCATCGCCCACCTCAAGCGCACCCAATGCGACGACGGGAGCTGGTACGGGCGCTGGGGCGTGAATTACATTTACGGCACGTGGCAGGTGTTGCGCGGGCTCAAGGCGATCAATCACGACATGAACGAGCCGTGGCTGCGGCGCGGGCGCGACTGGCTCGCGAGCTGTCAAAATGAAGACGGCGGCTGGGGCGAGACCTGCGCGAGCTACGACGACCCCGCCCAGAAGGGCAAGGGCCCCAGCACGGCCTCGCAGACGGCATGGGCGCTCATGGGCCTTTGCGCTGCGGGGGACTTGGAAACGCCCACGGTCCAGCACGGTCTGCAATACCTGATCGACACCCAGAACCCCGACGGCTCGTGGAGCGAGCCGCAGATCACGGGCACGGGTTTCCCGAAGGTGTTTTATTTGAAGTACGATATGTACCGCAACAACTGGCCGCTGCTGGCGCTTGCCACGTACGCCAATGCCCGGCGCGGTATTTTCCGCCCGACCCATCTGCGGCTCAAGCCGGAGGAGCGCGGCGCTTATTATCCGATCTTGAAGAAGTTCGTCGCTCCGCAGGTGCTGGCGCTGTTGTTCGGTTTGCGGGAAAACTATTAAGAGCTTAAGGTTTCGGCCTTATGCCTTACGAACTTCCGCCTCTGCCTTATCCGGTCAACGCGCTGGAGCCCTCCATCGACGCGAAGACGATGGAGATCCATCACGACAAGCACCATCAGGCGTACATCACCAATCTGAACAAGGCGCTGGAGAACAGCCCCGAGCTCGCCGCGCTCCCAATCGATGAATTGATCGCCGATCTGAGCCGCGTGCCGGAAGCGGCTCGCACGGCGGTGCGTAACAACGGCGGCGGCCATTCCAACCATACGTTCTTCTGGGGCATCATGGGCCCGAACGGCGGCGGTGAGCCGACCGGTGCGTTGGCGGATGCGATCAAGGAGACGTTCGGCGGGGTGGACGGTCTCAAGGAGAAGATCAACGCCGCGGGTGCGGCGCGGTTCGGCAGCGGCTGGGCCTGGCTGGTGGTCAGCAAGGACGGCAACCTGGAAGTGATTTCCACACCCAATCAGGACAGCCCGATCATGGAAGGCCACAAGCCGGTGCTCGGGGTGGACGTGTGGGAGCATTCCTACTACTTGACGTACCAGAACCGCCGTCCCGACTACCTCAAGGCGTGGTGGAACACGGTGAATTGGTCGGCGGTGAGCAAGCATTACGAAGCCGCGAAGTAAGGTGGATCGCAATCTGAGGTATCTACACAAGTTTGACGGGTGGGGTACAGTAGAGGGTATGTGCCGACATGGCCGTCCGTGGATCCAAGGTTGTCCAGGCGTTATGGAACGTCTGGTGCGCGAACACCTGAGTCCCTTGCACGCCGCCGCCAGTGGGCTGCGCGCGTTGCCTGCGCCAGGGGCGCAGGCCTTTAGTTCCACCCAGGCCGCCTGGCGTTTTCTCTCCAATGATCGGGTGGACTTGCCTACTCTGGCCGCGCCGCTCTTGCGCGCCGCGCAGACGGCCGCCGCGGAGTGCGGCGAGCGCTTTGCCTTGGTCATCCACGATTGGAGCGTGCTCAACTACGACACCCACTCGCGCAAGGCCGCGCCCTTGGGTCCGCTGTGCCAGGAACTGCGCGCGGCCCATGGCT
>CAXUAZ010000151.1:0-4188 GCA_964249195.1 uncultured Chthoniobacterales bacterium
GTGCAGGGCCAGGCCGTACCACGTCCGGAGGAAGTCACCGACCCGCTCGACGTCAACGACGACCTGTCCACGTTCAGCCTGGGGCCGATCGGCTTTGGCTCGACGGTGCTCACCCCGCCGCCTAACGTCTCCAGTTATTCCACGCGGGTGGATCTGCGTCCCAGCGCCAATCTCCTGGTCAACGTCTCGGCGCAGCTCGACCAGGGCAGCCGCGTCGTGAACTGGACGTTCCAATCCATCGACCCCGCCACGGGCACGGAGCCGGTCGACCCGCGATTCGGTTTCCTGCCGCCCAATGTCACCTCACCGGCGGGCCAGGGTTTTGTGTTCTACACGGTGCAACCCAAGGCCGGGCTGCCCACGGGAACGGCCATTGCCAACCAGGCGACCATCTACTTCGACGAAAACCCGCCCATCCCGACCCCGGTCTGGACCAACACGATCGACAGCGGCGCGCCCGCCAGCACGCTGCAGGCGATCGCCAAGACGCGCGTTTCTTCGAAGATCAAGCTGAAGGTCACCGGCGCCGACGATGCCTCGGGGGTTGCCAATTACTCGATCTACGCAAGCGACAACAAAGGTCCCTTCCACCTTGTCCTTTCCGGGCAGCCGGGTCCGAAGATCAACTTTGAAGGGATTACGGGTCACAAGTACGAATTCTTCGCGCAGGCACGGGACGCGACGGGCAACGTCGAGCCGCTGAAAACCAAAGCCGAAGCCAAAACGAAGGTGTCCGGTCCCGACCTGATCGGCGCCTGGGAGGGGAGCATCACGACGAAAACAACGGCCAACGGATCGCTTAAGCTCAAAGGAAATCTCACTGTGACGAACCAGAGCTTGAAGGAGCCGACGACGGCCGGCGGATCGGTGCGTTTCTACGTTTCGCCGTTGGCGGTTTTCGACGGGTCCGCGCAAGTGATCGGCCGCGACGCCCCGTTCGGCGCACTGGCGCCGGGCGGCAGCTTCACGGTCAACATCCCAGGCGGCAAGCTTCCGGCCGGCCTCACCTCGGCCAGCAGCCTCTATATATATGCCGTTCTCGACGTCGGCGGCGCGGTCGGAGAGACCGATAAGAATAACAACACCGTCCCCTTCGGCCCGTTGCCGTGACATAGATAGATCGTGCTCTCCGAGCGCGATCTACCGGACTACTTCGGCGCTGGAAGTTCAGCGTATTGCCATACCCAATCGCCCAATTTATTATCCAACTGTCGGCCGTCGCTCCACCAGACTACCCTCCCGCCGTCATCCCGGCCGTTCCAGCCGACTTCATACAGGCAATAACGTCCATCGGGCGTCTTGCGATAGTGCATCGCCTCACCGCTGACCACGTCCGTCGGAACGCGGTCCATGTAAGTTGGCGCCAACTCGTTTAACGTCTCCGGATACTGCCCAACGTGATCGAACGCGAAACGTTCAATCGCGCACGCCACGGCGGCTTCATCCAGCCCGACTTGCATCTGCGCCGCTTTCCGACTGATCGAGGAATAAGTCGGCAAGGCCAGCCGGACAAAGAGACACTCCGGATGCGAGGAGAGCTTTGTCAACGCCGCTTCCGCCGCCGCCGCCTTCGCCGGGAAAACGCGATGCGCGCGCGGATCAACCCCTTCCACGTAATACTTCTGCATCATGCGCGCCATCGTCGCTTTGTTCCGGTCGAACCATCCCTGCGGGACGAACGGCCCCATCCGTTGATAAGACAGAGTCTCCGACGCAGGCGCCTCGTTGGGCGCATGCACTATGCCTGGCAATTCCCCAAGGCGGGTGGACAGGTAGTCAATGCCGCGAGTGCCTCCGCTCGCCCGCTCTCCGCGGATGGCATGCTGATAGTCCGCCAGGAGGTCGAAATCTTGCAGCTCGGCTCGCAGCCGCTCGAGTTCCGCGGCAGACCAACGGTGATCGGCCAGGCCTTCCCAGATTGGAGTGAGGATCAGGTTCAAACCGGTGGTCTCGACCAAATGCGCCATCAAAGTAGGTTCGGCGCGCAAGTCGCGGCACAGGCGCAAGGCGAGTTCCACGTCGCGCAAGGCCGCATCTGCCTGACCTCCCGCCACCTCGATCGACGCCCGCAACCGCAACGCACTTACGAGCAGCTGTTGCAAGTTATTTTGCGGCAGCGCAACGCCGAAGGGGTTCTCTGTTTCCCAGTCAACCGGGAAGCGCGTCACGGGGCGTTCCGCGGCGGCGCGAGCGAGTTCATCCATCACGGCGGTGTAGGGAGCGAACCCGGCTCGGGCGCCCGCGACTGGGTCTCCAGGCTGCGGGTAGGGAAGTTGGTGCGCTTGATCGTAGACCTGCGCGTAAGTTGCAAGGTCGGTATGCCTCGCGAGATTCCAGCCCGAGATCCGCAGCCCCGCGGGCTTGCCGCCGCTGCCATAGGGCATGTCCTTCAGGTCGGAAAGCTGCCCGCTCCCCGGACCGAAGCCCGGAAAACCCGTCTGGGGGTCGTTTCGGTACTTCAGTTCGCGCACGAATAACGGCGCGAACGCGAGGTTCTCGTCGTCCTTCACTGGCGGCGGGATGAAGCTCGGCCATTCGAGCGACTCGCCCTTGGCTTTCAGTTCACGCTGAGCGTCGGCCCACTCCTGGGCGCCACTATAATTGATGGCCGCGTAAATGAGCGCGAGCAGCGCAAGATCGAAGATCTTCATCGGCCATCAGGATGGAAAGGACGGATCCTTTACTTCACCGGGGTTGCGTTAAAGAACGACGGCGCCACGCGAAACTCCGCCGTGACCAGATCGCCGCTCGGATCCGACAACGGAACCAGCGCGACCGCATACGGCTCCACTCGGATCTTCAGACCCGCCTCGCCCGCCAAATACCGCAAAGCCTCCAGCAGCGGAATGCGGCTCAGCGACAGCGTGACCGGCGTGCGGGCCGCCGTTCCGGCGAGCAGAATGTTTGCGCCGCGTCGAGCCGGATCGAGCCGGATGCTTTCTTGACGCAGGAATTCTACGGCGTCGCCCAGCGTCGTCGCGCGGAACTCGATCTGCGGGATGACGATCGCACTCAGCTTGCGGCTCATGGCCGCGGCCGGGTCAGGGCGTTGCGCCCGGGCAGCTGAGGCCCCGGCCAAGCAGAACGCGCACACGACACCTAACCACCGCAAAGATGGAACACGCATGCCGCATTCTACACAAACCCTGCATTGCGCACCACTCAAAGTGATGACTGTTTACGACTTGCAATGCCCCGGCGCCTACTTTCTTGGACTGGCGGAAATCTGGTCCGCATGGTATCAGGTTTTATGAAGCTGCCGCCTCTCACTGCCGTCATCGAAAAGGATGAAGACTGGTTTGTCGCAACGTGCCCGGAACTGGGCGTAGCAAGCCAGGGGCATTCGATTCAGGAGGCGGAGGCAATGATCAAAGAAGCGGTCGAACTGCTTCTAGAAGAGGCCACGCCGGAGGAGATCGAACGCCGGTTGAGCCGAGGCGTGAAAGTGGCGCCGCTCGAGCTCTCCCATGCCTAGGCTGAGGGTGCTCTTGGCTGGGGATGTATGCCGCATTCTCCAGCAAAACGGGTTCTACCAAACGCGGCGGCAATCAGGCAGCCACATCGCAATGAAGAAAATCAGGCCGAAGGGCGAACGAGTGGCCATCGTTCCGAATCACCGAGAAATCCGACAGGGAACATTGAAGAGCATCATCGTTCAGAGCGGCTTGAACCGCGAACTGTTCGAGTGATGGCTCGAAAGTGATAATAGAGATCGGAAGCCGTGACTACATCGCCGCAATGATGCAATTTCCAAACTCCGAGCACTTCACCTCGGTGGCGCCTTCCATCAGGCGGGCAAAATCGTACGTCACCTTCTTCGCGCCGATCGCGCCGTTGAGCCCCTTAACGATCAGATCCGCCGCCTCATCCCACCCGAGATAGCGGAACATCATCTCGCCGGAGAGCACCACGGAGCCAGGGTTTACCTTATCGAGATCCGCGTACTTGGGCGCGGTGCCGTGCGTCGCCTCGAAGATCGCGTGCCCGGTCCGGTAATTAATGTTGCCCCCTGGAGCGATGCCGATCCCGCCGACCTGCGCCGCAAGCGCGTCGGAAAGGTAATCGCCGTTGAGATTCAGCGTCGCAATCACGTCGAAATCCTCGGGCCGCGTGAGCACCTGCTGGAGGGTGATGTCGGCGATCGCGTCCTTGACGAGGATCTTCCCCGCCTTTTGCTCGGCCTTCATC
>CAXUAZ010000151.1:4198-9670 GCA_964249195.1 uncultured Chthoniobacterales bacterium
GGCTGAGGGCGCGCCTGTTCGGGTCGTTCCCGGGCCGCGCTGCGAGAATGCGAGCCGTGGCGGACAGCGAGACGACCCCGGAGGACCTGGGAATCGACCCCGGGCGCAGCGCCCAGCAGTTGTTCCGCTGGCTGTTGGCCAGCCTGCTGATGGGCCGCAACGTGCAGCAGACGATCGGTGCGAACGCGTACCGGGCCTTCATCTCGTCGTTGGCCGCCGCTTCGCCGCTGGCGGCCTTGGTCTTCTCCCACTTCGCCCAGGAATACGTCTTCGAGGCGTAATCGGTGTCGGCGATCTGGTAAGCCCAATCCCGGAAGGCGCCTTCCGTGTACTTCATGATGTTGCCCTTATGCACGATGGTGACGCTCTTGCGCCCCTTGGCGATGGCATAGTCGATTGCCGCCGCCACGAGACGCTGCGTGCCGACCCGGCTCACCGGCTTGATGCCGACGCCCACCTCGAGCGGCGCCTCGGTCAATTCAGTGGTCTCATCAGTCCCCTTGGACGAAGCGCCGTTGAGGTACTCGGCCGTCGCCACGCTGGTCCCGAAGCGGATTTTGCGAAAATCCTCCGGAAAATTCGTCGCGAGAAACTCCAGCACCTTCTGTGATTCCTTGCTGCCGGCCTTGTATTCGATGCCCGCGTAGATGTCCTCGGTGTTCTCGCGGAAGATGACCATATCCACCTTCTCGGGCCGCTTCACGGGCGAGGGCACCCCGGTAAAATACTGGACCGGGCGCAGGCACACGTAGAGGTCGAGCAACTGGCGCAACGCGACGTTGAGCGAGCGGATGCCGCCTCCCACCGGCGTGGTCAGCGGCCCCTTGATGCCGACGAGGTAGTCGCGAAACGCCTCGACGGTTTCATCGGGCAACCAGTTGTCGAACTTGTCCTTAGCCGCCTGCCCGGCAAAAACCTCCAGCCATTGGATTTGCCGCGAACCGCCGTAGGCCTTCTCCACGGCCGCATCGAGCACGCGCACGCTGGACGCCCAGATATCGGGCCCCGTGCCGTCGCCGCGGATGAACGGAATGATCGGTTGAGCAGGCACCTTGAGGCGCCCGTTGGAAATGGTGATTTTCTCGCCGGCGGAGGGAGGGATGATCGAAGGCATGGTCTGGGACAACTTTTCTGGTGACGCGTTTTTTAGTGGGAAACAATAGAAACGCCGTCCGCGCCGGATGCGAGCAAAAAGACACGGTCGCTCAAAGCTCTTGCGACGAACGCCTTGACTGTTTAGCCCAGCCTGTCAAATCAAGCCCCTTTGCGTTTCGGGTTTGATCGCCGCTGACGTCACGCGGCAGCCAACACCGGATCGTCGACAAAATGAAGCCGGACTGTCGCAAGTTTCGCTGGTGGCGCGCGCCACGGGCGTTTCCAGGCAGGGGATCACAAAGGGCTTGGCCGAACTTCGCCCGGGGGCCAAGTTTGGTTGCCGAGAAGACGCCCGAGCGGATTCCGCGCGGCGATCCAGAGCCCGCGCGGCGGTGGACGTGCCGCAGCCTGCGCCAGCTCGCCGCCGAACTTAAAGCCCTGGGGCACTCGGTCAGTCACCCCCTGGTGAGCGAAGTCCTCCCTAAGATGGGCTACAGCCTGCAAGCCAATCGGAAGACCCAGGAGGGGGCTTCTCATCCTGATCGCAACGCCCAGTTTGAGTTCCTCAATGCCTCGATCCGGGCAACGCACGCGTGCCTGAGAACCTCCGGCGCGCCCGGGAGCGTGACAAATCCCCCGGCGTGCGTTACTAACGGGCCTCTCCTATGCTGCCGGCCGTCAAACACCTCCACTTTCTCGGCATTTGCGGCGCTGCCATGGGCGCGGTCGCAACCGCCCTCCGCGAACAGGGATTCATCGTCACTGGGTCCGATGAAGACGTTTATCCGCCGATGTCCACCTTCCTCGAAGAGCGCGGGATCGCGATCTCGCGCGGTTACCGGCCGGAGAATTTGCCCCCCGGGGCCGATCTCATCGTGATCGGCAATGCCATCCGCCGCGGAAATCCCGAAGTGGAGGAGGTGCTCAACCGCAAGCTCCCTTACACCTCGCTGCCCGAGGCGCTGAAGTTTTTCTTCCTGCGCGGGCGGCGCAACCTCGTCGTGACCGGCACGCACGGGAAGACGACCACGACTTCCCTGCTCGCCTGGGTCCTCCAATCCGCCGGGCTCGCGCCGGGCTACATGATCGGCGGGTTGCCCAACAATCTCGGCCAGGGCGCGCAGTTGCACGCGTCCGAGCATTTCGTGATCGAGGGCGACGAATACGACACGGCGTTCTTCGACAAGCGCAGCAAGTTCGTCCATTACCTGCCGGAGTTGCTGGTCATCAACAACGTCGAGTTCGACCACGCGGACATCTACAAGAACATCGACGAGATCAAGCTCAGCTTCCGGCGGCTGGTGAACATCGTGCCCGGCCGTGGGCTCATCGTTTACAACGGTGATGATCCGCACTGCGTGGATGTCGTCGGCGCGGCGTTTGCCGGTAAGTTGTCGGTGGGCCTGGGGGAAGGCAACGATCAGCGCATCGAGGACGTGTGCTACGAGCAGGGCGCGACGCGGTTTCGACTGGCGGGCGAATCGTACGCCACGCCGCTCATGGGGGAGTTCAACGTGCGCAACTGCGCCATGGCGATCGCGGCGGCGCGCTTTTATCAGGTGGCGCCGGAGTCGATCCGCGCGGCGCTGCTGAGCTTCACGGGTGTGCGCCGGCGGCAGGAGGTGCGCGGGGAAGCGGGCGGGGTGCGCGTCATCGATGACTTTGGGCATCACCCCACGGCCATCCAGCAGACGTTGCGCGGCTTGCGCCAACAGCTCGCCGGCAGCGGCAAGCTCTGGGCCCTCTTCGAGCCTCGCTCGAACTCCACGCGGCGGGCGGTTTTCCAGGATCAATTGGGCGCGGCGTTCAACGATGCGGATGGCGTCGTGATGGCGCGCGTCGCCAAGATCGAGCAGATCCCGGAGGCGGAGCGGCTCAAGCCGGAGTTGGTCGTTGAAACAATCCGCCAGAACGGGCGGCAGGCGTTTTACGAAGATGGCGTGCCGTCGATCATCGCGCGGGTGAAGACGCTCGCGGCGGCGGGCGACACGATCGTGGTCTTCAGCAACGGCGGGTTTGACGGCATCCACGCGAAGCTGCTGGCGGAGCTGGGGCGCTGAACCCCGCTACGCGGTCTTCGCTGACCTCGGTCCCTTCGGGTGCTGGCTGGCGATGGCCGCGCCTTCTTTCTGCAACCGCTTCAATCGACCGGCCAGGCCCGCCTTGGTGGCGGAGTTCATCCGGTCGATGAACAGGACGCCGTTGAGATGATCAATCTCATGCTGCAACGCCCGCCCCAATAAACCCGTCGCCTCGAAGACAATCGGCTCCCCTTCGAGCGACTGCGCGCGCACCTTCACCTTCGACGCCCGCACGATCTCCGAAGACATGTCCGGGAAACTCAGGCAGCCCTCCGTCCCGCTCTCCCGCTCCGCGCTTAATTCCAGTTGCGGGTTGATCAGCGTCATCGGCATGTATTGATCGATGTCGACGGGCTTGCCGTCGATGGTCATCCCGCTCGGGCGCTCCTGCTGGAGAGCGGCGACATCGATCACGGTCAGTTGCACCGGCACGCCCACCTGCTGCGCCGCAAGACCCAACCCGCGGGCGGCTCGCATGGTGTCCAGCATGTCAGCCGCAAGCTGGCGGATCTCCTCGTTTGTCGCCTCGATCTTCTTACCCTTCGCCCGCAAAACCGGGTCGCCGTATTTCACAATTTCCAACACCATGGCGCTCGTTACTTTTTCTTCTCGCGGGTCAGCATCGGCATGTCGGAGACGTTGGCAAGCTTCAACGCGTCCAACACCTCGAACATCCTCTTCACCGGGGCGCCTTCGTCCACTTTCAAGGCGGTGGGCCGGCCGCTCTCCTGCAGGCGCTTGACGGCCGGCCCGACCTCCTGGTCGGTGACGGTTTTGTCTTCGAGAAAAACCTCGCCGGCGGAGTTGATCGCCAGGATCGCGGGCTTGCTCGTGTTGTGTTTTGCCGCCTCGCCGCTTTTCATCGCCGGCAGGACGATCTGCACCTGCGGCTGCGCGCTCTTGAACGTGGTGGTGGCCACGAAGAAGATGAGCAGGATCGTCAGGATATCGACGAGCGAAACGATCGTGATGACCGGCGAAGTCCGCCTGCGCGTGTGGAATTTCATTGAAGACAGGCGCCTGCTTACACGGACGGGATCCCGCTCAGCGGCGATTGCACCGGGTAGGGCTCCGCGGGGCCTGCGTAACCGGCGTCGGGTGAGTTCGGCGGCGCCGGCGGGCGGGACGTTTTGCGGAAGTAACACTTGGAGAGCAACTCGGCCATCAACGATTCCATTTCGACGGACATCCCCTCCACCTTGCGCGCGAAATACGTGTAGGCGACCAGCGTGGGGACGGCGATCGCCAACCCGAAGATGGTAGTGTAAAGCGCCTCGGAAATGCCCAGGGCGATGGCCAGCGTATCAACCGCCTCCTTGCCCGATCCGAGATTCTGGAAGACCTTCACCAACCCCAGCACGGCGCCCAGCAAACCCAGCAAAGGCGAGATGCCGACGATCAGCTCCAGCACCGGCAGCCCCGACTCGAGACGCATGATCTCCCGCCGGGCGCGGGTTTGGACAGCCTCGGTATTGTCCGCGCGCGGCACGCGCAGATGGTCCAGCGCGGTGCGCGTGAGGCAGGAGAGCGCGGCCGGATCTTCGCGGACGAGCTGCAAAATGGAATCCGGGCTTGCACCCGGCGCGAGGCGCTCGATCTCGCCTTCGACCACGCGCGGCAGCACCGATTCGCGGCGCAGCGAGAACGCCCTCAAGATGACGATGGTCACCGCCACCATGGAACAGATCGCCAGCGGGATCATGGCGAGCCCCCCTTTTTCAAAGAAGTCCACGATGCCGTCGAAGGGTGAGGCGATGATCAGGTACATGAGGAAAATGCGGAAAGCGGCCAACGTAGCACAACGGCTCGGGCGGCGGGTTATTCCATGAAAAAGTTGTAGTCGAGTTCCAGCTCCGTGTTGTTGATGATGTCTTGGACGTCGTCCGGGATGGGCGGGATCGTCGCATCCATGATCGCGCCGACCGAAAACGAGGCCAGCGATTGGCTGCCGGTCTGGCTGACGATGTGCGCCGCCTTGACCCTGCCCGAGCGTTGAATGGTAAAGTGCACCTTCACCACGCCGCCGAGCGGCAGGTCGGAATGTTGCTCCACGTACATGTACCAGCGCGAGCCCACGGCGTCGCTGATCGCCTTCTGATAACGCCCCAGCGGCGTCCCGATCGCCGCCACGGCGGACGGCCCGCGGTTGGAGATATTGCCGCTGATCTGGTTCCTGGCGGTCTGTTGCTGGAAGCCCGGCATCGGCGGCCGTTTGGAGCCGGGAGCGAGCGGCTGCGGCGGGGGCGCGGGATCCTGCCGCGCGAAGGGGTCGAAGGGCGTCGGATCGTCCCGCTTC
>CAXUAZ010000152.1:0-9408 GCA_964249195.1 uncultured Chthoniobacterales bacterium
CCCAAGAGGAAGCGGCAGTAGGGCCTCGCGCAAAGGTCGCAAAGCCGCAAAGGGGAACAATGCATTTTTGCCTTTCCTCTGCGTCTCTGCGTCTCTGCGCCTCTGCGTGAGACCTTCTGCCCAAAGCGGCTAAGGGGAGGCAATTGCGAAATCGCACGTCCGCCCCGCTCGTTGCATTTTCCGCTTGGAATCGCGCGCGGCGCTTGGCTAACGTGAGCGCCGCATGAAAATCCTGGTCACCGGCGGAGCGGGCTACATCGGCAGCATCTGCGTCGAACAGCTCCTTGATCGTGGGCACGACGTCACCGTCTTCGATAACCTCACCGAAGGTCATCGCCTCGCGATCGATCCGCGCGCCGCGTTCGTCGAAGGCGACCTCCAAAACGCACCCTCCATCGCCAGGGCCGTCGCCGACGCCGCGCCCGAGGCCGTCATGCACTTCGCCGCCAATGCGCTCGTCGGCGAGTCGATGACAAATCCCTCCAAATATTTTCACAACAACGTTGGCGGCGGCCTTAATCTCCTCGACGCCATGGTCTCCGCCGGCGTGAAGCGATTCGTGTTTTCCTCCACCTGCGCCACCTTCGGCCCGCCCGAGCGGCTCCCCATGGATGAAACCCTGCCCCAACATCCCATCAATCCCTACGGCGAATCGAAGCTCATCTTCGAGCAGATCCTCCGGTGGTATGATTCCATCCACGGGCTGAAATTCGTGGCGTTGCGCTATTTCAACGCGGCCGGGGCGACGGAAAAATACGGCGAGGATCATCGCGTCGAGACGCACCTGATTCCCAACGTGCTCAAGGTGGCGCTCGGGCAACGCGAAAGCGTCGATATTTACGGGACCGATTACGAGACGCCGGATGGCACTTGCGTGCGGGATTACATCCACATCGTCGACCTGGCGCAGGCGCACATCCTGGCACTCGGGGCCGGGCAGAGCGCGTTTTATAATCTGGGCACCGGCGGCGGGAACTCGGTGGCGGAAATCATCGAATGCTGCCGGCGCGTGACCGGAAAGTCGATCCCGGAGGTGCGCAAGGAACGCCGCCCGGGCGATCCGCCGCGGCTCATCGCGGCCTCGGGCAAGATCAATCAGGAACTCGGGTGGACGCCGCAGTATCAGTCCATCGACAAGATCATCGAGAGCGCGTGGGCCTGGCATCAGCGTCATCCGGCGGGTTACGGGGACTAACATCCGGGTGAAACACCGCTCCTATTTCGTGGCTCTCCTGGCGCTCGCGCTGGGGTTGCGCGGCCTTCACGCGCAGGCTCCGGCGCCCAACGCCGCGACGCGCGCGGAGGCGGCCAACGGCGGGCTGCTCAAAAGCGCCCAGGATGGGCCGATCGACATCACCTCGCAGGGGGAGACCACCTACTCGACTACGCCCGTGGGTCACATCGCGACGGCGACCGACAGCGTCACGATCACGACTGTCGATTCCAGCATTTACTGCGATTACGCCGAGTATAACATCGACAAGCATGAGGCGCTGCTCGTGGGCAACGTGCGCATCTATCGGACGGACACGCTGACGCTCTCCGAGCGGGCGGTTTACAACTTCGACACCAAGGCGATCCGCGCGCTGGATCTGAATGGCTCCAAGCCGCCGTACGACTTCGGCGGGCTGAGCGCCTTCTCCCCCGGCGCCGGGCTCGAATATAACGTGCGCAACTCCGGGTTCACCACCCACGATTCCTCCAAGCCGGACTACCATTTGCAGGCGCACCGGGTCCGGATTTATCCCGACAACCGGATCATTTACATCGGCACGACGCTCTACATCGGGCAGACGCCGGTCTTTTATTTCCCGTACTTCTTCCAATCGCTCGACCGGCAATCGGGGTACACGATCACGCCCGGTTACACGAGCGAGTACGGGGCTTACCTGCTCTTGGGCATCACGTTTCCGATCAGCGACAAGATCACGGGTTTGGTCCGGCTCGATTTCCGCTCGGCGCGGGGCGCCGCCGCGGGCTTCAACCTCGAGTACAAGCCCAAACGCAAACCCAAGCGGCCGCCGGATGGCAGCGGCCTGGGCCCCTACGCCAGCGACGACGACCCTTCCGTGGCCGTGGTCCCCGCGAACACCGGCGTCGCCGCGACGCGCACCAAGGCCGATGACAACACGCCCGGCAATAACGATGACGATGAAGAACGCGAGCCCGGCTTTGCCTTGAGCGGCGAGGCGTTGTCCAAACGCATCCGCAACAAGGAGGGCGCCGAACTGCAAACATTCCTGGCGCTCGACGACAAGCCGGACCTCAACCGCACGAGTCTGGATCGGCTCCCGGTGGATTCGACCCGGTACCGTCTTGCCCTGGCGCAGACCCAGTTCATCACGGACGACCTGTACTTCAAGATCAACGTCGACCGGATCAGCGACCGCTATTTGTTGCAGGATTTCTATCAGTCGGAATTCACGCGCAACCCCAATCCGGACAACGTCGCGACCTTGTCCTATTACAACCCCGGGTTTGTCGCGACGCTGCTGGCGCGCGGGCAGCTCAACTCGTTCTTCGACACGACGGAGCGGCTGCCGGAGTTCTCGCTGGAGATCAAGCGCCAGTCGATCTTCGGCTCGCCGGTTTTTTACGAGGGAGAGACGAACATCGGGTACCTGAAACGCACGTACGACGAGGAGAGTCCGCTGGCGAGTTATTCGAGCTACCGGTTCGATTCGTTTCATCAGGTCACTTTGCCGGAGACGTACTTTGGGTGGCTGAGCATCGTGCCGCGGCTGGGGGTGCGGGGGACGTATTATTCGCGCTCGGCGCCGGACAACCTGTCGAGCTTCGAGTTGGAAAATCTGGCCGACGATTCCACCTTGCGCGCGGCGCTGGCGCTGACGCCTAACGGGGCGCTGCCGGACAACCTGCCCAACGTCCAGGCGGCGCGGGATGCCATCGCGAAGTTCGTGCCCGATGGCGGGTTGTTCCGCCCGGTGGTCAACGCGGGCGTGGAAGCGTCCTTCAAATTATCGCGCGTGTACGACGATGCGCAGAGCCGCCTGCTGGGTCTCGACAAGATCCAGCACGTGGTGCAGCCGTACGTGAACTTCGCGGAGGTGGAGGATTTTGGCGTGGGTTCGCGCGACGTGCTGGCGTTCGATCGCCGCCTGCCGACGACGCAGCTTAGTCCCATCGATTTCCCGGAGTACACCTCGATCGATTCGATCGACGAGTCGACGGTGGTGCGGGTGGGGGTGCGCAACCGGCTGCAAACCAAGCGCGACGCGCTCACCTTCAACTGGCTGGAACTGGACACCTTTTTCCAGGTCAACGCGTACGATCCCGCCGAACAGGGGCGCTTTTCGAATCTGTTCAATCAACTGACGTTTCGTCCGTTGCCGTGGGTGAGTCTGATTTTGGATTCGCAGTTTCCGGTGTTCCAGCGCAACGGGTTTACGGAGATCAACACGACGTTGAATTTCCAGGTGACGAGCAACACGGATCTGCAGTTGTCGCACCGGTATCTCGACAACAATCCGTTTTTCGAGAACAGCAGTTTGCTGCAGCTCGGCGCGTATTTCCGTTTCGACGACAACTGGGCGTTCGGCTTCGTGGAGCGGTATGAATTCTCCGATCATACGCTCGAGGCGCAGAGTTACACGCTGTACCGCGACCTGACGAGCTTCGTGGCGTCGGTGGGTCTAACGGTGCAAGACAACCGCGGGGTGAACGACTACGGCCTGCTGGTGAATTTCACGCTCAAGGGCGTGCCGAAGGTGAGTTTGCCGGTCGGGTTCGACGTGCAGTCGTTGACCAATCAGTTCACGCAGTAGGGGAGCAATCCCTGCCTTTTCCCCCCTTTGCGGCTTTGCGTCCTTTGCGCGAGGCCCTCTTTCCAGCTTCCTCCGGGGTGAAGGCGCCGCAGGACCGCCAGACGAAGAAGTGCCTCGCGCAAAGGTCGCAAAGCCGCAAAGGGGGAAAAGGCAGAAAGCAATTCCTACCTATCGTTACAGGGGGTGATTAAGCTCGTCGATCCGGGCGCGCAACTGGTCGACGCGCCATTGTCCCGGCACCTGCGGCTTCTCGCCGAGATAGCCATAATTCAGCACCGAACCGGCCGCCGCCAACGCCGGGCGCGAGGCGCGGCCCAGCCGGCCCATGCCCATCACGGCCAGCGGGATCGGAAGGGCCGAGCCGAGCAGCGCGAATAACACCGCGAGGTCCGCCGGCGTCTCGACGTTTGTCGCGACCTTGAAAACATTCGCCCCGGCATCGGCCGCCCGGGCGGCCGCCCGCCGCAGCGCGCGAAGCGATGGCGTCCCGCCAAAATCATGAAATGACGCGATCATCGTTTGCCCGCGAGAGCCGGCTTCTTGCACCAGCCATTTCAACGCCGCGCCGCATCGCACCTCGACATCCGCCGCCGCCGCCGCGGGAAGGAAGCGCGCATAAAGTTCACGGCGGCGCTCCTCATCCAGGCCCGCCGCCATTCCTCCTTCGCCAGGGTGGCGTACCGTGACGATCAACGGGCGCGGGGGCTTTGCTGCCAGCGCGTCCAGTTTCTCCGGCGACTCGGCAAAGGCATCCACGCGCAATTCCAGGAAGTCGGGCCCCGGTGCCGCGACCGCGGCGTGCAAGGTCTCCATCGAATGCACCACGCCGACGATCGCCGGCCGAGCAGGATCGAGGCGCAGGCTCTTTTTTGCTATTCTACTTCCGAAGGCCACATTATAGGTTGCGCTCGCGACTGCCCGGTCGCTCGCTTTCTCCGATGCTCCGCCGCAAGCAAGAAATCAACCAGCAGTTGCAACAGGTATTGGATGCCTTGCTCCTGCTGTTCGCGTTTTGGGCGGCGCACGCGCTCCGTTCCAACACGGCCGCCGTGATCAATATCGACCGCGTGCCGCCGTTCCACGAATTCCTGTGGATGGTGATGGTCATCATGCCGTTCGGCCCCCTGTTCCTCGAGTTGCAGGGCTTCTACGAGCATCCGCTCCAAAAACAAACGGCGCGCACGTTGAGCCAGATCGGCCGGGCGCTCGTTTACATCTCGTTGCTCGTGGGTCTGTGCGTGATGTTCCTGCGGCTCCAGTTGCCGAGCCGCTCGGTGCTGATCATCTTCATCTTGCTCGGCATCAGCCTCCTGATGGCCAAGGACCGGTTGCTGCAGGCCCACTCGCGGCGGCTGGCGAAGCGGGGCTTATTGCGCTCGCCCGTGCTCCTCGCGGGTTTGCCGGGCGACATGGACCAGCTTTACCGCTCCTTCACGCCGACCCAACTTCTCCACATCGAGGTCATCGACCGCATCGACATCGAGCGCCAACCGCTTTCCGAACTCGTCGACGCGCTCCATCGCCACGCGATCAGCCGGGTCATCTTCGCGGCCGCGCACAGCCATCTCAATAAGATCCAGATGGCGATCAGCGCGTGCGAGACCGAAGGCGTGGAGGCGTGGCTCGTGGCCGATTTCATTAAGACCGCCATTGCTAAGCCCACCTTCGAGGCGATGGGCGACCGCCCCATGCTCGTCTTTCGCAGCACGCCGGACGCGTCGTGGGCGCTCCTGGGCAAGCGCGTCATCGATTTCACGGGCGCGTTGATCGGGCTGATCCTTTGTTCCTGGCTGCTGCTGCTCGTCGCCTTCCTGATCCGGCTGACGTCCCCCGGTCCCGTCCTCTTCCGCCAACTGCGGGGTGGGCGGCACGGCAAGCCGTTCATGATGCTCAAATTCCGCTCGATGACCACCGACGCCGAGATGCGGCAGGCCGAGTACGCGGCCTTCAATCAGATGACCGGTCCCGTCTTCAAGATCGAGGGCGACCCGCGTGTGACCGCGGTCGGCAAATGGCTGCGCAAAACCTCGATCGACGAGCTGCCGCAACTCGTCAACGTCCTGCGCGGCGAAATGAGTCTGGTGGGCCCGCGCCCGCTGCCGCTCTACGAGGTGGATCGCTTCGAGACGCTCGCCCAACGCCGGCGCCTGAGCGTCCAGCCGGGGTTGACCTGCCTCTGGCAAATCAGCGGACGCAACGAGATCAAGAATTTCCAGGATTGGGTCAAGCTGGACCTCCTTTACATCGACAACTGGTCGCTGTGGCTCGACATCAAGATCCTGTTCAAAACGGTGCCGATCGTCCTCCTCGGGCTCGGCGCCAAATGAACGGCGGCGGCAAAGTGGGATTTTGTCCCGAAAAATTGGGAAATGTTCTCGCCAAGCTCCCTTCGCCTACTTAGTTAGGTGCCTGTCATGTCCAGCACATCCTCATCTTCCTCGACCGACGCCGGCAAGAGTCCCACCACGGTCGTCACCGGCGGCGCCGGATTCCTCGGCTCGCATCTCACCGAACGCCTCCTGCGCGAGGGTCATCGGGTGATCGGTCTGGACAACCTCATCACCGGCAGCACCAAGAACATCGAGCACCTGGCGGGCAACGACCATTACCAGTTCATCAAGATGGACGTGTCGCAGTACATCTTCGTCCCGGGCGACGTGGATTACATCTTCCATTTCGCCTCGCCTGCGAGCCCGATCGATTACCTCGAGTTGCCGATTCCCACCTTGAAGGTCGGCGCGCTGGGCACGCACAACGCCCTCGGTCTCGCCAAGGCCAAGGGCGCGAAGTTCCTGCTGGCGTCGACCTCCGAGACGTACGGCGACCCGCTCGTGCATCCGCAGCGCGAAGATTACTGGGGCAACGTCAACCCCATCGGACCGCGCGGCGTTTACGACGAGGCCAAGCGTTTCGCCGAGGCGATCACGATGGCGTACCACCGTTACCACGGCGTCGACACGAAGATCGTCCGCATTTTCAATACCTACGGTCCCCGGATGCGGCTGCGCGACGGCCGGGTGGTCCCGGCGTTCATCGGCCAGGCGCTGACCGGCCAGCCGCTGACGATTTTCGGCGACGGCAGCCAGACCCGCAGCTTCTGTTATGTGAGCGACCTCGTGGACGGGATTTTCCGCCTTTCGCAAAGCGACACGCACGATCCGGTCAACATCGGCAACCCGGGCGAGATGACCATCAAGCAGTTTGCCGAGGAGATCATCCGCATCACCGGCACGGCCTCGCAGATGGAGTTCAAGCCGTTGCCGGTGGATGACCCCAAGGTGCGTCAGCCCGACATCGGCCGCGCCAAACGCGTGCTGGATTGGGAGCCCAAGGTCAGCTTCGACGAAGGCATTCGCCAGACGATCGAATATTTCAAAGGTCAGGTCGGTTGATCCCGCCTTTTCCATTCGACAAGATTTCCCAAAATGTTAATCTGATCCCCGCTTGGCCGTAACCCCCTCCGGGCTCCCTTCCCCAAGGGGAGCCGAACCAGGACCATCCTCCCTCCCGTTGTTGAATATGATAAAGCATCTGATCGCTTGCGCCGCGTTGGTTCTCTGCAGCCTGGTTTCCACGTCGTTCGGTCAGGTCGGTGGGTTCGCCATTAAATCCATTAACGTCGGCACGCCGAAGTCGCCCGAAATTCCCGGCGCGGACATCAAGCGGTACACGCCCGGCACGTGGATCGAGCTGGAGGTCGAGTTCAGTTCCAACCAGGTGCTGACGCCCGAGCTGGAGTTCAAGTATTACCTGCTCCTTGGCGGCCAGTGTCTCACCGGCGACATCACGCACGTCAACGTGCCCGCCGGCCAAAGTCTTTTCTCGGTCATGTACGTGCCGCCGCGGACGGTGGGGACCCTGCTCAAGGGCCAGCCGTTCAGTCCCGCCGCCATCCAGAACGTGGCCGTTCAGATCATGAAACCGGGCGCGCCGCAGCCGCTGGCGGAGAAGGTCCTCAAGCCTGGCCCGTTGTTCTACCGGACGATGCAACAGGTTCCCGGCATGTTGGTCACCAAGGCGGAGACGCCTTTCGCTCACTTCTGGTGGGATCGGTACGAGTCGATCAAGCCCGGAAAATAGGGCTGCTGTCTGCCGCAAACCGCCAACCGGCGTTCTCAATCCTTCCTTTTCATGGCCGCCCCAGCCCGCATCATTAGTCTCAATCTCGGCACGCAAACCGTGGGTCTGGCGGAGTTCCAGCGCGCGGAAAACGGCGGGCTCGTGCTCAACGCCTACCGCCTCACCGAGATCCTGAGCGATCCCGCCGCGGAGAGCGCCCGCCTCCCGCAGACCCGCCTCGCCATTTCCGAAATGCGCGACGAGCTCAAGCTCAAGCCCGGGCCGGTCAATTACGCGATCTCAGGTCAGAATATCTTCGCGCGTTTCGTCAAGCTGCCCACCGTCGCCGAGGAAAAGGTCGAGCAGATCATCGGCTTCGAGGCGCAGCAGAACGTCCCGTTCCCGATCGAGGAAGTCGTCTGGGATTACCAGCTCGTCGGCAGCGGCGACAATGGGCAGGTGGAGGTCGTCCTCGTGGCGATCAAGTCCGACCTGCTCGACGACCTCAATGGCGTGTGCGAGGGCAGCGGCTTTCGCACCCAGATCGTGGACGCCGCCCCCATGGCGCTCTACAACGCGTTTCGCTATAATTACAGCGATCTCGCTGGCTGTTCGCTCCTGGTCGACCTCGGCGCGCGCACGACCAACCTCATCTTCGTCGAGCCGGGCAAGGTGTTTTCGCGCAGCATCCCGATCGGCGGCAACACCATCACGGCCAACATCGCGCGCGAATTCGGCGAATCGTTTTCCGCCGCCGAGGAACGCAAGAAGCGCGATGGCTACGTCAGCCTGGGCGGCGCCTATGCCGACGACAAAGATCCCGAAGTCGCCAAGGAAGCCAAGATCATCCGCAACGCGATGACCCGGCTGCACTCCGAGATCAGCCGTTCGATCAATTTCTATCGCGCGCAACAGGGTGGCGCGGCGCCGGCCCGCATCTTCCTGTGCGGCGGCACGGCCAATCTGCCGTACCTGCGCGAGTTCTTCGCCGAGAAATTCCAGCTCCCGCTCGATTTCTTCAACCCGCTGCGCAACGTCACGGTCACCTCCAACGTCGATGTCGCCGGCGTGGTCAAACACGCGCATCTGCTGGGCGAGCTCGTGGGCCTCGGCCTGCGCAACGTCAACAACTGCCCGATGGAGCTCAACCTCCGGCCGGCCAGCGTGGTCAAGGCGCACCAGGTGGCCGCGCGCCGTCCGTACCTGATCCTGGCGGGGGTTTGTTTGCTGCTCGCGATGGGCGGTTGGGCGCTGTATTTTCAGCGGGCGTCGGCCATCCAGGCCGCCGTGTTGAGCGACGTGAACGGGAAGGTTAACGTCATGCGCGGCTATGAGGACCGGTTCATCCGGCTGACCAAGGATACGACCGAGCTCAAGAACCGCGCCGCCCCGTTGGTGGAGGCCATTGAGGACCGCCAATATTGGGCGCGGGTAATCGCCGACCTCAACGAACGCCTGCCCGAAAAGAACGTCTGGATCACCCTGTTGGAACCGACCTCGGGCGGCAAGCCGGCCGGTTTTGAGGACCCGGCCAAACTCCTGCCGGCGGCGCCAGCCCCGGCCG
>CAXUAZ010000153.1:0-9389 GCA_964249195.1 uncultured Chthoniobacterales bacterium
ACCCCAACCCCGCTCGGCATCTATGGCCTGAGCAAGAGCGTCGGCGGCGACAAGGGCTCGCTCACGTTGACCATCAGCGGCAGCGGGTTTGATCTCCATACCGTCGCGACCCTCAGCCGTGACGGCGCGCCCACCATCACCGCGACCAACCCGTCGCTCGTGGATAACGGCTTCGGCCTGCGCGTGACGTTCGATCTGCTCGGGGCGCCGGACGGGTTTTACACGTTGCATCTCGTCAACGCCAGCGGCTTGTCCGCCAGCAAAGCGGCGGCGTTCCAGGTCGTGCCGGGGACGTTGACCATTGATCGCACGACGGGCGGCGATCTGGGTACGACGACGTTTACCCTCACCGGCAACGCGAATTTTGCCGCCGGGGCGACGGTCCGGTTGAGCGCGCCGGGCCAGCCGGATCTGACGGCGTGCGCGGTCAGCCAAAACGTGGAAGCCGGCACGTTGACGGCCACCTTTAACCTGATCGGCCGGGCGCACGGGGAAAATGCGATCACGGTCGTCAACCCGGATGGCGCGGCGACGGCGACGGCGCTGACATTGACCGTGGAGAGCGGGCAGGGTCCGCAGGTGTACGGCGACCTCATGGGGCGGCCGATCATTCGCGTCGGTTTTCCCCAGCCGTACACCGTGGTGGTCGGCAACCGCGGGGACAACGACGCGCTGAGCGTGCCGGTGCTCGTTTACGTGCCCGTGAACTGGATCGTGACCCCGCCCGCGGGCCTGATCCACGTCAGCCCGCCGCCCGCCGGCGCCGGAGAGCCGCCGCTGCCGGAGATTCTCGATTTCAACCTCACGTTGAGCGACGATGGCACTCAACACATTGTTGCCCTCATTGTGCCGTTCGTGGCGGCGGGCGGCTCGCAGACGATCCAACTGCCCATCACCGTCCCGGAAGCGACCGCGATTCCGCACCAGAAGTTGAGCATAGGGGTCCAGGTGGGTCATCCCTTCTTTGGGCAAGCCGCCGCGCCGGACCCGACTTATCCGCTGACGAGCGCCATCGGGCGCGGGCCGCGCACCCGCGACGACGTCACCATCGTCATCGACGGCGTGCCGTTTACCATCCCGGAGAAATGCGTGGTGAGCCTCATCAAGCTTGGGTTTGCCGGGTTGGGGGTGGTCCTGCCGCCAGCCGATTGCCTTGGGCGGGCGCTGTATTTTGTCGCTGCGACGACGGCGCGCTACCAGGCGACCGGATTCTACGATTTGGATCAGGTGGGAGCCGATGCGCTGACCCTGGCGATCCGGTGCGCAATCAGTTCGGTGCCGGGCGTGAGCAATGCGTACAGCGCGATCAGCGCCACGCAAACTTTGACCAAGGTCATCATCAATTGCATCGACGACCCGATCAAGGATTTGCAACTCGAGACGGTGACGGCGAACGATCCCAACGACCTCGTGGGGAGCGTCGGCGACGGCAGCGCCGCGCATTTCCTGTCGGGGGCCGACCCGTTGAGGTACACCATCTACTTTGAGAATCAGCCAACGGCCAGCGCCCCGGCGCAGACGGTCACTATTTCCGACGCGCTGGACCCGAGCCTGTTCGATCTGAGCACGGTGAGGATCGAGGCCTTGGGATTTGGCGACACGGTCGTGACGCCGCCGGCCGGGAGCGGCAGCTACTCGACCGTCGTGGACCTGCGACCCGCCAACCATCTCGTGGTGAAGATCGCCGCCGCCGTCGACGCGGGCGCCGGCGCGCTCAATTGCACCTTTACTTCGCTTGACCCGGTGACGGGGCAGGCGCCGGACGATCCGCTGGCGGGATTCCTTCCGCCGGACGGGACGCCGCCAATCGGCGAGGGGTTCGTGACATTTAGCGTGCGCGCTCGTGCCGGGCAGAGCACCGGGGCGGCGCTCAATAATCAGGCGAGCATCGTCTTCGACCGCAATGCGCCCATCGCGACGCCGGTCTGGCTGAACACGATCGATAATTCGGCTCCCACCAGCGTGCTCAAAGCGATCCCGACGAAGCAGACCACGTCGAAGATCAAGCTCAAGCTCAGCGGTGAGGACGATGGATCGGGGCTGGCCGGTTACACCGTGTATGCGAGCGATAACGGGGGGGCTTTCACGCCTTTGTTGAGCGGGACGGGACCGAAGTTTGTGTTTCAGGGAACGACTGGGCACAAGTACCGCTTCTTTGCGCAGGCGCACGACGGGGCGGGTAATTTCGAGGCGTTAAAGAACGTCGCCGAAGCGAAAACCAAGATCAGCGGTCCGGACCTGACGGGCCAATGGACCGCCGAAATCTCCGAGAAGACGAGCGCGGCCGGAGCGATCAAACTCAAAGGGCAATTTACGGTGACCAACCAAAGTCCCAAGCAGGCCGCAACCGCGGGCGGGGTGGTGCGATTTTACCTTTCGGCGGATGCGACTCTGGGAGCGGGCGACGCGGCAAGCGGACCGGATGTTCCCTTTGGAGCGCTCGATGCGGGGGGCAGCGTGGCGGTGAAGTTCAAGAGCGCGAAGCTGCCAGCGGGTGCATCGGTTTCCGGGATGTACGTCATTGCGGTGATCAATCCCGACGCGCCGGTCGTCGAGACGGATTACAGGAACGATTCGATGGCGTTCGGTCCGCTTCCTTGATTGGCATTACTCGATCACCACGCGCATCTTCTTGTCCACCAAGTAGTACACCTTGAACGCGTCCCAGTTCGCCAGGCGGATGCAGCCGTGGCTCGCGCTGCGACCGATCGTGTCGGGATCCGGCGTGCCGTGCAGGCCGATGCCGGGTTTGTTCAACGCGATCCAGCAGATGCCCACCGGGTTGTTCGGGCCGGATGGCAATTGGAAAAACACGTCGCTGCGGCGGCCTTCCATCAACATCGCCTTGTCCCAACGGAACTCCGGCATCAGCGTCTTGGACTCCACATACCACTCGCCCTTCGGCGACGGGATCGCCGTCGAGCCAGGCGTGATCGGGAAGGCGGCGATGATCCGGTCGCCCTCGTGCAGCTCCAGGTACGAGTCTTTGATGCTCACGTGCGCCCAACGCTGGGTGACATCCAACCTGACCGGGGCGGCCACGGGCGGTTTGGATGGGTCGGGGAGGGGTTTTGCCAGCTTGGCGGCGGCGTCCTGCTTTTTCAGGTCGGCTTCCGCCTGACGCGCCGCGAGGACGTTGCTTAAGTAAAACGGCCTCGCCACGTTGGGCACGGTGACCGTTGCCCCGGCCTTGATCGTCTCCCAACGGATATTGGGATTCAGTTCGCCGAGAAATTTGCGGCTGACGTGGAAACGCTCGCCGACCAACTCCAGCACGTCGGAATAGGGCAGCGACTTGAGTTTCGCCTGGTCGGGCACTTCCTTCGGCACAGGGCCGAGACTGGCGAGGTCGTCGTCGGTGACCGTGTACGAGATGTAGAGGGGCGAGATGCCGGCCAATTCCGCGCTTGTCGGATCGAACGCATCCGCCGGCGCATTGCCGTGCGCCTGCTCGTATCGATGCCACGACATCTTCGTGAAACCGCCGTACCGGCCGTCGATCTTGCCGGGAACGAAGTTCTTGCTGTCGAGGAAGATCTGGAGGCGGACGGCGTCGTCGCGCGACACGGGGGGCGGCGGCTCGGCGGCGCGCATCGACGAGGCGGCGGCGCAACAGGCGAGAAGGAGAAGGATGGGGATTCGGTTCATCGGAGGTCTGGCTTATAACGCGGGTCGCTCGACCGCGCCAGCGTGCGCGAAGATTATTGAAGGACGGCAAATTTCGTTTGCCTTTTTCGCGAGATTGCCTATCAGAAACGGTTCCCCGCGTACCCCGGGGCCCGACCCATGCATATCCTCGACGTTATTCAGAACGAACAAAAGAAATCCGACGTGCCATCCTTTAAGGTGGGCGACAGCGTGCGGGTGCACACCAAAGTCATCGAGGGGGACAAGGAGCGGATCCAGATTTTCACCGGCATCGTGATTGGCCGCAAGGGCACCGGGATCGACGAGAACTTCACCGTGCGCCGCATCTCTTACGGGGAGGGCGTCGAACGGATCTTCCCGATCCATTCGCCCCGCATTGCCAAGATCGAGGTGGAAAAAGCCGGCACCGCGCGCCGCGCCAAATTGAACTATCTCCGCGACCGCAAGGGCAAGCAGGCCATGGCCGTGCGCGAGGCAAAGTAAGTGATGCCGGGGAGAGGCCGCTTGCGGCGTGTGCCGCGGCGTCCGCATCTCAAACACGAGGAGGCCATCTACGCTTCCGGCGCGCAATGCGTCGCCGGGGTCGATGAAGCCGGGCGCGGACCGCTCGCGGGTCCGGTGGTGGCGGCGGCGGTCATTCTCCCGCGCGGTTTCCGGCACCGGCGGCTGCATGATTCCAAAAAGCTCGCGCCCGAGTTGCGCGAGGAGATTTACGCGGAGCTGACGGCAAACGCGGAAATCTGCTGGGCCTTCGGCATGGCCGAGCCGGGCGTGATCGACCGGGTGAACATCCTGCGCGCGACCCATGCCGCGATGCGCCGGGCGGTGCGGCGCTTGAGCCGGGCGCCGGATCACGTGTTGATCGACGGCCTGCCGGTACGGCCGTTCCCGGCGCCGCATACGGCCATCGTGGATGGCGACGCGAAAAGCCTGAGCATCGCTGCCGCGAGCGTGATCGCCAAGGTGACCCGCGACCGTCTCATGTCCGAACTGGATCGGCGCTACCCCGCGTACGGGTTTGCCCGTCACAAAGGCTATGCGACGAGTGATCATCTTGCTAATCTGGCAAGACATGGGCCCTGCCCGATTCACCGATTCAGCTTTCGGCCGGTGGCTGAGCCGCTGTTGCCTGTGGCGGGCGACGCCAGCGCTTAAACCGCATCTTGCGCTCGGCCAGCGCGGCGAGCGGCTGGCGGCGCTAGCCCTGCGCAAGAAAGGGTACAAGCCACTGTATCGCAATTTCCGGGCGCGGGGTGGGGGGAGGTGGACATCGTGTGCCGGCATCGCGACGTGCTGGTGTTCGTGGAGGTGAAAACGCGGTCCGGCCTGGCCTACGGGAGACCGGGAGAAGCGGTGGATGCCAAAAAGCAGCGGCTCATTGCCAAGGGCGCTTTGGCGTGGCTGAGGATGCTGCACAATCCGGATATTCTATTTCGTTTCGACATCGTGGAGGTGTTGGTCGATCCGCAGGGTCGCGAGCGGCCGGTGTGTGAGATCATCGAGAACGCGTTTACGTTGCCGGAGCCGTACCGGTACCCGGCGCGCAAGCAGTACGATTGAGGCGGTGGATCGTGCTCTCCGAGCGCGATGGGTGACCATCGGCCGAAGGCCGCATTAATCGATGGTGGACGGATAGATCCATGGCCAGTCGTTGGGGTTTGGGCAGAGACCGGCCGCGACGGGATTTTGGCGGAGGTAGTCCAGCGTGCCTTCCAGGTGTTCCCCGCGCTCGTCTTCGCGCAGGCGATGGTCGAAGAAGTTTTCCTGCCATTGCACGCCATTTGTTTTTGCGTGGCAGCGTTTCCAGTCGACGACTAACTTGCTCAGCGTCTCACCGAAGCCGAGCGCAATGATCGCATGCAGGTGGTCGGGCATCAGGACAACGAGAACCGGGCGCCAGCGTTCGCGCTGCTCGTAGAACTTTATCGAGTCTAGAAGAAGCGGGGCTAGAGCAGGGTCGGTGAGGAGCGTGCCGTTTGAACGAATGCGGATGTGGAACAGGTTATCGCTGTCTACCCAGTGCGGTACGTCATGGTGGAGCTTGTCGCCGAAACCCGTGTAATTCTTCATAGAACGCTGCCTCTTTTCATCTTCGCGGCTTCGCCGCATGGTCACCCATCGCGCTCGGAGATCGCGATCCACCTAATCGATGTCGTCGATGAAGACTTTCGCCTTCACGTCGCTTCCCAAACTGTAGCCGCCGGGTTGGAGCTTGATCTTCACGTTCAGATTCCCCGTGTGCACGCCGTCGTGGTACGGCACCACGCGCAACTTGGCTTCCGTGCGGCCCGCCGGGATCACGATCGAACTCTCCGGCAGCGGCTGGTAATTCACCCCCGGGACCGCCGTCCCTTGCACAAGATAGTTCACCGTCACGTCGAGCGTCGTGTCGCCGCCCGCCCGGCTGAAGAGGAACACGCCCGGTTGCGTCGCGTCCTCCGACGTCACCCCGCGCACGGCCGTCACGCTCACCGTCGTCCGCAACGGCGGCAAATCACCGCCCACGATAAATCCTTCGTCGACCGTGCCGTCGGCGTTCAGGCGCGCGAGGTTGTTGCGGACATCCGCGTTGACGCCGGTAAAATCACCCGCGGCCACGAGTTTGCCGTCGGGCTGAAGCTCGAGATCGAAGATCGCTGGCGTGCGCGAATTGCGGCCGCCGGTCACGATCACGTTAAACGCGGTGTCGCGCGTTCCGTCGGCGTTTAACCGCACCACCGGCTGCCCCGAAAAACTAACCAGGCGCAACTGGAAGATCGGTTTGCCGTCGGGCTGCACCGCGAGCAGCGTGGGGTTCGCGCCGATCACGCCGGCATCCGGGACAAACGTCGGGTCGAGCGTGCCATCCACGTTGATCCGCGCAAAGTTGCGCTGCGCCGTGCCGTTGACCGCATCGAACGTCCCGCCGATCACCGCGCGGTTGTCCGGCAACAGGAAGATCGTGTCCACGCCGCCGACGGTCGGCAGGGCGGCGGGCGGGGTGAGCGCGACGGCATAGGCGGCGTCCAGCGTGCCGTCGGCGTTGAGGCGCGCGAGACCGGCTTGCGCGGCGCCGTTGACCTGATTAAACCCGCCGCCGATGAGCAACTTGCCATCGGTCTGCGGCGCGATGGCCAGCACCGGCTGCGGCGCCGCAACGGTGGAGTTCGTATAGAACACCCGCACGGTTTGGAACGTCGCATCCACCGAGCCGTCGCCGTTGACCCGGATCAACTGGTAACCGGCGGCGCCCCCGTACAAAGTCAGATACGATTTGCCGCCGGCGGGCGCCGCGACCAACCCCACGCTGGTGTTCCCGAGCGCGGCGGGCAGCACAAAGGCAGGGTCCATCGCGCCATCGGCGCCCAGGCGCGCCACGTTGCGCGGGAAGCCGTCGGTCACCGCCGGGTCCAACCCGTAGTAGAGCAACTTGCCGTTGGGTTTGAGTTCCAGGCGGCTGCCGGGGGTGATCGTGGCGCTCGCCTTGTAGCTGGGGTCGAGCGTGCCGTCCGGGTTGATCCGGATGATGCCGGGAACGGCGAGGCCGTTGTATTGGGTGAACGCTCCGGCGACCAGGAGCTTGCCGTCGGTCTGGATTTGCACGGCGCCGGCGGCGTCGTTGAGGCCGAAACGGGACTCATCCTGACCCGAAGCAGTGGAAGCCAGAATCAACGCGGCGATGACAGGGGAGAACGGGGAGCGTGACATGGTCTTATGGCAGCGTAACAGGCGGGCGATTTTGCCGCAAGTTGCGTTGCCGGCGGATCGTGCGAGGCTTCTTCGAAGATGAGTCCCACGCTGCTCGAAGTGACGGTCGCCGTCCTCTTGTTGTGGGTGGCGTGGCAGATCGGGCTTCTGATCGCGCCTCAAGTGCTTCATTATTTCCGGTCGACTTTCCGCGGGAGCGACCCCCGGCCCCGCATCGGGTCGGATCGGCCGGAAAAGAACGTCACCCCGCGGCCCGAATCTAAAATACAGCATCCACCTCATGGCAACCCTCCCGCTTAACAGTTCTTCCCGTCCTGCGGTGCGCCTCGGGACCATTTTCATCGTCGCGGTCGTCGCGTTCATTTTGATGATCTTCACGTTTTCCGCGTGGCGCAGCATCCGGCCGGGGTATGTCGGCATCGTCTTCGACAAGGCGAACCATAACGTGACCACCGGCGCGCTGGATCCCGGCTGGGCGTTTATCAATCCGCTCACGCAGGCGATCCAGGAATACCCGGTGACGATCCAGACCTACCCGATGGTGCAGGCTTCCGATGAGGGGACGGTCCGCGACGATTCCATCAAGGTGCAAAGCAACGAGGGTCAGCAGATCAACCTGGATGTCGTGATCCAGTACCAGGTGGAGAAGTCGAAGGCGGCGCAGCTTTACCTGGATTGGGGCGGGGCGCCGATCACCACGGTGGAGAGCGGCGTGGTGCGGCAGTACACACGTTCGCAGGTGCCGGTCGTGGCGTCGAAATACACGTGGGAAGAGATCACCTCGGCCAAGCGGGCGGAGATGGTCCAGGATGTGGTGAGCATTTTGCGCCAGGAGTTTGACCGGCGGCATTTGACGTTGGTGTCGTTCGGCATTCGCGAGGTGCATTTGCCGCAGGCGCTGCAGCGTTCGCTGGATCAGAAGATCCAGGCGCAACAGGCGGCCGAGCAGCAGAAATACCAATTGGCGCAGGCGGTGGTGAAGGCGCAGCAGGACGTTGCGCAAGCGACCGGTCTGGCTAACGCGACCAAGGCTCAAGCCGAAGGCGACGCGCAGGCGATTCTCCTCAAAGCCAAGGCGCAGTCCGAGGCCAACGATCTGCTGTCCAAAAGCGTGACGGCGCCGTTGATCCAATACGAATCGTTGCGGCGCTGGGACGGCAGGCTGCCGGCGTTCATGGGCTCGGGCGGCACGCCGTTCATCGACGCCAACGGGTTGATCAACGCCGCCAAGACGGCCCCTGCGCCGCCGGCGCCAGCCCCGGCAACGCCCTGATGGGCGGGAGCGCGGCGGTGAAAAAACAGGGGCTATGATGCGCAACGCGGCGCGTCGCCCAGAGTAGAACCCCGATTTTGACCGGCGGCGGTGCGCCTTTGAGAGGAGCGCGGGATTTGGGGATCGGGAAGGCATCGCGAACATGGAAATGATGCCACAGCTAGCTCAACATGTCAATGCAAAAATAGCATGGAAATGAAAACAGATTGACCGTGTTCTTAAGGGCCCTGCCTTTCTCCCTCTGCGGTCTCTGCGGCTCTGCGTGAGAATAGTCTGCCTTCTGCGACCCCCATTTCGTCAGAAGGTCTCACGCAGAGGCGCAAAGACGCAGAGGAGGGAACAGAAGGCTTGGTTTTGATGCGCGCCTGTCTTGCCAAGGCCGGGCGTTTGCTTGAATGATTCGGGCCGTGAGCAAGAAGAAACCGTCGCGGCGCAAAAGGTGGATGCTCGGTCCGCCGGCCAGCCGGCCTTCGCTGGCGGCGCGCAACGATTGCCGATTGTTGATCTGGGTCGACTCGGCGCCCCAGCGGCGGGCGGAGTCGAAGGCTTACGTGGATCTCAAGAAGAAGATCGCGCGGGCCGCCGCCGAGATCGAGGACTTTCAGCAGGTCACCCTGCCGGCGTATGAACAGTGGCACGCGCGCGCGTTTGGCGCCTTGCTCACGGAGCAGCGTGCCCTGCGGGCGGCGATCGACGAGAAGCTGGCGCTGGTGCAGGAGGTCGGGGAGGAGCATTGGGTGCGGGGCGGGTCCGAGGCGGCGGCTTATCAGCGGGTGCTGCG
>CAXUAZ010000154.1:0-9229 GCA_964249195.1 uncultured Chthoniobacterales bacterium
CTCCGCCGCCGGCGGTGGTCACGCTGGTCCTCGCGGGTGACGGCCAGGCCCTTGAGGGCGGCAAGAAGGGCAAGGTCAAGGTCGTCCGCACGGGTGACAACATTACCGCCCCGCTGACGGTGTTTTACAAAATCACCGGCGCCGTGGCGGGTCAGGACTACGAGGCGCTTCCGGGCGCCATCACGATCCCGGCCGGAGCTTCGGTGACCAAGCTAAAGATCAAGGTCGTCGATGACAACGTGAACAAGGACGAGCGCCTGGCCAAGGTCAAGCTCGTGCCCGCCCCGGACGGCTCCTACGTGATCGGCAGCCAGAAAAAAGCCAAGGTGAGGATCATCGACAACGACTGACCCAGAACTGCTTCCCCGTTGAGGCAACCTCAGCCATTTTGCGCTTCGCAAGGCGATTATGTGATTAAAACGTCACAAAACGCGGCGTGCGCATCCACTTTGCCTGCGGGACGTTCGCAACTGCCTTAACCCATCTCTTACCGTGAAACGAACATTTGCGTCCGGGTTCGCCGCCCTGCTCCATCTCAAGACGTTCTTCTTGGTTGCGCCGGTCGTGCTTGCCATGGTCGCGGCCCCGCGTTCCGGCGCCGCGGCCTACGACAATACCCAGGGAGATGTCATCCTTGGCTTTCGCAAAGTGGCCTCCACCACCAGCATTCTGGTGGACATCGGCTCGATCACGGACTTTACCACGGCGCAAACTTTTAGCTTGGGACCGATCGGCAGCCTCCTTTCCTCCACCTACGGGAGCGATTGGGCCACCAATGCCGACGTTTATTTTTCCCTGGCCGCCACAACCCGACCCCAGGATGGGACGACGACGGTAAACTACGTCACCTCTCCGGAATATCCCGCTGATGGGGTCGGAGCGGTGATTTGGCCCCGGTTGACGCAAACCAATTCGACCATTCTAAAGAATAAAATCATCAAATGCGGCAGTAACTTCAACATCTTCTCGGTCCAAACCGGAACCAACGCGGTGCTGGAGCCGAGCACGTCACCGGATGCCTACCAGAACTTCATGCCGGGGGGCACGAGTGACGCCGGCCATGCCACCCAAGGGGATATCGGTTGGGGCTTTTTCAATCCCACTCCGGAAGGAAGTTTCAAGAACGGAGCGGCCGGCATCGTTCTCCATTTGATCCAGCTCGTCCCGGGCTTTGGGGCCAATGGAACCGACCTCGGCAATTTCGCGCTTAGCGCGGATGGCAATACGCTGACCTTTACGCCGGCTTCTTCTACGTCGCCCACGCCCACTCCCACGCCGACGCCGACGCCTGGGCCGACTCCAACCCCGGGACCCACGCCGACGCCCGGACCTACTCCGACGCCGACGCCAACTCCGACGCCCGGACCGACTCCAACCCCGGAACCCACTCCGACCCCGGGACCGACGCCCACACCTTTGCCCACGCCGCCTCCCACCTCGGGTCACCCGGCGTTCTTTAACGGAGAGGTGTCGTTAGGCAATGGCGTTTACTATCTTACTTTCCCCAACGGCAATCCCTTTGGCTACTACGCCTACTTGAGCGATCCGCGTTATATCTATCACTTCGATCTTGGCTACGAGTATGTGATCGATGCGCAGGACTCCGCGAACGGCGTGTATCTGTACGACTTCGCCAGCAAAAGTTTCTGGTATTCCAGTGCGACATTCCCCTTCCCGTACCTGTACGACTTCTCGCGCAAGGCAACCTTGTACTATTACCCTGATGTTCCCGCGGATGGGCGCTACACCCATAGCCCGCGGTACTTCTACGATTTGAAGCGGCGCAAGATTATCACGAAATAGCCGCTGGCAAAAAGGCGTTGACCAGCCAATCCACCTCTTCTGTCCAACGCTTCAGGAGATTGGGATCGGTCGCTGCATTCATCAGTCGCAAAGGGCGCGGGGGGTTGTCTCAACCGTTGTAGCGGCGGTCTATGACCGTCGGCAGATGGATTGCCGCAGTGGACGCCTTCTGCCCCGATTGATCTTCCGGCGGTCGCAGACTGCCGCTACAACTGGATGGCAAACCCCATGAAGAAGATCAATCTCTCCGCCGTTCCGGCCGTGGAATGGAAGTCGCCCAAGGGCAAATATCGCAAGACCCGCCAGGATATTTCCGTCGCGCTCGGCCGCGAGCCCGAATCGCTCGATCTCGCCAAGCGCCACCCGTTCGACCTCTCCATCTTTCGCCTGCCGCCCGGCGCGAGTTTGTGCCCTTACCACGAGCATTCCGCCCAATGGGAAATGTACATCGTCATTTCCGGCGCGGGTTCGATGCGCGGACCCGATGGCTCGACCGCTCTCCGCAAGGACGACGTAATTCTTGTTCCCGCCGGCGAGGCCCATCAAATCACCAACACCGGCGCGGCCGAACTGGCCTTCTACATCATCGCCGACAACCCGATCGGCGAATCGTGCCACTACCCGGACAGCGGAAAATTCGCCGTCTACAGAGGCCCGGGCGAAGTGATCGTCGATGGCTCCGAAGCGAACTACTACGCGGGCGAAGAATAACGCTGTTTCACTGGCATGTTATTTTTTCATTGACATACGGGCGAGTTCGTGGCGGACTGCTCGCGTGTCTCAAAGTCGTTCCCGCTGGGACGAGATTTCCGCGACGCAATTATGCGCATAAACCGCGAATTTTTTTCGGCGTCCCGCGGCGGGGCCTACAACAGCTTCATCGCCGCCACCTGCGCGGCCACGTCGCCGCTGCGCATCAGCGCCTCTCCGACCAGGATCGCGTCCACCCCGCACGCCCGCACGCGGCGGCTGTCCTCGGCCGTGCGCAGGCCGCTCTCGCTGATCAATACCACCCCTGGCGGCGCCTCTTCGCTCAAGCTCTCGGTCGTCGCCAGGTCCACCGCAAAAGTCGCCAGATTACGGTTATTAATGCCGATCATCTGCGCATCGGTCGCCAAAGCGCGCTCAAACTCCTCCAGCGTATGCACCTCCACCAACGCATCGAGCTGGCAGGCCGCCGCCACTCCGAGCAAATGCTCGAGTTCGCTTTGTTCCAACGCCGCCACAATCAAGAGGATCGCATCCGCCCCGTGAGCCGCCGCTTCATGGATCTGCACTTCGTCGAGCGTGAAATCCTTGCGCAGGATGGGGAGGTCCACCGCGTCGCGGATCGCATCGAGATAATCGAGATGCCCCTGGAAAAATCGCTCGTCGGTCAGCACCGAGATGGCGTCCGCGCCGGCCGCCTCGTAGGCTCGGGCGATCTCGACCGGCTGGAAATGCTCGGCGATCAACCCAGCCGAGGGCGATGCCCGTTTGACCTCGGCGATCAACGCGAGGGTGCGCCCCCCGTCCCCGCCGTGGGACAGCGCCGCGGCAAAGCTGCGGAATGCGTTGCGTTCCAGGGCGGCGCGCCGCAGCTCGGCCCGGCGCGGGTGCAGCGCCGCGATCTCGGTGCGTTTGTGCTGGAGGATCTCGGCGAGACGGTCCATGAGGCAGCGGGCAGCGTAGCGCGCGGCGCCCGGGTGTCAAAGAGAACGGCCCGCCGTCGGTCCCGAAGAAAATGCTTGCGCCGCGCTTGGCGCGCCGTTAACGGTCTAGCTCGGTTTTTGCCGGTTTGCGGGTGTAGCTCAGTGGTAGAGCACTTCCTTGCCAAGGAAGACGTCGCGAGTTCGAGTCTCGTCACCCGCTCCCCTTCAGGCCGGCACGGCCTCGGCCAGCGCCCGGGTGATCGCCTCCCGGAGCTTTTTGATGACAAAAGGCTTGGTGAGATAATCTCGCGCCCCTGCCGCCGTCAACCGCTCGATGCAATCCGGCGTGGCGTCCGCGCTGATGACGATCACCGGGATATCCGCGGTCTCCGGCGCCTCGCCCAGGAGCCGCAACACCGTCTCGCCGGTCATGTCGGGCAGGTGCAGATCGAGCAGGATCAAGTCGGGCCGCTCTTCGCGCGCCATCTCCAGCCCCAACTGACCCCGCATGGCGGAGATGAGCCGGGTGTCTGCGTCGTCGGCAAACAGGTGCTCGACGAGTTGAAGGTTGGTCAGGTTGTCCTCGATGTAGAGAATGGTGGAGGGTTCGGCCGGCAGGGGGCAATCGTACAGGATGGAGTCGACGACGAGCGGCGCCGCGAGCGCCGGCGCCTCGGCGGCATCGAGTTCGACCCGGAAGACGCTCCCCACCCCGAGCTCGCTCGTGAAGCTGAATTCCCCGTTCATCGCCTCCGTCAAAGCGCGCGTGAGGGACAATCCCAGGCCCGTCCCCGGAGTGCTCTCGGCGCTCGCCAACCGGGCAAAGGGCAACCCGATCTTCTTCAAATCGCCCGCGGGAATGCCGGGCCCGGTGTCGGCCACTTCGATCCGGACCCGATCGCCGATGCGCCGCCAGCGGACCGCCACCTCGCCGCCCGGGCGGTTGTACTTCATGGCGTTGGAAAGCAGGTTCAGGAGGATCTGCTTGAGCCGGCGCTCCTCGGCGGCGACGTACGCGCCGTCATCCTCCTTGATCGGCAAAAGTCTGACCCCGGCCTGGATGGCCAGCGGGCGAAGCAACTCCAGCGTCTGGGTGACGATGGCGGCCACGTGGGCGGACTCACGGTTGAACTCCACCTTGCCGCTCTCGATCCGGGCCAGGTCGAGCACCTCGTCGATGAGGCCCAGCAGGTGCCGCCCGGCGGTCAGAATGTGGTTGACGCTCTCGTTCGGGCGGCGGCCGAGATCCTGGGCGCCGAGGAGCTGGCCGAAGCCGAGGATGGCGTTGAGCGGCGTGCGCAATTCGTGGCTCATGCGCGAGAGAAATTCGCTCTTGGCGCAATTCGCCCTTTCCGCGTCGTCCTTGGCGGCCTGCAGGTGTTGCGCCGCCTCCCGGCTGGCGGTGATGTCGCACATTTGGGAAATGAAGTAGCGCGGCTCGTTCGAGGCGGAGTCGCGAACCATCGAGACATCCAGCGAGATCCAGACGATGCGCCCCTCCCGGTGAATGTACCGCTTATCCACATGGTACGACTCCGTCTCGCCGGCGAGCAAACGCCGCACGTGATCGAGATCGGCGACCAGATCGTCGGGATGCGTGATGTCCTGGAAGGTCATCGCCGTCAACTCCGCGGACGAGTAGCCGACGATGCGGCAGAGGGCGGCGTTCACGCTCAGCCACTGGCCGGTCGTCGACACCAAGGCAAGGCCAAGCGCGGAGTGTTCGAAGGCGTTCTGGAAACGCGCCTCGCTGTTGCTGAGCTCGAGCGCCGCCACGTCGAGCAAACGCGCCTTCAACGCGTCGGCGGCCTCGACTTCCTGCTTGGCGGCCTGCGTCTCGTGCAGCAGCCGCCGCGCGCGCAAGAAACCCGCGGTCAAGCGGCTGACCACCCCGGACAACGCCGCGGCGACCAGGGCGAAGAGCGCCACGAGCAGGTAACGCTGGCTGCGCGCGTGGCTCAACTCGGAGTTCTTGAGGTTAAGGTCGGCTTGCTGGATCTCCTTGTCGCGCTGCAGGAGCTTGATCTCCCGGGAACGGGATTCGTTGGCAAAACGCGCCGTGATCTCATCCGCATGGCGGCGGACGCGATCGCTGCGCATGGTCTCGCGTTCGGCGGCCAGCTTGCGTTCCGCATCCAGCGCGGACTTGAAATCGCCCCGAGCCTCGTGGGTCAACGCGGATTCCTCGTAGATCGACGCGAACAACTCCGGGCTCTTGAGCGTCGCCGCGATGGCCAGGCTCTGCTGCAGAAGATCCATGCCCGCGTCCGGCCGGCCGGATCGCCGCTCCACCGCGGCTCGGAGGTAATCGATTTCCGCGATGCCGCGCTCGAACTTGCCGGCCTGGCAGATCGCCAGCGCCTGGTCGAGATATTGGGTCGCCAGCGCCTGGTCGCCGGTCTCGGTCGCGACATGGCCGAGGTTGAGCAGCAGGAAGGCGAGGAACCGCTGGTCTTTCGTGCCTTTGGAAAGGCTCAAGGCTTCTTCAAAATCTTTCTTTGCCTGAGCGTAGTCGCGGCTCCAAAGGTATTGGTTGCCGAGATCGTTGAGGATGCCGGCCAGCGCCGCATTGTCGCCGAGTTCGCGGGCGAGGTTGAGCGCGACGTTGAGGTGGAACATGGTCCCCGCTTTGTCGTCGGTGCGGGAGCAGACCTGCCCGAGGCCGCGGTGGCCCGCCATTTGGAGCGCTTTGTCGCCGAGCGGCTCGGCGAGGCGGAGGCTCTCCACGAAGCTGTCGGAGGCTTCGACCAGGCTCGACTGGTTCCACTGCGTCGTGCCGCGCACCTGCAAGAGCGCGGCCAGCGTCCGGTTGTCGTGCAAACTCGACGCCAGGGCCATGCCTTCGGCCGCCATCTGGAGAGCAGACGGGTAATGAGCCGCCAGCCGCGCGGCCCGCGCCGCCTGCAGGAGTGCCTGCAAGATCAACGCGCGATCCTTCTGGCCTCGCGCCTGCGCCAGCGCCTGCCGCGCCTCGGCCTCGGCCTTGTTGACCTCGCTCAACTCCGGCCCCTTTGCCTCGGCCAGCGCGGGGGCGGCGCGAGCGGAAAGCAACGCGCCGCTCAGGATCAAAGTAACGAGGAGAGGCCGCACGGTCATTCGGAAGAAGGCTTCCGTGAAAGCATCTTCTCTGCCAGCGCTCCCCGGCCGATCCATCCTGACGCGCGGCGGGTGAATTGGAGTGGATCATTCCCGTTCCAGGTAGTACAAGGCATCCGGCCATGAATCCACGATCCCTCTTTCTCCTGCCTTCGCTCGTCTGCGCGCTGGCGCATTCCGCGCTGGCGCAAGATGTCGGGCGCGTCTCGCCCGCGACGCTCCCGCTGCCGCTGCCGGGGACGGCGCCCCTGCCGCCAGACAAACTCCGCTCCCAGAACCCGTGGAACTTGCCGATGACCGGCCCCTGGCGTTTCCAACTGGCCTACGGAAAGATCGAGGCCGGGCAGTTCCAGTTGACGCCCCCCGGCCGCGGGCCTTTCACCGCTTCGAGCAGCGAAGGCGACAACCCGCCCAAGAACGCTTTTGACGGCGCCAACGACACCCGTTGGTGCGCCACCGGCGGCAGCTTTCCGCAGTGGCTGCAAGCTGATCTCGGCGACAGCCGGCGCGTCGTCAGCGTGAAATTGGTCTGGGAAAACCCGGACGACCGCTTTCAATGCCGCATCGAAGGGCGGGTCAAAGGCGGCCCGTGGAAGACTCTGGCGGACGCCACCGCCGCGCCCGGCATCGGCAACGGAACGCTCAAGCTGACGCCCGCCGAGGTTCGCTACGTCCGCGTCCTCGTGACCGCGACCGCCGGCCCGCATTGGGCGTCGCTGCGGGACTTCCAGATCGTCACGGACGAAGACACGCGCGAATCGGTCTGGCATCCCCCCGCCCCGAAGCCCGACGAGAGCAGCCCGGCGGCCAAAGACGCCTTTGCCGCGCCGGCCTTCAACGACGCGGCGTGGGACACCCAGCTCGTGCCGTCCAATTGGGAAATGGCGGGCTATTCCGTGCCCACCTACGATTCGGTCGACGAAACCGTCGGCCTGTACCGGCGCAAGGTCGCCATTCCCGCGACCTGGGCCGGCCGGCGCATCTACTGGCATTTTGACGGCGCCTTCGATGGCGCGGAAATATGGGTAAACGGGCAGAAGGCCGGTTATCACGAAAGCGGTTATACGGCCTTCGACGTGGATCTCACCGGCCTGGTCCGGCCGGGCGAGAACAACCTCTTCGCCGTCCGCGTGTCGAAGACCACCCCCTCCTATGACTGCGACACGGGCGACTACCAATCGATGGGCGGCATCTACCGCGACACGTCGCTCATCGCCGTCCCGCAAACCCGCATCGATGACATCACCGTGCGCACCCCGTTGGCCGCGAACTACCGCGACGCGACGCTGGCGGCCGAGGTGCGCGTCAAGGGCACGCCGGGGCAGACGGTGGCGGTCACCGGCGAATTATTCAGCGCGGATGGGCGCTCTGTCGGCGTGACCGTCTCGGGCTCCAGCCAGTTGCAAGCCGATGGCGCCGCGCAGATCACCCTGAGCGCTCCCGTGCCCGCGCCCGCCCTGTGGTCCGCGGAGAAGCCGAATCTTTATTACGTCGTTTTTTCCCTGAACAGCAACAGCGAGTTGCTCGAACGGGTGGAGCAGCGCTTCGGATTCCGGCAGATCGACATCAAGGACAACGTCGTCCTTTGGAACGGCGCCCCCATCAAATGCACCGGCGTCTGCCGGCACGACTTCTGGGGCGACAAGGGTTTTGCCCTGGTGGAGGCCAATTGGGTCGAAGATCTCAACCTCATCAAGGCCGCCAACATCAACGCGATCCGCACCAGCCATTATAACCACGCCCAGCGCTTCCTGGAATTATGCGACGAGCGGGGCATGTACATCCTCGACGAAGTCCCCTACTGCTGGATCAACGATGGGGTCAAGGACCCCGAATATGCCCCTTACCTGCTCCAGCGGGCGCAGGAAACCCTGGCCCGGGACAAAAACCGCCCTTGCATTCTGGCCTGGAGCCTCGGCAACGAAAACCCTACCGGGCCCAACTGTCAGAAGGTCCTGGACCTGGTCCGCTCGGTCGATCCGACTCACCCGGCCTTCGTCTCCGAAAAGAGCCCCGGCGATTACAAGGGCCAGGCGTGGGCGGACCGGCACTACCCCGATCCCGGCTCGATCGACGGCGCGGCCAAGGACACTCGTTGGGGTTCAAACCTTTCGGAGCATCCGCACACGTTCTACGAGAAGGAAGTGCAGGAGTATGACCCCGGCATGTCCGATCTTTGGTCGGAAGCCATGATCAAGACCTGGGACAAGCTCTGGAAAGCCCCGACCATCCTCGGCTCATTCATCTGGGAATGGCAGGGCCAGGGAGTCGCCGACAAAAACGACGATCCGACAACCGATTTCTATTACGGCCCGGACCGCCTGCGCCAGGAGAACAACAAAGGCATCGTCGACTCCTTCCGTCATCTCAAGCCGGAGTGGTGGATCGTCAAGAGCGTCTACAGCCCGGTCGTGGCCGGCGCCCGGACGGTCAACCCATCGGCGGGCGCCTGCATCGTGCCGCTCACCAACCATTATTCGTTCACGGACCTCAAGGAATTGACGTGCCGCTGGACCGCGGTCGGCACGGGCGTGGCCCCGCAAACCGGCGTCTTGAACATCGCGTGCGCGCCGATGCAATCCGTCCAGGCCTCGTTCCCGGCGCCGGCCGGCATGACGGCCTTGCGGTTGGAGTTTAACCGCCCCGACGGCAGTTCGGTCATCGCCTTCAATCTTGCGGTGGACGGCATCGCTCCACCC